>NZ_JAWRXB010000060.1:0-1376 GCF_046535245.1 Paraburkholderia sp. SIMBA_030
TGGAGTTGACCCGGTTTCGTGGACACCTATTCTTTGGAACAGGAGGTGTCCATCATGCAGAGACATCGCACCCCGTACCCGGCGGAATTCCGGGCACAAATGGTTGAACTGGTGCGTGCCGGACGTAAGCCTGAGGAACTCGCGACGGAGTTCGAGCCGACCGCGCAGACCATCTACAACTGGGTCGCACAGGCCGATCGCGATTCGGGTAAGCGTCACGACGGACTGACCACGGCGGAGCGCGAGGAACTGACGCGGTTGCGTCGCGAGAACCGGCAACTCAAGCTTGAGCGAGACATATTGTCAAAAGCCGCGGCCTGGTTCGCCCGGGAGACCGGGACCGTGCCCGACAAGGGTTCGAGTTCATGAAAGCGAATCAGGCCGTCTGGCCGGTTGTTACCATGGCGCGGCTGCTAGAGGTCTCCGCCAGCGGCTTCTACGCCTGGCTCGAGCGCAAACCGTCTGCGCATGCGCGTAGCGATGCGGATCTGCTCTCACGCATCCGTGCGATCTATACGCGCTCACGCGGTACCTACGGGATGCCGCGCATTCATGCGGAGCTCATCGAACAGGGTATCCACGTCGGGCGCAAGCGGGTTGCGCGCCTGATGCGCATCACAGGGCTGCGCGGCGTGAGCCGGCGTCGCTGGTTCAGTACTACGCAGCGGCAGCCCGATGCGCGGCCGGCGCCGGACCTGGTGCAGCGGCACTTCAACGCCGACGCGCCGAATCAGTTGTGGGTAGCGGACGCGACCTATGTGCCGACCCGCGTCGGGTTTCTGTACCTTGCCGTGGTACTGGACGTGTTCAGCCGGCGTGTGGTGGGCTGGGCGATGGCCAACCATCTGCGCACCGGACTGATGCTGCAGGCCCTGGACATGGCGCTGGGACAACGCCATCCCAACGGGGTGATTCACCACTCGGACCAAGGTTGTCAATACACTTCGCTTGCCTTCGGGCGGCGTTGCCGCGAGGCGGGCGTGCGTCCGTCCATGGGCACAGTGGGCGACTGCTTCGATAACGCCATGTGCGAGGCCTTCTTCGCCACGCTTGAATGTGAACTGCTCGCGCGCACCCGATTCGATACACATGAACAAGCCCGACAAGCGTTGTTCTCCTTCATCGAAGGCTGGTACAACCCGCATCGCCTTCACAGCGGCATCGGCTATCGCTCGCCGATGATTTACGAACGGATGCATGTCGCGAAAAAACAGACCTCGCCCGCATGCGGGTTGCCCACCGCCGGCCAGCGTCATGGTCGTAACAGGCGACCCGCCGTCCGGCCGTGGACAACCCGCAACGTCACATCAAAGGGAGGACCCTCACCCGGGCACAATTCAACTACGTAACCGTCCACTGAAGCGGGTCACCCCCAA
>NZ_JAWRXB010000352.1:0-278 GCF_046535245.1 Paraburkholderia sp. SIMBA_030
GGGCCTCACCATCAGCCGGCAGCTCTTGCGCCTGATGGGCGGCGACATCCGCGTCGACAGCCGCCACGGCGCCGGCAGTGCGTTTTCCTTCGAGTTAAATGTGCAGGTAGTGGCGCATCAGTCGACTGCCATCCCGCCCGAGCAGGCGGTCAGCGGCTACAAGGGACCGCGCAAGCTCATTCTCGTTGTGGATGACGTCGCGGTGAACCGTGCTGTCGCGATCGATATGCTCGGTCAGCTCGGATTCGATGTCGTCGAAGCGATCAACGGACTCGAAG
>NZ_JAWRXB010000353.1:0-278 GCF_046535245.1 Paraburkholderia sp. SIMBA_030
GGCGCGGCGCCCAGCGAGGCGCGCAGTGAAGCCGGAATGCCCGGCCCCGCGTCGCAGACTTCAAAATCGATAAAGTCGTTCAGGCGCGGCGACGGATACGCGCGCAGCGAAACGAAGTCGCGGCTCGCGCGCGCGGCGTTGTCGAGCAGAATGGTGAGGATCTGGCCGACCGCAACGGTGTCGTCGAGGCTCAGGTCGGCGGGCGGTTCGCCCTGCAGCTCGAACTTCACGTGCGGATGGCGCAGCCGCCATTGCTCGACGAACGGCCCGAGCCATTC
>NZ_JAWRXB010000354.1:0-278 GCF_046535245.1 Paraburkholderia sp. SIMBA_030
GATACAGGCGCTAGACCGTGAACGCCTGGGCAACTGGACGCACCTGGCCCCGGAAATCCTGGAAAAACAGCAAGGCAACGACCCGGGCAACCGCTACGCCGTTCCCTACATGTGGGGCACGACGGGCATTGGCTATGACCAGGTCAAGGTCCGGCAACTGCTGGGTACGAACGCGCCGGTGGACTCCTGGGACCTGATATTCAAAGAAGAGAACATCGCGAAGCTCAGCAAATGCGGCGTGGCGATGCTGGATGCGCCCGTGGAGATCGTGCCTATTG
>NZ_JAWRXB010000355.1:0-278 GCF_046535245.1 Paraburkholderia sp. SIMBA_030
CTCGCGCAAGCAGCGTATCCCGGGACGGTAGTCTCGTTGCGCCTTTCCAGGCAAACAGTGTGTAGTTGCAACTGTCCTCGCCCACGAAAATGGAGAGCGACTTGCCGAACACGGAACGCACCTGCTCCAGGTAAAAGGGAATGTGGGGATCGTCTTCGACAAAGTTGGCGACCAGCAACCCATCGCCGTTGAGTCGGGCATGGCAGGCTTCGTAAAAGGCGGCGTTACCCAGCTGCGCAGGCATGCCGTGTGCCAGAAACCCGTCAACGAGAATCACG
>NZ_JAWRXB010000356.1:0-278 GCF_046535245.1 Paraburkholderia sp. SIMBA_030
ATCTTGCTGGAGCAATTGATGCAGCAGCCGTCGCTGTAGGAAGCTTACCTGCTACCATTTTGCGCCAGTAGCTATTAGGGTGCTGTTATACGTTATTATAAAAGCCATCAAACATGATTAAGAAAATTCGTCATCCAATAGGATAGTCGATGAATGATTCGCTCAAACAAAAAACTTCTCACAAAACCACTTGGCTGGTGCCTTTCGTTTGTCTACTGGCAGGTGGCGCACTCACTGGTATCTCGACCAATGTGGCAAAGTACGCTATCGATGTCGGT
>NZ_JAWRXB010000357.1:0-278 GCF_046535245.1 Paraburkholderia sp. SIMBA_030
GGAAAGCCGGTGATCAGCAGCGAGGCAAAGACGCCCCAATAATTGTTGGTCAGCTTCACTGGCGCATCGAGAATGCCGATCAGCAGCAGCGTCTGATTGAACCAGCCGCGCGGGCCGAGAAACGTCAAGAGACCATCGGCGACAAAGACCGTGCCAAGCGTGATCGGCAGCACCAGGATCGTCGTCAGCAGGCGCTGGCGCCGCATCAGCCGGACGCGGAACGCGATCGGCACGGCGAGCGCCAGATTGAGGATGGTGACAGGCAACGCCAGCCACAT
>NZ_JAWRXB010000061.1:0-1277 GCF_046535245.1 Paraburkholderia sp. SIMBA_030
CGATCGGTCGCGAGCCGGGACAGCCCTTCGAGCGCCAGCTGATCGATCAGCCGGCACACGATCTCATCGCGCAGCGCCGATTCCGTTCGTCCGCACATCCTCACGCGATGATCTCTGAAACACAAGGTCGTCTGGACAACGTCGTGACGCAGCGTGTCGCCTTCCAGCGCGACGCCCAGCACGTGACGCTCGGTCAATGCCATCCCGAGCGTTCCGTGGACATCGGCGACGTCGGGATTCAACTCGAAAAACGCGCGCACGTCCTCGGAGCGGCCGAATGTGTCGACGATATCGGCCGGCGTCGCGAAAAAAGCGCGCAGGCAGGGATTGCTGGACCACGCATCGACATTGGCGTCAAACGTGGCGGGCAAAGAGGCCATCAATTCGTCTGTGTATTGAAGCGTGACGGCAATGGGCCGCTTCAGACGCTGGCGGTAACGGCTCGCCAGTTTCAGTCGCGGATGAATGGCGAGAATGCGTCCGATCGCTTCATCGATACGCGCGGCATCCGTCGATGAGACGTGGACTCGATCGCGATGGAACAGCCGGCGCAGCAGATCCATTGTCGATTTCTCTCAGGAGCAGGCATAGCTCAAACATAGTCCAGAGCGCGCCAGAATGCAGTACCCGCGCGAATGGCGTCACGCGTTTGAATCGAATGTCGGCGCTTTCCCTGCTATAGATCAGCAATCTGCCTGAAATCGTCGTATCGCGGGAATGGCGGCGCCAGTTCTTCGACTTCCATCTACCCCTTGAGAAATTGAAGCGATGCCTGTATTGATCGAGTCTGCGGCACTTTCGTGAAGCGCGGCGTTCTCGTCTTTAGAACTTCAGAGACCGCGTTGCCGCCGTTCGAATTTCGCACCATCATTTCGTACCACCGGCGTGACCAGCCGAAACCGGACAGAAGAGATATAGACTACCTCGCGCGAATTTTCCGTTTTCCCGACAAACACAAACCCGCCTGAAGGAACTGGCGCGCGATGGCGAGCTTCCTGAACGCTGGCGCGACGGCGCTGCCGTCGCCCCTGAGTTGCCGATTCCAATTACTCCGCCGAAGCATAAGGTGGGGGATTACGTTGTCCCCAGCGGGATGTCGCAGCGTACCCGCATAGTCGAGAAGGACACCGACTGCGACGGCAGGGGAGTGCGTGTTGCAGGCGAGACCTACTGGTTTCTGCGCTTTGGCGATGGAAAGTCTGGTGGTGGCTGGCCTGACCGTCAACTCGAATCGGCGCAGTACAAGTTTACGGCGAAGCAGGAACCCGAAACGCCGT
>NZ_JAWRXB010000358.1:0-278 GCF_046535245.1 Paraburkholderia sp. SIMBA_030
TTATAGACAGTCACGACACACGCGCCGCCGAGCCCGACGTTGTGCGCGAGCGCGACGCGCGCGCCTTCGACCTGCCGCGCATCCGCCTTGCCGCGCAACTGCTTCGTGAGTTCGAAGCACTGCGCAAGACCCGTCGCGCCCAACGGATGCCCCTTCGACAGCAGACCGCCCGACGGATTGACAACCCATTTGCCGCCATACGTGTTGTCGTCATCGTTGACGAGCTTTGCGCCTTCGCCTTCCGCGCACAGGCCGAGCCCTTCGTACGTGAGCAACTC
>NZ_JAWRXB010000359.1:0-278 GCF_046535245.1 Paraburkholderia sp. SIMBA_030
GTCGGCGGCATGCGCGTGGGCTTCGCGCAGATCGCGGCCGCCCTGCGTGTCCCAGATAAAAATCTGCACGAGCGGCGCGAGCAGCAACGGCAGTGCATACGCGACGAACGGCGCACGCCAGCCATACGCGCCCAGCACGCCGCCCATCAGATTGAAGACGAACGCCGAAGTCGAGGCCACCGTGACCTGCAACGCCGCGTAGCGGTCGCGCTTCGCGCCCGTAAAATAGTCGCCGATAAACGACGTGCTCACGGTCATCGCCGCCGCTTCGGCCAGGC
>NZ_JAWRXB010000360.1:0-278 GCF_046535245.1 Paraburkholderia sp. SIMBA_030
GAACCACAAAGGCATGGGTTCGATGAAAGGCCCGCGCCGATGTTCTCCGAACAGATGAACGAGCGGTCGCGAAGCAACGCTGCCCTGGAGAGGGCGCTGGGCTTCAGGTGATCCGAAGTTTGCAGGTAGGTGAAGCGGCCAGATTGGTTCAGGGCGCTGGCATCGTTGCTTTCGCGAATTGCCGGCCGCACAGCCAAATGCTGCCTGGGAAGGCTAGATCGGCTGGACCGATCGGACGACGCCCTTGTTGTCAACGACACAGTTGAACCGCTTGCCGT
>NZ_JAWRXB010000361.1:0-278 GCF_046535245.1 Paraburkholderia sp. SIMBA_030
CGCGATCTTTTCCGCCTTCACCATTCTTTGTGCCTTCGCTCCGAATGCCGCGGTCTTCGGCGGCCTACGGCTGCTGGCGGGCATCGGCTTGGGCGGCCTGGTGCCCTCGGCCAACGCCCTCGTAGCCGAGCTCGTTCCGGAAAAATGGCGGTCCACCATCGCCACGCTCATGATGTCCGGTGTTCCCATCGGTGGCTCCATCGCCGCTCTCATTGGTATCCCGCTCATTCCGGCCTTCGGTTGGCCCGTGATGTTCGTAATCGCCGTCGTCGCCCTGG
>NZ_JAWRXB010000362.1:0-278 GCF_046535245.1 Paraburkholderia sp. SIMBA_030
TCGTAATTGGCGCGGGCGGCGGTGGAATTCCGGTAGTGCGTACTGACGCGGGAGATTACCAAAGCGTGGACGCGGTTATCGACAAAGATCCCTCTACCGCGCTGCTGGCCCGTGAAATTCACGCCGACATTCTTGTGATCACCACTGGCGTCGAAAAAGTGTGTATTCACTTTGGCAAACCGCAGCAGCAGGCGCTCGATCGGGTGGATATTGCCACCATGACCCGCTATATGCAGGAAGGGCATTTCCCGCCCGGCAGCATGTTGCCAAAAATCATC
>NZ_JAWRXB010000062.1:0-1184 GCF_046535245.1 Paraburkholderia sp. SIMBA_030
TTCGCGCCTTCGTTGACGACGTTGATGTCCGGGCGCGTCTTCAGCACATCGCGGATCGCGCGCAAGGCGCTGTGGAAATTCATCGGCGACGGGTTCTTGTCGAGCGTGGCGGCCATCCTGGCGAGATTCCTGTTCTTGCGCTCGGCGATCGCGCCGGTCCACTCAGCGCCCGGCTTCGCGAAGCTCGCATCGAGGCCTGCGCGCAGTGCCGCCACGCACGAGCCGATATCGCCGATCACCGGCGCGGCAATCGCGACGTTGCTGTCGATTTCGGTCGGCGAAATATCGACCTGGACGAACTGCTTCGGCGCCGCGCCCCACGTTTTGCCCTTGCCGTGCGACAGCAGCCAGTTCAGCCGCGCGCCGATCAGCACGACGACGTCGGCTTCCTGCAGCACGAACGAGCGCGCCGCCGACGCCGATTGCTCGTGCGTATCGGGCAGCAGGCCCTTGGCCATCGACATCGGCAGATACGGAATGCCGCTTTGCTCGACGAACGCGCGGATCTCGGCGTCAGCCTGCGCGTACGCCGCCCCCTTGCCGAGCAGAATCAGCGGACGCCTGGCGCTCTTCAGCACATCGATCGCACGCTTGACCGATTCCGGCGCCGGCAACTGACGCGGCGCGGCATCGACCACGCGCACCAGCGACTGCTGCGCCTTCACGGCATCCAGCGTTTGCGCGAGCAGCCTGGCCGGCAAGTCCAGATACACGCCACCCGGACGGCCCGACACCGCCGCACGGATCGCACGCGCCACGCCGATGCCGATGTCTTGCGCATGCAGCACGCGATAGGCGGCCTTCGCGTACGGCCTGGCCGCATTCAACTGATCCATTTCTTCGTAATCGCCCTGCTGCAGATCGACGATCTCGCGCTCGCTCGAGCCGCTGATCAGGATCATCGGGAAGCAGTTGGTAGTCGCGTTGGCGAGCGCCGTCAGGCCGTTCAGAAAGCCCGGCGCCGACACCGTCAGGCAGATGCCCGGCTTCTGCGTCATGAAACCGGCGATGGCCGCTGCGTTGCCCGCGTGCTGTTCGTGACGAAAGCCGATGAAACGCATTCCCTCCGCCTGGGCAAGGCGCGCCAGGTCGGTGATGGGAATGCCGACCAGTCCAAAGATGGTGTGGATGTCGTTCAGTTTCAGCGCATCGATGACGAGATGGAATCCGTCGGTCGTTTCGGT
>NZ_JAWRXB010000363.1:0-278 GCF_046535245.1 Paraburkholderia sp. SIMBA_030
CTGTGGCGCGTAGGCGCGCTGCCTGCTAATCAAGGGCGGTGTGCTGCGTTGGATCCGAGCCGCCGAAATGCTCGATAGCGTCTTCGAGCAAGTAAGCGTGAGGAGCAACGGCCCGGCGGATTATGCGCGGGGCGACAGCACTACCAGACTGCGCGGTGCGAGAACGTAGGTTTGCGCATCCCAGATGTCTTCGTCGCTCCGATCGGGTTGGTCAGTCGCCAGTTCGACAGCCCAGCCGCCACCCGGGCTATTGGGGAGAGTGAACCCTACATCGCCAT
>NZ_JAWRXB010000364.1:0-278 GCF_046535245.1 Paraburkholderia sp. SIMBA_030
GGCTGGTCGCCGTCGCCTCGGAATTTGCCGCTCCGGCCTGCCCCTGGATGGTGATCGGCGCCAATGCCGTCGCGTCCTGGGCCTGCGCCGGCATGGCGGCTACGAGGCCGATGGCGGCGGCGCCGGTCAGAAGGTTGGTCTTGAAGATGAGAGCCTTGGTCTGCCCACGCATTGTCTTACCCCACTCGCGCCGCGCAAACCCCAAAGTCACCCGGCTAAACAGCTTGTTGATAAGATGAGCGTTTAACTCAAATTTAAGGGGTTGGATTGTCGCGATC
>NZ_JAWRXB010000365.1:0-278 GCF_046535245.1 Paraburkholderia sp. SIMBA_030
GCAGCGACCAAAGCGAAGCGTGCGGCGAAGAAAAAAGTGGCAGAGTGATCAATACCCTCTTTAAAAGAAGAGGGTTAGATTGCTGACAAAATGCGCTTTGTTCATGCCGGATGCGGCGTGAACGCCTTATCCGGCCTACAAAATCATGAAAATTCAATACATTGCAAGATTTTCGTAGGCCTGATAAGCGTAGCGCATCAGGCAATTTGGCGTTTGCCCTTAGTCACACTAACTTAATGGATCATTACCACTGAATACCGGCACCGAGTGCGGCGGAG
>NZ_JAWRXB010000366.1:0-277 GCF_046535245.1 Paraburkholderia sp. SIMBA_030
CCGATCAATTCGTGCGCGGCGTTTCGCAAGCCGAAGCCGAAGCGATCGCCGGCACGCCGCTCGCGCAGGGCGGCTGGTTTTATCCGCTGGGCGGCGCAATCGATCCGGCTTCGCTGTGCCGCGCGCAGATCGCCGCCGCGCGCGCGCTGCCGGGCGCGCAGATCGACGTGCGTTATGGCGTGTCCGTCGGGCGCATCGAGCGGGATGACGACGGGGGTCTCTGGCGCATCTACGACGATGCCGATGCGCTCGTTACGCAGGCAGGCGTCGTCGTGTT
>NZ_JAWRXB010000367.1:0-277 GCF_046535245.1 Paraburkholderia sp. SIMBA_030
CCCATTCCGATCAGGTCGGGCGCAAAACAGCGCCCGAGCGCCTGCGCATGCGGGATGACGTTTCGCCATGTATAGGAGGAGGTTGGATTGCCGTGCAGGAAGACGATCGGATCGCCTTCCCCAATGTCGACGTACGCCATTTCCGCGTCATGCACGCGAACTCGCTTGAGCCCAAACGGAAAGTCTGCGGATATTTCCCTTTGCATTTAACGTCTCCTGATCGTCGGGTCGTTCAATATTCCGAAGCGGAATTCGCACCGGCCGTATCGGAAGTGTG
>NZ_JAWRXB010000368.1:0-277 GCF_046535245.1 Paraburkholderia sp. SIMBA_030
CACGCGGACGCAAGTGATGCTGCGCGATGATCTCCTGCGCGGGCGCCGTGTACAGATAGTCGAGATACGCCTGCGCTTCCTTGCGCGTGCCGCGCTTGTCGACCACCTTGTCGACGATCGTGACGGGCGGCTCGGCGAGAATGCTCATCGACGGATACACGGCCGCGAAGCTGCCGGCGCCCACGCCCGTGTCGATCAGCGACACTTCGTTTTCGAACGTCACCAGCACGTCGCCGATGTCGCGCTGCGTGAACGTCGTCGTCGCGCCGCGCCCGCC
>NZ_JAWRXB010000063.1:0-1114 GCF_046535245.1 Paraburkholderia sp. SIMBA_030
CTATGCAGCCCCGACAGGAACATGTTCACGCCGAGGAACGCGAAGGTCGTCACCAGCAGGCCGGTCAGCGCCCACCAGGCCGCCATCGCGCCGCGCAGGCCCTTCATCAGGCGCATATGCAGCCACGCCGCGTAGTTCAGCCAGACGATCAGCGCCCACGTCTCCTTCGGGTCCCAGCTCCAGTAGCCGCCCCACGCTTCGGCGGCCCACAGCGCGCCGAGGATCGTCGCGATCGTGAAGAACGCGAAGCCGACGGCGATCGACTTGTACATCACGTCGTCGAGCACGTCGAGCGCCGGCAGGCGATCGGCCAGCACGCCGCGCGCTTTCATCAGATACGCGACGCCGACCATCGCCGACAGCGCGAAACTGCCATAGCCGATGAAGTTCGCCGGCACGTGGATCTTCATCCACCAGCTTTGCAGCGCCGGCACCAGCGGCTGGATCTGCTGCGCGTCGCGCGCGACCGAGTACCACATCAGGAAGCCCACGGCCGCGCTGATCACCAGCAGCACGAATGCGCCGAGCGCGCGGGTGTGGTAGTGCTGCTCGTAGTACAGGTAGAACAGCGCGGTGATCAGGCTGAACAGCACGAACACTTCATACAGGTTCGAGATTGGAATATGGCCGACGTCCGCGCCGATCAGGTACGACTCGTACCAGCGCACCATCAGGCCGACGAAGCCCATCAGCACCGCGGCCCAGGTCATCTTCGAGCCGATTGCGGCGCCGCTCGGCGAGCGCGACAGCAAACCGATCCAGTAGAACACCGTGGCGAATACGAACAGCGCGCTCATCCACAGAATCGCGGACTGGCTCGACAGGAAATACTTCAGGAAGAACGCGTTATCCGCGCGTATCAGATCGCCGTGATAGAACTGGATCGCCAGCAGCGACAGCGCGGCGATGCCCATCATCAGCGGGCGCACCGGCTTCCAGCGCCAGCCGAGCACGACGAACACCGGCACTGCGCACACCAGCACCAGTTTGTCGTAGTAGTTCATGAACGGGTGATAGCGCGACAGCGCGAAGCCCGCGCCCGCAACCATCGCGAGGGCGAACAGCCAGTCGGTCATGCCGAGGCGCTTCAGGAACGGCCGCTCGTCGAACTGCG
>NZ_JAWRXB010000369.1:0-277 GCF_046535245.1 Paraburkholderia sp. SIMBA_030
CGTGCTTGGCGCAGAGGATCGGCGCCAGGACGTTGGTCTTGAGAATTTTGAGAATGCGGAACTCGGACATTTCGTCGACCCGGGACTTGTGCCCGACGGTGCCGGCGTTGTTCACCAGTGCCGTGACCCGGCCCAGTTCGGCGTCCACGCGGCGGAACATGGCGATCACTTCATCTTCGATGCTGACATCAGCGCGCACCGCAATGGCCTGGGCGCCCAGTGCGCGGACTTGCTCCAGCACACTTTGCGCGGCGGACTCGTCAGACTGGTAGTTGAT
>NZ_JAWRXB010000370.1:0-277 GCF_046535245.1 Paraburkholderia sp. SIMBA_030
ATGTAGGTGCTACTGCAGGACAGGGCTCTGTAGCCAGAACAACGGATCAGATAACTTTACAACCCGGTGTTTATAAACTTCAGGTGAGGCTGGTAGGAAACTTTGCTAATGCTAGTGCCTCTAATACTCTGTTTTTAAAAGCCATCGTAAATAATAATGAGTATTCTCTAATCAATGCTGCTATTAATTCTAATCTGACCTCAGTATTTTATTTTGATGACTATATCAATATTACAGGAGCTTCTGCACAGACAGTAGATTTTTCAATTTCTCCAGT
>NZ_JAWRXB010000371.1:0-277 GCF_046535245.1 Paraburkholderia sp. SIMBA_030
GGAGGTAGGCTAGTTCGCTGTAAAGGAGCGTGCGCTTGGACAGCGAATAGTTTGCACCCAACGTGTACAACGTCCCGTTACCGTTGCCATGATTGGCGTTCGCGTGATAGACGGCGCCTGTCACCGCGAGTGCTGGTGTCGTCTGCCAGATTGCGCCAAGCCATTCATGATTCACGCTGGTCGGCAGCGTCGCACCGGCAGGAAGTCCGGGGGCGGCCGCCGTGCCGAAATACCCTGCATTGGATGCATCCGGCGCGCTCAGATGCTGGTAACCGAG
>NZ_JAWRXB010000372.1:0-277 GCF_046535245.1 Paraburkholderia sp. SIMBA_030
GCCCACCTCTTGGGCAAAATGGTCGACGGCGATGGCCCGGTGAGTGGTCAATGAACGTGGACGCCATCATGTGGGTGTGCTTGTTCATTGCCGGATTGGCCATGGCCGTATACCTTCTGGCCGTGCTGCTTAACCCGGAAAAGTGGTGACAGCACGTGGCTTTTAGTATCGCGTCATTCATCACCCAGATCGGGGTCCTGTTGGTGGCCCTGATCCTCCTGCACAAACCGCTGGGCTTGTACTTGGAACGTGTTTTCTCCGGCAACAAGTCCCGGGG
>NZ_JAWRXB010000373.1:0-277 GCF_046535245.1 Paraburkholderia sp. SIMBA_030
GCCGACTGATATCGTGACCAATACAGCACTTGAGCGTCCAGTACCTGCCTTTGAGTTGCCATTATTATCAGATACCAGTCGTATCATGACCAATGACAACTTGCCAGATAAGCCATTCCTCATGAATATTTGGGGCTCTTGGTGTCCAACTTGTATCATTGAGCATCCTTTTTTGATGAAGCTAGAAGAGCGCGGTGTTAACTTGGTGGGCGTAAACTACAAAGATGATATTGGGGATGCGTTAGGGTATCTTAATCGCGGTGGCGACCCGTTCTCT
>NZ_JAWRXB010000374.1:0-277 GCF_046535245.1 Paraburkholderia sp. SIMBA_030
GCATCTCGGAAGTCGCTCCGTCCTTGGGTGGGGGTGCGGAGCCGTTAAAGGTCGTCGATTTGTATGATAATTCAATTTATTACATTGCTTTGTTCGATGCTAGCATCGACTCGATAATGAGAAGCATGATCTACGTTGCTGTTGGTCTGGATAATCGCGTGCTTGAGGTGACAGTTGCGACGAATAAGCCGTTCTATGCTAGTGACGATCTTGTAGCCGAGGCGATCTATTCCGAACTGCAGGCGTTAGACTACAAAATAGACGAGCAGTTGTACTG
>NZ_JAWRXB010000375.1:0-277 GCF_046535245.1 Paraburkholderia sp. SIMBA_030
TCGTATTCGTGCTCACCCAGAAGGCCCGGGTGCTCGGCGGTTTCGCCGCCCACAAGGGCAGTACCCGCAACGGAACAAGCCGCAGCGATACCACGGACGATGTCAGCGATGCGCTCCGGAACAACCTTGCCGCAAGCGATGTAGTCAGTCATGTAGAGCGGCTCGGCACCCACCACGACGATGTCATCGACCACCATGCCCACGAGGTCGAAACCTATGGTGTCGTGGATGTCCATGGCCTGTGCGATGGCAACCTTGGTGCCCACGCCGTCCGTGG
>NZ_JAWRXB010000376.1:0-277 GCF_046535245.1 Paraburkholderia sp. SIMBA_030
GCCATGGGTCTCTAATGAAAATCCAATCTGCTCGCATTGCAGACAGTGGTGGAAAGAGCATCACAAAGGCCCAAATAATCTCTGGCGGCCCAACCTTCTGGTAGGCCCAGTCCACGACGTCCATGTAGCTTTCGTTCAAGGAAATAACACTGCCGAGCGTGCAAGGCTCAACGGTAGACCGTTGCTTCTGGTCAAGCCGGTATTGCTTGAACTGCTCGCTTGGTGTCCATGCCGGCTCACGCAGATAACGGCCCGACATGACGATGCCATTGTTCCG
>NZ_JAWRXB010000064.1:0-956 GCF_046535245.1 Paraburkholderia sp. SIMBA_030
ACCCGGCTGGTGGGCACCGAAAAACTCGGCAAGCTCTACGAATATACGGTGGAGGTGATGACGGTCGAAAGCGAAACCTTTCGGGTCTGGCAGGCCAGGGAACTCGTTTCCCCCGAAGCCCTGGTCGGCAAGGAACTCGCCATATCGATCGAGTACGAGGGCAAGGGAACGTTCGTTCCTGGCTTGCCAGGCGGGTTGGGCAGCGCGAACATTGGCGCAGGCACGCGCGAGATTACTGGCCTCATTACCGGGGTGCGCTGCACGGGCGCGGACGACCGTCACGTGTATTACCAGTTGACCGTGCGCCCCTGGCTGTGGCTCGCCACGCTCAACCGTGAGAACCGCATCTTCCAGAACCAGAATGTCGTCGAGATCACGGAATCGATCCTGAAGGAAAAGCGCTATCCGTTCCGCTACGACCTGCGCCTGGCCGCACCCGGGTTCAGGGGGATTTATCCGAAGCGGGACTATATCCGCCAGTGCCGGGAATCCGATTTCCAGTTTTTGAGCAGGCTCTGGCGTGAGTGGGGACTGTACTTCTTCATGGATGGCGCGACGCTCGTGCTGTGCGACTCGCCCGGGTCGCACAAGCGCCATGGCCCGGCCTATGAAACCATTTCCTACCATGCGCCCGGTGGCAAGCGCATCGATGAGGAACACATCCACAAGCTGGCTGTTTCGCGCGAACTGACGGCCGGTGTCGTCACCCTGACCGACTATGACTATACGCGCTCGCGTGCGAACCTGGGCGCGAGCGTGGACGATGCCAGCGACATGACGTTCGCGAACGCCGAACACTATGGCTGGGGGGATTACTCACAGCCGCTGGCGAGCACGATGGGCCTCTCGGGCGATGCCAATAATGCCCGGCGGGAGGCGGAATGCCTGGCGCGCGTGCGCCTCGATGCCGAGCGATGCCGCAGCCTGCGCGCACGCGGCAAGGGCAACCTGCGGGG
>NZ_JAWRXB010000377.1:0-277 GCF_046535245.1 Paraburkholderia sp. SIMBA_030
GGGCTTGCTCGAAAGCCTCCTGCGTCGCATCACGGCGTGATGGCTGAGAATAATGCCGATCGCCAGCAGAATGTCCGACACCGACGTCCATTCGATGAAGCGGTCATCCTGGTCATGGGCGTCGAGTGCCTGTTGAATCTGGTTGATGGTTTGCCAGACCCAGACGGCTGTGCCGACCGCACCGCTAAGAACATTCGAAGCGACGTTGAAGAGCGCCCAGCCGCTGTCCTTCAACACACTCCAGCGTCGTTCGGCGTTGGATCGCGATTGTCGGTCG
>NZ_JAWRXB010000378.1:0-277 GCF_046535245.1 Paraburkholderia sp. SIMBA_030
GTATCGTCCGCCGATGCGCGGTTGCTCGCCGATGGAAGCTGTGCGCAAGGCGCGCTGGAGCGGCCTGCGTGATGTGCGTATCACTGCCGTTACGCCGCGCCGCGTCGTCGTTACCGGCCGTGACCGCCGTGGCCTTGATAGAATGACCTTTGCGAACGTTCGCGGTTGCCCGCTGATCCGTCGCTAACAGTAGCAGGCGCCGGTCTCCCCGATGCGGCGCCACAGAACCGCCCTTTGCCAAAGTCTCCCCGGATCGCGGCAAGGCCGGTTTTATATT
>NZ_JAWRXB010000379.1:0-277 GCF_046535245.1 Paraburkholderia sp. SIMBA_030
GCAAGGCGCTCGCCACTTGCGCGTCGGGATGCAGCTTCGCGAGTTGCTCGTCGCGAAACGATTTGTCCATCAGCAGACGAATCAGATGCGGATAGCTCGTAAACGGTCCGCCGTTCGGATGATCGGTCGTCATTGCGACGCGCCACGGGTCGTCCACCAGCAGAAAAATTTCGAGCCCGATGATCCACTGCAACGCATTCACGTAGCTCTGCTCGCGATAGCGGAACGGCACCACGCCGCATCCGGCGTCGCATTCGATGTCGCCGACGATCCACTT
>NZ_JAWRXB010000380.1:0-277 GCF_046535245.1 Paraburkholderia sp. SIMBA_030
GGCCCTGGTGGCCAGCGGACAGGCACTCAGCCAGCGTCATCAATTGCGGGCGCTGCACGTCGAACAGGATGTGCTCGCGCCTGACACCGCGAATTTATTGACTGTTGATCACACACCGGTGGCGCTGCACGCCTGCGGTGATTTGCATGTGCGGTTGATCCAGCTCGCCAGCGCGCCGGGGTGCAAACAATTGGCCATCGCGCCGTGCTGTTATAACCGGATCAATCTTCCGGCCTATCAGCCGCTTTCCTCGGTCGGTTTGCGATCCGACCTACAG
>NZ_JAWRXB010000381.1:0-277 GCF_046535245.1 Paraburkholderia sp. SIMBA_030
GACCGCGAAGCAGGTCGCGACCCGGATCGCGGTCGGATAGACGTCGTTGGTGCTCTGCGCGAGATTGACGTGCTCGTTCGGATGCAGGTATTCGTACTGGCCGCGCGCATGCCCCATGATTTCGAGCGCGCGGTTGCAGATCACCTCGTTCGCGTTCATGTTGGTCGACGTGCCGGCGCCGCCCTGGATGATGTCGACCACGAACTGGTCGTGCAGCCGGCCTTCGCGGATCTCGACGCACGCCGCGGCGATCGCGTCGCGATACGCGGCCGGCAGG
>NZ_JAWRXB010000382.1:0-277 GCF_046535245.1 Paraburkholderia sp. SIMBA_030
CAGTGAGGACGCGCGTTTCGTGACGGGACAGACGCTCGTGGTTGACGGTGGCCTGATGCGGCTGTGAAAAGGGAAAGGTGATTGCCCTAAATACTGCAACTCGTGACGTGGGCCGGACCGGGCGAGCGATGGCTCATGGAACTGCGCCATTTACGATGCTTCATTGGGCTCGCCGAAGAACTGCATTTCGCTTGCGCAGCGGAGCGACTTCACAACAGCCGTCGCTGTCGCGAGCCATCAAGGAGCTGGAAGAAGACCCAGGTGCCAGCTCTTTGTG
>NZ_JAWRXB010000383.1:0-277 GCF_046535245.1 Paraburkholderia sp. SIMBA_030
CGCGTTTCGCGCCCGCGCCGCCGCTAGCGCGACGGCACGTTGATGCCGAGCGCAGTCATCTTGCGCACCAGTTCGGCCACCGAGCGGCACTTCATTTTTCGCATCGCCTGGCTGCGATGAATCTTGGCCGTGATCTCCGCGATGCCCATGTTGCCCGCGACCTGCTTGTTCATCAGGCCCGTCGCGACGTGTTGCAGCACCTCGCATTCGCGCGGCGTCAGCGATTCCCAACACGCGCGCAGATCGAGCAGCGAGTGATCGTCCTGCAGCCGTTTCG
>NZ_JAWRXB010000065.1:0-941 GCF_046535245.1 Paraburkholderia sp. SIMBA_030
CGGCCGCCTTCGTCCTTGCTCAGCACGTACACTTCTGCCGTGAAATGCGTGTGCGGGTTGATCGAACCCGGCTTGGCCAGAACCTGGCCACGCTCCACGTCTTCACGCTTCGTGCCGCGCAGCAGGATACCCACGTTGTCGCCCGCCTGACCCTGGTCGAGCAGCTTGCGGAACATTTCCACGCCCGTGCAGGTCGTCTTCACCGTCGGCTTGATACCGACAATTTCGATTTCCTCGCCGACCTTCACGACGCCGCGCTCAACGCGACCCGTCACCACCGTGCCACGACCCGAGATCGAGAACACGTCTTCCACCGGCATCAGGAACGCACCGTCAACTGCGCGCTCCGGCGTCGGGATGTACGTATCCAGCGCATCGGCCAGGTTCATGATCGCCACTTCGCCCAGCTCGCCCGTGTCGCCTTCCAGCGCCAGCTTGGCCGAACCCTTGATGATCGGCGTATCGTCGCCCGGGAAGTCGTACTTCGACAGAAGTTCGCGAACTTCCATTTCGACCAGTTCCAGCAACTCGGCGTCGTCCACCATGTCGCACTTGTTCAGGAACACGATGATGTACGGCACACCGACCTGACGCGCCAGCAGGATGTGCTCACGCGTTTGCGGCATCGGGCCGTCTGCTGCCGAGCACACCAGGATCGCGCCGTCCATCTGCGCTGCGCCCGTGATCATGTTCTTCACATAGTCAGCGTGGCCCGGGCAGTCGACGTGTGCGTAGTGGCGGTTAGCCGTTTCGTACTCGACGTGTGCCGTGTTGATCGTGATACCACGTGCCTTTTCTTCCGGCGCCGCATCGATCTGGTCGTATGCCTTTGCTTCGCCGCCAAACTTCTTGGTCAGCACCGTCGTGATCGCCGCCGTCAGCGTGGTCTTGCCGTGGTCAACGTGACCGATCGTGCCGACGTTCACGTGCGGCTTGGTCCG
>NZ_JAWRXB010000384.1:0-277 GCF_046535245.1 Paraburkholderia sp. SIMBA_030
TTACTGCGGCCTGGGTCACAAAAAGCTCTTCTGCTGCGCGAGTGAAACTTAAATGGCGTGCTGCAGCATCAAAAACTCGTAAGGCATTTAGCGGTGGTAATCGTTTAGACATGGCTTTTAAACTTTGATGTTAAATGAATTTAACAATTAGATCACACTGTGTAACCTATTAGTTTTTTTAATCTGAGCCATTATAAATTGTCCGTTGAGCTTCTACCAGCAAATACCTATAGTGGCGGCACTTCCTGAGCCGGAACGAAAAGTTTTATCGGAATGC
>NZ_JAWRXB010000385.1:0-277 GCF_046535245.1 Paraburkholderia sp. SIMBA_030
GCCCCGCCCCAACGAGAAGCGCCGTTTCCCCATCTTCTCCAAGCGCCACACCACCACCGCCACAGTCCTCGCCCTGCTGGCCTGGACAGTGGCCGTCTTCGACTACGGCCTGTTCGGCACCCTTCTGCCGGCCATGCAGCAGGAATTCGGCTGGTCGGCCACGGAGGCATATGCCATCAACACATGGATCGCCGTCGGTACCGCGATCGTCTGCTTTGGTATCGGCCCCGTCATCGACAGGCTCGGACGCCGCAAAGGCATGATGAGCACCATCGGT
>NZ_JAWRXB010000386.1:0-277 GCF_046535245.1 Paraburkholderia sp. SIMBA_030
GTGTGGCGGGCTGGCGTCCAGTCTCATTATTAAGTGCTAATAAGGTAACGTATGTGATTGACTTGATAAAAGAAAAGTCATCTCAATATACAAGTGTAAACTTAACTATGAAAATTGCGGTTATATGCTAAACTACGTGCGTTTTTGCAGTCTAATATAATAGCTGTAATATTAAAAATGAGCGTTTATAGCACGCTGTAACTGTAATACTGGTAATGATCGATAGGACTATTTATGAAACGTTATGAATGTATTGTCTGCGGCTGGATATATGATG
>NZ_JAWRXB010000387.1:0-277 GCF_046535245.1 Paraburkholderia sp. SIMBA_030
CGCATGCTCTATCGCGCTGACCGCAGCCCCATATGGTTTGAAAGAACCGCGTTGGCGGATTTTCAGCATCACTCTTTCGACGTCGGTCGGGTCTTCGCCGATCAGCGCATCGCGGAAATGCAGCACAAATGGTTTTAGGTAGGACTTCGTGAATTCAACTTCACCCAAGCCGTAAAGGCCCTCGTCGGTTACGATACGAACGATCGGGTGCTTACCAATAACCGCACAGCGCAGGTCGGTGATCTTCATTTCCTGTCCTTTCCGCTTCAGCTCCAGG
>NZ_JAWRXB010000388.1:0-277 GCF_046535245.1 Paraburkholderia sp. SIMBA_030
CTTTTCGCTGAATGTGTATTCCTCGAACGCGGCGATCGTCGCTTCCATGTGAGCGCGCCCCACCCCGGCCTGCGAATCGCGGGCGAATGGCAGCGGCGCACCCATTTCCTGGCTGACGGCCTGGGCGATATCTTCGAAGCGCTCATTATAGCATTCGAGAATCCGCTTCAGCAGCGCCAGACGCTCCTCCTTCGAGGTCAGCGAGAAGGTTTCGAACGCCTGCTTCGCAGCCGCAACCGCCTTGTCGACATCGGCTGCAGAGCCGCCGGAGATCGAG
>NZ_JAWRXB010000066.1:0-919 GCF_046535245.1 Paraburkholderia sp. SIMBA_030
TTCGCGTACTCGATGGTCTTCTGGATCGTCTCCTGCGTCTCGCCCGGCAGCCCCAGAATGAAGGTGCCGTGAATCTTGATGCCGAGCTTGCGGCAGTCGTCGCTGAAGCGGCGCGCGATGTCGGTGCGCAGCCCCTTCTTGATGTTCAGCAGGATCTGGTCGTCGCCCGATTCGTAGCCCACCAGCAGCAGGCGCAGGCCGTTTTCCTTCATGATCTTCAGCGTCGAATACGGCACGTTCGCCTTCGCGTTGCACGACCACGTCACCCCCAGCTTGCCCAGACCGCGGGCGATTTCCTCGACGCGCGGCTTGAAGTCGGTGAAGGTGTCGTCGTCGAACATGATCTCCTTGACCTCAGGCATGTTGTCGCGAATCCATTTGACCTCCTCGAGCACGTTCTCGACCGAGCGCGTGCGGTAGCGGTGGCCGCCGACCGTCTGCGGCCACAGGCAGAAGGTGCACTTCGAGCGGCAGCCGCGGCCCGTGTAGATCGACACGTACGGGTGCTTCAGGTAACCGATGAAGTAGTTGTCGATCGTCAGGTCGCGCTGGTACACCGGCGCCACGAACGGCAGCTCGTCCATGTTCTCGAGGATCGGGCGCGCCGCGTTGTGCTCGATCGAGCCGTCGGGCGCGCGATAGCTCAGGCCCAGGATCTGCGCGAACGGCTTGCCTTCGGCCACTTCCTGGCAGGTGAAATCGAACTCCTCGCGGCAGACGAAATCGATCGCCTCGCTGGCGGTCAGCGAATTGTGCGGATCGACCGCGACCTTCGCGCCGACCATGCCGATCAGCACGGCGGGCTTGCGCTTTTTCAGGTCTTCGGCGAACAGCGCGTCGGTGGGGAACGACGGCGTGCTGGTGTGGATGATCACCAGATCGTATTGCTGCGCGATCTCGAGCGAGGTGTCGACGGACA
>NZ_JAWRXB010000389.1:0-277 GCF_046535245.1 Paraburkholderia sp. SIMBA_030
TTGTTGAAATGACCCCATTTGATTTGACTTACTGCTTGTTTGCAATCTTCCTTTTCCTGCAGAGCTCTTATCAGGTGAGGAATTTCTGTCCATAGATCTTCATGAATATATTTACTTCCTGTGCGGGGATAAGTGATAAATTTCTTTTCGTACAGACTCTGTGCGATAGTGAGCGTTTCTTCAGCCGATAGGTTAAGTTTTTTATTGGCTTCCTTCTGTAAACCTGTCAGGTCAAATAATAGAGGAGGCTGCTCTGTTACATTTTTGGTTGTAACAG
>NZ_JAWRXB010000390.1:0-277 GCF_046535245.1 Paraburkholderia sp. SIMBA_030
TGGCTGGCCTGGGGCCTGGCGCTGGTCGCGGCGCTGGCGCTGTGGAACCTGGAGCCGGTATTGCTGATGTTCGGCCAGCAGCCGGACAACGTCGCCTCGGCAGCCGAGTTTCTCACCCTGCTGCCGCTGGCCCTGCCCAGCTACCTGACCTTCATGGCCTTGCGCGGGTTCACCAGCGCCCTCGGCCGCTCGACGCCGGTGATGGTCATCAGCGTGATTGGCACGGTGCTCAACTACCTGCTCAACGTCGCGATGATCGAAGGCATGTTCGGCCTGC
>NZ_JAWRXB010000391.1:0-277 GCF_046535245.1 Paraburkholderia sp. SIMBA_030
CGAGCAACGCGAGCGCGCGCAGCAGCACGCTCTTGCCGGAACCCGACGCTCCCGTGATAGCAATTCGCGATCCCGCGGCGAGGCTGAAGTCGGTCGGCGTCAGCAACGTCTTGCCGCTACTGGCGTCGCGGCGCGTGATCTGTTGCGCTTCGATGAGGCCGGTGGGGACGGTCATGTCACAAATGAAAAAAAGCGTTAATGGCGCCGAAGCATTGGCGCAGCGTGCGCCATAATACCGATTGAAAGCCGCCGGTGTCGTGTTCGATTCACTCACGGG
>NZ_JAWRXB010000392.1:0-276 GCF_046535245.1 Paraburkholderia sp. SIMBA_030
CAGTATTTTCATGCAGAGCTCTTATGCGTCGCGATTCAGCCAGGCCATGTATTCCGTTACACCTTCAGCAACGGTTTTGAACGGTTTGTCGTAACCCGCCGCGCGCAGATTTGTCAGATCTGCCTGAGTGAACGCCTGATAGCGGCCTTTCAGTTTATCCGGGAACGGAATGTATTCGATCTGTCCTTTCTTGTGATAAGCCAGCGTAGCATCAGCTACAGCCTGGAAGGATTCCGCACGACCAGTACCGAGATTGAAGATGCCGGAAACGCCATT
>NZ_JAWRXB010000393.1:0-276 GCF_046535245.1 Paraburkholderia sp. SIMBA_030
CGAGGCCCGCGTGGCCGTCCTCGGCCGTGTTCAGCACCGGGAACACGCCCTGCCAGTAGTTCGCGGCGGGCTTGCCGTTTGCGTCGGCGGGCGCGGCGTCGAGACTCGCGTCCTGATGGCCCGCCTTGCCCGCGTATTCCCATTCGGCTTCGGTCGGCAGATCGCGGCCGAGCCAGTGCGCGTAGGCGAGCGCGTCGTGCAGCGTGACGAGCGTGACGGGCAGGTTGCCCTTGCCGTCGACATTGCTGCCCGGCCCTTGCGGATGCCGCCACGTCG
>NZ_JAWRXB010000394.1:0-276 GCF_046535245.1 Paraburkholderia sp. SIMBA_030
GGTGTCGGTTGGGTCAACATCGCGGGCGCCATCGGCAGCACCTTCGTCCTGACCCAGGCGCAGGTGGGGCAGAACATGCGGGTGGTGGTCAGCTACGTGGATGACTTCGGCGTGCAAGAAAGCATTGCCTCCGACATCCTCGACCCGGTGGCCAACGCCAATGATGCACCGACCGGTGCGGTCCTGATCAGTGACACTACGCCAGTCCAAGGGCAGACGCTGACGGCCCTAACCGGCAGCATTGCCGACTTGGACGGGCTGGGGGCGTTCAGCTTC
>NZ_JAWRXB010000395.1:0-276 GCF_046535245.1 Paraburkholderia sp. SIMBA_030
GCGATTGACGGAGAGCACCACCAGAACCACGGCGATGCCAGGGGCAGCCGTCAGCCACCAGGCGGTTGCGATATAATTGCGGCCCTCGGCGATCAGCAGCCCCCATTCCGGCGTCGGCGGCGGTGCGCCGTAACCGAGGAAGCCAAGGGTCGAGAGCTGCAGGATTGCCCAGCCGACCTGCAGTGCCGCGAAGGCGATGACCGAGGTCAGGGAGTTGGGAAGCACGTGGCGGATCAGCACGCTGAGGAAGGTACCGCCGCTGCCGAAGGCCGCTTC
>NZ_JAWRXB010000067.1:0-889 GCF_046535245.1 Paraburkholderia sp. SIMBA_030
CGTCGCCTGCAATCATCCCGGGCAGACAGCCAACCTCCATCAGCCGGTTCGACGACTGCGGTACCTCGCTTGTCAATACAGCATCTTGATGGGCTTGTGTTCTCGACGGCGAGAATGTGGCTGGTGCGGCTGCGTAGCCATGCAGCGCGCCGTCCTCAACGCAAACTGTCGTCCGTCATCAGTGGCGGTGGTGTTCCCAGCCCCTGTGCCAACCACCGCCCTGCCCATTCCCATAGCCGTAGACGACCGGTGGCCCCCGATACACGACCGGCGGTGGATTGGACTGGTAGACATAGGTGCCCGGCGCCCCATAGGCACCCGGTGGTGCATAGTGGGATTGGTAGGTTACCGGCGGTGGTGGCGCAGGAATCGGCGCGTAATAGCCACCCACATTGGCCTGAGCCAAAGCTGACGGGGGTGCGCAGACGGCCGCAGCGATTGCCAGCAGTGAGATTGCGTGCTTCATGATGTGACTTCCCGTCGGTTCGCCAATTCGCCCCGATTGTGAGACGGCCATTTAAAGCATAGTCGCTCGACCCACCGGCAAATGAAACCGTCCGCGCTCATCTGTAACGGTCGGTAACGCGCGTGTGACCTCGTCGGCAAGCAAGACAGGTAAGCCAGGCGGGAGGCCATCAATGACCGCGACGGCCATCAACGATCTGGTAGCTTGGTTCGAGTGGCCGTTTATGGCCGAACCTTGCGGGTCCTCCCGAAGCGCGAGCTTTCAGGCCGGGCATCACCGGTCAGCCCGTAACCGGCCCAAAGGCGCCATTTGGACCCGACAGATCAATGGCGGCTGACCGTGCAGCGTGTGCCGCGACGATCGCCGTCGGGCAGCCACTTCTCGCCGCGACGAACCGTCAGGTTACAGTTCCGCCCGCGCGCG
>NZ_JAWRXB010000396.1:0-276 GCF_046535245.1 Paraburkholderia sp. SIMBA_030
TGTTCTGCTCGGCATCGTCCAGGTCTGAAGACTTTTCACTCCCACGGGAACGGCGTCCGCCACGCCTGCCCGCCTAACGAACGATGGTCAAAGTCTCGGCTGCACGGGTGATTGCCGTGTAAAGCCAGCGCTCGCGCGTATCGCGGAAGGCCCAGCTTTCATCGAACAGCACGACATTGTTCCACTGCGAGCCCTGCGCCTTGTGAACCGTCAGCGCATAGCCGTAGTCGAATTCGTCGTAGCGCTTACGGGTGTTCCAGGGAATTTCGCCCTCGA
>NZ_JAWRXB010000397.1:0-276 GCF_046535245.1 Paraburkholderia sp. SIMBA_030
TACTCATAGGTACTCCTGCCGGTCGGCGTGAAACGTGGATAAGCTCGAAGTACATTATGCGAGGCCAGTCACATTAGATAAAGCGACTTCTTCCAAGGAGTATCAGTTACATCGTCTAATCAATGCAGTAGGCTGCCCGCATAGGCAGGTTAGCGCCCCCAGGAAACGCAAAAAGCAGCTCCGGGGAGCTGCTTTTTCTCGATGAAGTTATCTTGGAGCGGACGACGAGATTCGAACTCGCGACATCCACCTTGGCAAGGTGGTGCTCTACCAGCT
>NZ_JAWRXB010000398.1:0-276 GCF_046535245.1 Paraburkholderia sp. SIMBA_030
GGCTCGCCGCGTTTGCGCTGTATGTGCCTCCGCTGCGCCAGCGCAACGGCGACGTCGAAACGATCGCACACGAGTTCGTCGACGCCCTCAACGAGCGGCACCGCTCGCACAAGCAGCTGACCGATGCCGCGATCGCCGCGCTGCGCGCGTATTCATGGCCCGGCAACGTGCGCGAGCTGCACAACACGATCGAGCGCGCGTACATCCTCGCCGACGACGGCATCGACGTCGCGCTGCCGAAGCCGACGCTGCTGCCCGACCAAACGTCGGACGACG
>NZ_JAWRXB010000399.1:0-276 GCF_046535245.1 Paraburkholderia sp. SIMBA_030
TATCGAAGACGATATTTTTGCAGATTTTGAAGTTAAGCCTGCGGCGAGATTGGCGGCTTTGGATGGGTTATCACGCGTATTCTATATCGGCAGTTTTTCTAAAACGTTATCCGCATCCCTACGCTGTGGTTATATTGCAGCGCCTACAGAGTGGGTTGAGAGTTTGGTAGATTTAAAGATAGCGACTGGCTTTGGTGGCAGTCAGTTAGCAGCGGCGGTTGTGTTCTCAGCGTTGACTGATAGCGGCTACCGTAAGCATATGAATGATATCCATAC
>NZ_JAWRXB010000400.1:0-276 GCF_046535245.1 Paraburkholderia sp. SIMBA_030
GTGGTCGTCAGTTGAACAATGTTTGTCCAATTGCTATGGCCAACACATTGCAAGCAGCTAATCAAAAAGGGCTAGATTATTACACCTTAGACAGTCAATTAGACAAAGACAATCGTCTCTTAGATACTTACCAATCAGAATTCGACCAGCTAGAAAATGGTGAAATGCTAGATTTTGCTAATGAAAAAGAAGCCCGTGCACGGCTGCTATCTCTATCTGATGAGATTCGTGATACCAAACGCCGTATCCAAAAGACGCAGCAGCAATTAGATTCAC
>NZ_JAWRXB010000401.1:0-276 GCF_046535245.1 Paraburkholderia sp. SIMBA_030
GCCAGGTTCTTTGCGAGCGGCCATTGCCCCGACACAATGAACTGGTTCACGGGCTGAAAGTCCAGCGTCGTGTTGGCGCGCGTGTACCGGTAAGCGATATTGAGCACGTGGGCCGTCGCCGGCGACCACGCCAGGCCAACCGACCCTTGCGTCAGATAGTTGTTCGCCTGGCTGTACTGCAACGCGTTCTCTACATTGATGCCCGCGCCAATCTTGATCGAACTGCCAGCGATCAAGCTCGTCCGCGCGACATTCGCCGTGTCTTCCGTGTCGTAT
>NZ_JAWRXB010000402.1:0-276 GCF_046535245.1 Paraburkholderia sp. SIMBA_030
GTGGCCCGGAGGGCGACGATGGTCTTGCCGGACCCTACTTCACCTTGCAGTAGGCGGTTCATCGGTGTATCCCGAGCCAGCTCTTCTGAAAGGGTCTTGCCGACAGCGGACTGTCCCGCCGTGAGGGTGAACGGCAGGTTGCCATCGAATTTCTCCAACAATCCCCCGCTGACCCGACGGCGGGCGGTCGCCTCTTCGGCTGCCAACTGGGACCGTCGCCGGGCCAAGGCTGTCTGCAGGACCAGCGCCTCCTGGTAGCGGAAGCGATCCTGTGCC
>NZ_JAWRXB010000068.1:0-853 GCF_046535245.1 Paraburkholderia sp. SIMBA_030
AGGGTGTTAGGAACTTTGAGTTAGACCTGGTATCCTGGCGGAATGAAAAAACGCAGGCCATACCCAACGGATGTATCGGATGAAGAGTGGTACTTCGCCGCTCCGTACCTGACCTTGATGAACAAAAACGCGCCGCAGCGGCGCTACGAACTGCGCGAGATGTTCAACGCGCTGCGCTGGATCGTACGTGCGGGTGCGCCGTGGCGTTTGTTGCCAAACGATTTTCCACCGTGGGAACTGGTCTATCAGCAGACCCAGCGCTGGATTCAGGCCGGCTGTTTCGAGGCGATGGTGAATGACCTGCGTTCGATTATCCGGATCGCACAGGAGCGCCGTGGTCAACCCAGCGCGGTCATTCTCGACGGGCGGACCCTGCAGTCGACATGCGAGAGTGGGCCTCGCACCGGTTACGACGGCTACAAACGCAAACGCGGCAGTAAGGTCCACATGGCGGTTGATACTTTGGGGCAGTTGCTTGCTGTGCATGTTACGCCGGCCAACGAACAGGAACGCGCGCAGGTCGGAGAACTGGCGCGTCAGGTTCAGCAGGCCACGGGCCACACGGTCAAGGTGGCGTTCGCCGATCAGGGATATACCGGCGAAGAGCCTGCGCAGGCGGCACTCGACGAAGGGATCGAGCTTCAGGTAATCAAGCTGCCGGAGGCGAAAAAGGGCTTCGTGCTGTTGCCGCGTCGCTGGGTGGTCGAGCGCAGCTTCGGCTGGCTCAACCGGTTTCGCCGACTGGCCAGAGACTACGAACGATTGCCCGAAACCTTGGCTGGCTTGCATTTCGTCGTATTCTCCGTGCTTATGCTTGTTCACTTTGCAGCCCTTAACAAAAGTTCCTAACACC
>NZ_JAWRXB010000403.1:0-276 GCF_046535245.1 Paraburkholderia sp. SIMBA_030
CTGATACTCCTTTTGTCCGGATAAAAATAAAGAGCCGCCAACGCTGTCATGTATTTATTTTACGGCTGCGCCCCTGATTAATGGGTTTGTGACTTTGAAACTTTGTTTTGGGCTTTACGGCAGCGTTCTTTTTTCCGCTGCTTTTCAGCTCATTATCACTCTTTATATAAAACATTTTCACGTATCCGTGAAATGTCTGGCCTTTTGAATTGGTGTACTCAATATATCCCCACCCGTTCACAGTTGAAACGAGTTGATATATTACAATCGTGTCGG
>NZ_JAWRXB010000404.1:0-276 GCF_046535245.1 Paraburkholderia sp. SIMBA_030
GTCAGGCTTTAGACACCGATACTGATAGTAGAGAGTACGATGACGTCTTTGAAGAGGGCAGTGATGAGGACATGATTGACGAGCAGTTTGCCGATGCGAAAGCACCTACCGAATCAGCGTACTTTCGTAAACTACAAAAGAAGCTGCGTCGCCAAGTCTCTTGGGCAATCCGCGATTTTAATATGATTGAAAATGGCGATGTGGTGATGGTCTGTGTTTCGGGTGGTAAAGACAGCTATACCTTACTTGATATTTTATTGCTGCTAAAACGCATTG
>NZ_JAWRXB010000405.1:0-276 GCF_046535245.1 Paraburkholderia sp. SIMBA_030
CCGGCTGCCTCGAAGGCCGTGCCGGTCGCTAGCCGCTTCTACTCTGTGCCGTGTTTCAAGCGAGCTTCGTGCCAGCTACGCACGAAACGCCGCATCCCTGCAATGACGTGGCGCAAAGCGCTGCATGCGCCACGGCGTCGCCGTTGGCGGCACCCTGGCTGGGCATCGAAGCACCAGAGGCGTGCGTGCATGCCCTCGCGCCCGCCAAACCACCGACGGTTTCAGTGGGCCGCATAAACGCCCGCCATCGTCACGAAGCCATCGAGGCGCTTGATG
>NZ_JAWRXB010000406.1:0-276 GCF_046535245.1 Paraburkholderia sp. SIMBA_030
CCGGGGTGGTCGGCCAGCTCGGCTTTGGCCAGATCGCCAATGCCGCCCACGTCGGCGGGTTGCTCATCGGATGCCTGACAGGGCTCTTGGGTGGCGGGATGGCCCGGCGTAAACTGTCGGCTTGAATTAGGAGACGCTATGTCCACTTTCGCGCAAATGATCGAAAACATTACCCCCGAAATCTACGAGAGCCTGAAAACGGCCGTGGAGATCGGTAAATGGTCCGATGGCCGCAAGCTCACTGTCGAACAGAAAGAGCTGTCGTTGCAGGCCGTG
>NZ_JAWRXB010000407.1:0-276 GCF_046535245.1 Paraburkholderia sp. SIMBA_030
TGGGGTTTCGATCCGTTCGAGACGCTGGCCGTGACCGATTACGGCGACTGCTGGTTCGACGCGCACAATCCGCTGACCTTCAAACCCGCCATCGTCGAGCATGCGCGCTCGATCCTGCGCTCGAACGCGAAGATGCTCACGTTCGGCGGCGATCACTTCATCACGTATCCGCTGCTGATCGCGCATGCGGAAAAGTACGGCAAGCCGCTGTCGCTGATTCACTTCGACGCGCATTGCGACACCTGGCCCGACGACGCGCCCGACAGCCTCAATCAC
>NZ_JAWRXB010000408.1:0-276 GCF_046535245.1 Paraburkholderia sp. SIMBA_030
GGCTCGTCGATGTCCGAGAGGTGGCACACATCCTGCTCGACCAGACGGAACATGGGGTGGTTCTCCAGCGGCTGGACATTAGCCCTTGATCCCGTCAGAAAGCTATCAACGCATATTACCCTGTGACCCCGCAGCAGCAAGGCGTCGCAGAGATGCGAGCCGACAAAACCGGCTCCACCAGCCACGAGGATAGTTTCGGCGTTTCCATCACGCACTCTTTGCAACATTACCTTCTCCTCGGTCTTTATGCTGAAATCGTTCGAGCGCTTCGGCGCG
>NZ_JAWRXB010000069.1:0-746 GCF_046535245.1 Paraburkholderia sp. SIMBA_030
TGGCCGCAACCGGTCCGACCGGTGCGCGATACCGGGCTCTTCACAAGAACACATATATGGTCGCTAGCATCTTGCAATGCAACTGGAGCTGGCAGTAGACTCAGACTGTCAGCATTCTGAGAAGCTGATGTGGTGTCAGTCGATCGAGTCGACTGGTTCCCGTGCATGCTCTAAGGGCGAGCGGGTTTCAACTTATCCGAAACCTCCTTCTTAAAGGATCGCCCTATGTCACCGTCACTATCGCGCGTCCGTAACCGCGCATTCGTTGCTCAGGCAGGTCGTTGCTATTACTGTGGTTGCCCCATCTGGAACGACGGGAATTGTATGGCGGCTATGGCCACATATTTTGGAATCTCGCGTCGCCAAGTAAAAGTGTTCCAGTGCACCGGCGAGCACTTGACGTCCCGAATCGACGGCGGCTCTAGTAACCAAAGCAATATCGTAGCTTCGTGCCTAATGTGCAATGCGACACGCCATCGTTGTAAGTTCCCCCGTGATCCCATCGAACATCGGAGGCATATCCAGAATCGGATGCGCCGAAAGAAGTGGCATTCGCGCTGGGTCTATGAAAGTGGGATCTGCAGCAGTGAAGCGACGGATTTCAACAGAGACTCCGGCCTAGCGGCAAGTGGAAGTTATAAACGAGCGCCTTGGCCTCGTTAGTTTGATGCAGTTGAAACCGCACCATCGTGGGTGGTCCAACAGCTAAGCACGCTTGTTGGACTGCAAGTGACGCAAACCGACCC
>NZ_JAWRXB010000006.1:0-399598 GCF_046535245.1 Paraburkholderia sp. SIMBA_030
TGCCTCATCGCTGGGCGCCGATCACCGCCTGATCGCTGGTAGGCACTCCCCAGGGTGCCATTGCCGGGCGCTTACGCTATGGCGACCTTCACCGCGGTTGAGCTGCGTCAACGTACCTCTGCGCTTGGCTTCGTCGTCGATATAGGTCAGCGTGTGCAGGGTCTTGTCGATGCGACCGAACTCGGCGACGGCTTGCGCGAGTCGGGTCGGTCGGTCGCCAACCTGGAGCGTGCGCATGATGCCCGCGGCAGACACCCGGCCGAGCTTGAGCGAGCCGGCCAGGCGCAGCATGTCATCCCAATGCGGCTCGATCTTCTGCAGGCTGAGGTGATGCGCAGAGATTGGATTGAGCAGGCCGTAATCCGCCTGTGCGTCAAGCCGCCAGAAGCGTGTGCCGCCGACGTCGGCAAGGCGCGGGCTGAATCGGTAGCCGAGCAGGCGGAACAGCCCGAACACCACGTCGCTGTAGGCGCCGGTGTCCGTCATGATCTGCGTCGGCTGGAGGTCTGTCTGCTGGTCGAGCACCACGGCCAGCAAGATCAGGCTGTCGCGCAGCGTGCCGGGCACGGTAATGTCGTTCAGGCCCGAGAACTGGTTCGACAGCAGGTTGTACCAGGTGATGCCTCGGCCGACGCCGAAGTATTTGGGGTTGGGGCCGGCATGTACCGTGCGTACCGGGACCACGAAACGCATGCCGTCGGCCGAGGCTACTTCGCCTCCACCCCATAAATTGGCCAGCGCAAGACGACTTTGCGCGGCGACCAGCGTCGCGTTGGCGGCGGTCAGCGTGTCGTCGCGCAGGTAGTTCTGGTCCACCCAGGACAGCCGATCGCGCCTGACCGCCGGCACGTCGTTGCGAACCAGCGGCTCCAGCCCGGTGTTGAAGGCCTCGGCCATCAGCACCGCGCACAGGCTGATGTGCAGGTCGGTCGCGCGCGCGGTGCGTTCCGAGATGTGGGTAAAGGCGTCGGTGACGCCGGTGCGCGACGCAATCTCCAGAATCAGTTCCGGCAGATCCACGCGCGGCAGCATGCCGGCCACCTTCTCGCGCAATTCGAGCAGCGAGGCTGGCTCGTCCAGTTTGTCCAGCGGACTGAGCACCAGTTCGCGCTTGTCGCCCGCCACGTCGAAGCGTACTGCAGGGTTGTCGGGCAATCTCGCTGCCACCGCCCGGTAGGTACGGTCCAGCTCGGAGGCCAGGGCGGTCAGCGTCGGTTCGGGGTCGGCCGACAGGCCCAGGGTCCGGCAGATGATCGGTCGGGTAGCGTCCCATTCAACGCCGTCGAGCAGACCGGTGCGCGGATCGGCATAGCGCCAGCTCGGTGCCACGAACACGTCGCGCCGCTTCAGGGCAATCTGTAGTTCTTCCAGCACGCAGAAGGTGTACGCGTGGAAATCGACGGCGCCGTCTTCGTTCACAACATGCCGCTGCCATGACTTGCCGACGATTTCGCGCGGAGCGTCGTTGCCAGGCTTCTTCCGTGTGATGTTGGCCTGCAGCCATTCGAAGGCGGCGACCACCGGCTTGCCTTCAGCATTCGCGCCGAAACGGATATGTTCGACCAACGCCGGCAGGTAGTGGCGCACGGTCCTGTATCTGGCATCCAGCTCCCGGAAGTATACGTTGTCAGCGGGCCGGATCAGGGCGTTGACACCTTCGAGTGCGCGCGTGAGGGTATCCCGCGGAATCCTCTCAAACAACGTGATGCGCAGCGCGGCATCCGGCACGCTCGTATCCAGCAGCAGTTGACACGCGTGGGCCAGGGTCGCCGCTGCCTGATCCAGATCCTTAAGCGTGCGCAGTCGTGCTTTTTTGTCGGCCTTGATGGCGTCGCCGAACAGTTCGCGCAGGAGCGCTTCAAGCACTTCAAGGGCGTCGTCCTGCGCAGTCGCTTCCAGGCAGTGCGCGAAGGCAACCAGCGTGGCCAAGCGGCGCGGATTCGGCAAGCGCAGAACGGCACTCGCCTTGGCGGCGCCAGCGAACCGCGCCAAAGCCGCCACACGAGTCGCAGGGATGCGCGCGGCGGCTGGCAGCTTGATGCCCAGTTCGCGTACCGAGCGCAGCCGCACCAGGGCCTGGACCAGCGATGGACCGCTGACTGTCACGGGCCCCGTGCGCAGGCGATCCAGTTGCGAGCTGCGGCTGCCGGAGGGCACGGCCAGCAGGCCTTCCAGCCTTGCCTGCTGTTCACTGCCGATACCGTGGGCGAGCGAGCGCCACAGCCTTTCCTCCACCCGGCTGCGCAGGCGCGCGATGTAGCGTTCGAGAGTGCTGCAACCGGGCAGCAGCACCTTGTGCGTCACCAGCCATGCAGTCGCCCGCTCGAACAATACACTTGGCCGGTCGGTGCCGGTCCAGCACAACGCGTATAGCCAGCGGGTAAGGCGAAAGCCAGCCCGGAGCTCGGTAATCTCGACGTAGCCGTAAGCGGCGCGGATTTCGATCGCGTGTTCCCAGCGCTGCTCGCCGGTGCTGTAGTCGCGTGTGCCGTCGATCACCTCGATTCGCAATTGCCTGGCCAGGGTATGCAGTACCGGCGCGGGCACCGCGAGCGGGTCGTCAAGGAAAGTACCGAGATACCGCACTGTGCCGAGCTGCGCGGCGAAACCGAGCCGGTTGTGCTCGCCGCGCTTCTTCGCGATCAGCGCATGGTCGGTATCGTCCAGGTGAAAGTAACGGGTCAGGTCGTGCGGCGACGGCACTCCGGTATAGCGGCCGTAGTTCTTGCGCTGTTCGTCAGAGAGGAAGCTGACGGGCACCGGCGTTACCTTTTCCCTGAGGGGGCATTGTCCCCTGCGTCGTTCGCGTGGTCGGAATTGGCCAGATGGATTGCCCAGATCCGTTTTACCTGGCTCTCGCTGCACCCGGTCAACTCGGCGGTTCGCTTGATGGTCTGACCGGTGCCACGAAGCGCGACGATACGCTGATGCGTCGCGGTGTCGGCCACGCGGCCGACGTACTTGCCCGCGGCCTTGGCGAGCTGAACGCCCTGGCGTTGCCGCTCGCGCCGCGTCTCTTGTCGGGATCAGAGGTGAGACGCAAGTCCGGGCGACTTCGGAATTCGGACAATAAAGCGCACTAACGTAGCCGCGCGCGGCAGCCGAGGCGCGGCCAAGGAGATAGCGACCTACTGGTTTGAATGACGCTGATCGACCCGAAAGCGACGGCGACCGCAGTGCATTGAAAGGCCATTGCCAGCGAATAGCGGCCGATTACCCCGCCGCGTGGTCGCGACTCGGTGCCGTCACTCCGTTGACTAATCGTTCTCCCGCGAGACCCTGCGACTACCATAGCTCGCTATGCAGCAAGCGCAATGGCAAGCATTTTCTGCCACGTGTTGACTGACGTGCACGCGGCAATGAGCCGAACTGATGGCGTAAAGTGGAGGCCAATAAACGTTGATCGCCGAAGGCTCGGCCTCACTCAATGATCAGAAGTTATGGATCAGGCCGATGCCCGCACCGAACTGGCTACGCGATGACGACGGCGAGTTGTTGAAACCGTTGCCGATCGATGCCGTTGCGTCGATGATCTCCCCGCCATTGAGCGTCATGCCGTTTGCGCGCTGGTAAGCCTCGACTGCGTAGAGGCCCGTGCGCTTCGACAGGTTGTAGAACTGTGACAGCGTGAACTGGTGGTACTGCGCTGCGCTCGTGATGCCGTTCGACCGGGTTGCGCGTGTGTAGCTGTAGCCACCCGCGAGGGCCCACTGGCCCACAGGCTTCCATCGAACCACGGCGCCTGCCGTGTTGAATGTCGCCTGGTTGCGGAATGTCGAGCCGACGCCCGGGATGTACTGCACGTTCGAGTACGACGCGGTGATGTCCCACTCGGATGTGAGGTAGCCCGCCGTCACAGCCACGCGCTGCTGCGCTTGCGCCGTCTTATACCCGTTGTTGATCGCCGACACGGCTGTCTGAGCGCCGCCGTTCGACAATGTGGATTCCGCCCCCCAGACACCGCCGCCCGGCGTCGAGTTATTCACACGCTGGAAGCCCGCAGCGATGCCATAGGGGCCGTGGACATACCGGACGCCCGCGCTCCAGTTCGAGCCGGCGTTCAGGCTGCCCGGCACGCCACCGAACGCGTACGATCCTCCGACGGTGAAGCCGTAAAACTCCGGCGACATGTAGACGAGCGAATTGTTAGCGCGGTAGTCGACGTCGAGCGCGTCGATGTCGCCAGGGTGCGCGCCGAAGTAGCCGGTCAGCCAGTTGTTCGGAGTGTACGGCGACAGCAGCGTGTAGTACGCCGTGTACTGGCGGCCTGCCGTCAGCACGCCGTAGCGCGGGTCGGACAGTCCCACCCACGATTGACGCGTGAACATGCCGCCGCTGAATTGCGAGGTACCGTTATTGGTGTTCACGCCCGCTTCGAGTTGAAAGATGGCCTTCAAGCCACCGCCCAGGTCCTCAGCACCCTTCAGACCGAACCGGCTTCCTAGCCAGACGCCCGTCGACATCTTCACCGCCGAGCGACCGCCGGTCGTCGAGCCGAGCGACGTGCTACTGCTTTGATAGGTGATGCCGTTATCGACGAGCCCGTAGAGGACCACGCTGCTTTGAGCGCAAACAGTGCCGGACGCAAGACCTGCGGCCGTCATGGCGATCGCGACGCATTTCTTCATCGATTTTCTCCGTCTTCAAATTCTTCCTTGACGCGGCCATACAACCAGGACATGAGACCAAAGCCTCAACGTGGTACCGCTTGCACGCTAGCCCTGCTCCTTTCTGGCAAGGAACAGCCCGACGGCGATGAGCACCGGTGGCACGGCAAAACTCCAGTGACCGGCAAGCCGGAACATGCCTGCTGCCGCACCGCATCCTGTTGCGAAGCTCGCGACACTTTCCGCCATCCGCACGAGCGGCGACGGTCCGCCGGACGCCGCAGGCTGAACCTTCCAGAAGCGGTCAGCCAGCTGCAGCATGAACTGGGTGACGGTACCCGTCATGAGCGTCGATGGCGGCGCATCCGACAGATGGGGCCGGTGCAGCGCATTCTGAATCGACATTGCGGCGACAAGCGTAAGGCCAGTAGCGACTGCCGTCCAGTCGTCTCCGTCGGTGAGCGGACCAAGCCGGATCGCCATCGCCGCGCCGAGCGCGAGCAACAGCACCTGAACGCCGAGCATCACGCGCAGTACCGGCGCGCCGGCCTCCGACAGCCGATAGCTCATAGCGCCCGCCAGCATGACCGTCAGGCAAAACACCGGCAACGCTAGCAGTTTCGCGACGGCGCCCGTCGTGCCAAAAGCGAACGTTGCCCCCAACGTGACGAAGTTTCCGGTCACGTGCGCCGTAAACAGGCCATGCGGCGCGAGAAAGCCTGCCGTGTCGACATAGCCTCCGTTAAAGCTCAGCAACGCCGGTAAATTCCGCCTCATCGAGCGATCCTTCATGATCTTTCGCAATCGCCGCGAGCATTGCATGCGAACAGCTTCTCCGCTAGCGATGGCATAGCGTGAATCGGGCTCACCTGGCTGGCAGATCCATCAATTGTGAAGCCATACCCTTTCGGCAACAGCAGACCGTGAACGAGTCCTTGCCCCTGCCGACGGCGCCGGTGTGCAATACAGGTTCAGCAGGCGCCGGCGCGTCGAATCGTGGTTATCGCGGCAACTACGCTGAGCGCTGCCGCGAGAAGGATGGATCAAATTTGCATTGAGCGCACTCCGCTGAGAATTATCAGTCTTGCCGTGCATCGGGCCGACGGACACGCTTGTCGGCGAAGTCGTGCCAGGCGACCAGCAGAAATCCGCCCACGAGACCGAGGTGTTCGAAGAACGCATTAGCTGTCGGCGTACGGTTGGGTGGCGCCATTTCCCAGAACCGGTTGACGAGGAACGTCGCCATCAGCGTGAACGCAGCCAGCGCGAGCGCACCGAGCCAGCGAAAACGGCCTGTGAGGATCGCGAGCGGCGCGGCCAACTCCAGCACGATGGTCGCGGCGGCCAACGGTGCGGCAGGCGCAAGTCCGGCATGAGCCATCTCCGCCACCGCCCCGCTGAAATCCAGGGCCTTCACAAGGCCGCCCTGCAGATAGGCCGAGCAAAGCCCGAGCAATGCGATCCATCTCACCGCAAGGACGCTCTTTGACGAGCGTGTCCATTCGACGGACGTTGAGCCGGAGCGCCGCGTCCTTGCCTCTTCGTCGCGCTCCATCTCATACCGCCCAGCAAGCGCATCCGAGCGCACCCCAGAACTCTTTCAGATCCGACGCCGGAATCTTGCTTGACCACGCACGCGCGTGCGAGTGGCCGTGCACGCTACATGCGCTCGCGCAGCCGCAAAGCTGCGCAGCGACGCGCTGCAGCGGTGCACCATTGCCGCCTTGCGGCGCGCCCCAGCCGGCGTAGCCGCCGTACGTACGCACCGGCGACCAGTCGGGCATGGCAGGCGGTACCGGTGAATCAAACTCCGCAAAAGGTCCGGCAGCAAACACGATCTTGCCGCCTACCAGAGTCAGCAGCGACGTCGTGTCGGGGATGTCGGCTTCGGGGCACGACATGTAGTCGCGATCTGGCACGATCAGGTCCGCGAACTGCCCGGCTTCGATTCGGCCTTTCCTGCCTTCTTCGTTCGAGAACCACGTGACGTTATCGGTCCACATGCGCAGGGCAGTCTCACGGTCAAGGCAGTTACGTTGCGGGTAGAGCCTCATGCCCGCCACGGTCCGTCCCGTTACGAGCCAGGCAAGCGACACCCACGGGTTGTACGAGGCGACACGCGTCGCGTCGGTGCCCGCCGACACCCTGACACCCTTTTCAATCATGCGTGCAATCGGTGGCGTTGCCTCGGCTGCCTGCGCGCCGTAACGTTCGACGAAGTATTCACCCTGGTACGCCATCCGATGCTGCACCGCAATGCCACCACCGAGGGCGGCGATGCGGTCCATTGAGCGTTCCGAGATTGTTTCCGCATGGTCGAAGAACCAGTTCAGGCCTGCGAGCGGAGTATCGCTGTTCACGCGCTCATACACATCGAGGGCACGGCTGATCGTTTCGTCGTAGGTGGCGTGCAGGCGCCACGGCCAGCGGTTCTGCGCAAGGATGCGCACGACTTCTTCCAGTTCGCCTTCCATCTCGGCAGGCATGTCCGGGCGCGGCTGGCGAAAGTCCTCGAAATCGGCAGCGGAAAACACGAGCATTTCGCCCGCACCGTTATGCCTGAAGTAGTCGTTGCCCTGCTTGTAGCTCGAGGTCTTCGTCCAGTTCAGGAAATCTTCCTTCTCGCCTTTGGGCTTTTGCGTGAAAAGGTTATAGGCGAGCCGGATGGTGAGCTGGCCGTCGTCGGAAAGCTTCTGGATAACCGCGTAGTCGTCCGGATAGTTCTGGAAGCCGCCGCCGGCGTCGATCGCGCCAGTCACGCCCAGGCGGTTCAGTTCCCGCATGAAATGGCGCGTGGAATTGAGCTGGTACTCGAATGGCAGCTTCGGGCCTTTGGCAAGCGTTGCGTACAGAATGGCGGCGTTGGGTTTGGCGAGCAGCAGGCCTGTCGGATTGCCAGCCCGGTCGCGCACAATTTCGCCTCCCGGTGGCTCGGGTGTGTCCTTCGTGTAGCCCACCACGCGCAGCGCCGCAGCATTGAGGATCGCGCGATCATACAGATGCAGGATGAACACTGGCGTGTCCGGTGCAATAGCGTTGATCTCGTCGATCGTGGGAAGGCGCTTTTCATCGAACTGATGCTCCGTGAAGCCACCCACCACGCGCACCCACTGCGGCGGCGGGGTGATCGCCACCTGGTGCTTGAGCATCGCCATGGCCGTGGCGAGCGAGCGCACGCCGTCCCAGCGCAACTCCATGTTGAAGTTCAGGCCGCCGCGAATGATATGAAGGTGGTTGTCGATGAGCCCCGGCAGCACGGGCTGTCCCTGCAGGTCGATCACCTGTGTGGCATCGCCGGCAAGCGGCAAAATATCCGCGTCGCCGCCTACCGCCGTGAAGACACCATCCCGGATCGCCACCGCGCTTGCCAGCGGGCTTTGCCGGTCCAGTGTCGTGAAGCGGCCATGGTGAAGGATCAGATCGGGGGCGTTCGTTGCGGGGCGGCTCATGAGCGTTTCTCCGGTAGGTTCGCGGAGGCGACACGCGTGGTATCGCCCGTATTGCGGCCAGGCAGGGAGCCGAACATGTGCTGGGTGCACTTCGACTGTTGCCAGGCAGTGTGAAAGGCGCTACCCGAGAGCATTTGTTTGGCAACCGGGACGATCTGCTCGCCGGCGAGAATGCCGAGTAGCCCCACCAGCGCGACGAGCGGTGGTGCTGGCGAGCGCACGTGAAGCAGGCTATAGATCACGCCGACCACCACACCGGCGAGCAGGGAAAAGAGATAGAGCTTCATCGGCTTGCCTCCTTGACGTTGCGCCTGCGAAGGACAGCGAGCGCATCTGATAGAACAGGGTTGCGCTCCAACATCCCAGCACGACGGTGGGTTGAAAAATCAGGAGAAGGCGGCCACCAGGTGGATGGGGCGGTGGGCGGAAAGCCATGGCCAAAGGTCTGCGGTACGCCGCATAAGCATGAATGAAAAGTAGTTCATTTGGAACGGTCCCGCCAGAAATTTGGACAGCCACCGCGTCCGCCCGGGATTCCTGATATCGGGAATCACTTGATTTTTCGCTGCTCGATTTATAGGCTTGTTCGTAGACTCGCCATGCTGCCGATAGCGTTCCCGCACGTTGATCCTGTCGACTCGACTCGAGCGGTGCAACATTCGCGTTTTCTCATCGATGTGGCCTTTACGCCCGGCGCTTAATTCAAAGTGCCGTTCATGATCGGATGTCTGGCCATTTGAAGATGTCCGAATTATCGACAGATTGGATGGATCAAACCATGAGCAATCCTAAACTTGAAGTACTGACACCTGAAAACTGTCAGCTGATTTTTATCGATCAACAGCCGCAGATGGCATTCGGCGTCCAGTCGATCGACCGCCAGGTGTTGAAGAACAATGTCGTGGCCCTTGCCAAGGCGGCAAAAGTCTTCAACATTCCGACCACCATCACGACAGTGGAGTCTGAGAGCTTCTCCGGCTTCACGTACCCGGAACTTCTGGATGTGTTCCCGGGGCAGAAGGTGCTCGAACGCACGTCGATGAATTCGTGGGATGACCAGAAGGTGCGTGACGCGCTGGCCGGCAATGGACGCAAGAAAGTCGTAGTCTCGGGCCTGTGGACCGAGGTCTGCAACAACACTTTCGCGTTGTGCGCGATGGACGAAGGCGGCTATGAAATCTATATGGTGGCCGACGCGTCAGGCGGCACCTCGAAAGACGCACACGACTTTGCGATGCAGCGCATGATCCAGGCGGGCGTCGTACCGATGACGTGGCAGCAGGTGTTGCTGGAGTGGCAACGCGACTGGGCGCGCAAGGAGACATACGACGCGGTGATGGCCATCGTCAGGGAGCATTCCGGCGCGTACGGCATGGGCGTGGACTATGCCTACACGATGGTTCACAAGGCGCCGCAGCGCACCGCAGGTGCGCATGAGGCACTTGCACCCGTGCACGCCGGATAGCCTGTCGCAAACGCGCTTCACCATACTGGGTCACGCCGGATATCTGGCGCCAGCTGTTCCGGCTTGCCTCAGCACAAAATGACGTTGGTCCGTGGACGGCGCTGAGAGGCGCGCGGCCGCGCCCGACTTGTTGCGCACGGCGGTGGGCGAAGTAAGACAGGCCGGTGTGTGTGGTCCTCGTCACGCACCGGCGCGCCGCACGGGACGGATCTTTCCGCCCGTCGTTCCGGAGCGATTCGATTGGGCAACATCAAAGCGACACCGCCGTCGGAGGGCGCCGCGGCTGGCGGCCCAAGCACACCGCGTGCGCCCTTCGGCTACCGGACCTTCACCGTGCTGTGGCTTGCCACGGTACTTTCCAATATCGGTACATGGATGCACGATGCTGGGGCCGGCTGGTTGATGACCAGCCTGTCGCCATCACCGGTATGGGTGGCGCTCGTGCAGACGGCGACTACGCTGCCAGTGTTCCTGCTGGCGCTTCCCGCTGGAGCGCTCGCCGACATCGTCGACCGGCGCAGACAGCTGCTCGTCGTGCAGTGCGTGCTCGCGATCGTCGCCGGCACACTTGGCACTGTAGTTTACCTTGGGGTCGCCAGCCCGTTGCTGCTGCTCTCCTTCACCTTCGCGATGGGCGTCGGCACTGCGGTCACGGCGCCCGCATGGCAAGCCATCGTGCCCGACCTCGTGCCACGCGACGTGCTGCAGCAGGCGGTGGCGACCAACAGCGTGGGCGTGAACATCAGCCGTGCGATCGGCCCCGCACTCGGCGGCTACGTTATCACCGTGATCGGTCAGGCAGCGCCGTTTCTGATCAACGCCACGAGTTACGCGCTCGTGGTTGCCGCGCTCACATGGTGGCAGCCTCAGCCGAAACCTGCGCGCAGGCTGCCGCCTGAGGACCTGCTGGGTGCGATGGTGGGAGGCCTGCGGTACGCGTGGCACAGCCGTCCATTGAAGGCCACCCTGACACGGGCCGCAGGCTTCTTCCTGTTCGCGAGCGCATACTGGGCCATGTTGCCGTTGGTTGCACGCAAGGTGCTCGGCGGCGGCGCCGAACTCTATGGCATCCTGCTTGGAAGCGTCGGCGTCGGGGCAGTGCTGGGAGCCTTCGCGCTACCGGCGCTGCGTCGCTCGCTGAACCCGGACAGGGTGGTTGCGCTCGGCACGCTCGGTACGACGCTCGCGCTGATGGCGTTTGCCGCCGTTCGCAATCCGGCGCTGGCGAGCGCTGCCAGCTTCATCGCAGGCGCATCGTGGCTTGCCGTGCTGACCACGCTCAACCTTTCCGTTCAGGTGAGTTTGCCCGAATGGGTGCGAGCACGGGGACTTTCGATCTTTGTGATGGTCTTCTTCGGCTCGATGAGCGCGGGCAGCGTGGTGTGGGGTCAGGTGGCGAGTCATCTCGGGATTCCTGTTGCCCTGTTCGCAGCGAGCGCGGGTGCACTGCTCGCCATTCCCGTGACGTGGCGCTTCAAGTTGCAGCAGGGCGATTCGCGCGGCCTCGCGCCCTCGATGCACTGGCCCGAGCCAATCGTCAACGCGACGGTAAACCACGACCGCGGTCCCGTGATGGTGACGATCGAATATCGCATCGACGCGTCGCGTGTAGGTGACTTCGTTGCGACACTCGATCAACTGAGCCAGGCGCGCCGGCGGGATGGCGCGTACGCGTGGGGCCTTTTCGAAGATGCTGCACAGCCGGGCCGCTTTCTGGAGTATTTCCTCGTTATGTCGTGGCTTGAACACCTGCGTCAGCACGAACGCTCCACGCTCGCCGACCGCGACGTGCAGCAACAGGCTCTGGCGTTTCACATCGGTGATTCGCCCCCCGTTGTTAACCATTTTCTTGCTCCGGTCGAGGTGCGAGACAGGCACGACGAGTCGTCCCCCTTGTCAACTTCAGCGAACTGAGGGTGCCTGGATCGCTTTCTCGTCGCTGGTTCCCAGCATTGCTGCTCCCTGTTCGGCGAATGTCCGAAAGGCATGAAACGACCCGTCCAGACTTTCCCGCTTGCTCATCACCGGCCATCAATTTCTTTGTTCCCCCAAAACCCTGGGCGATGCGCCGCCCGCGTTTGAGCCAGAACCGCATCAAGGGTATTCGCAAGCGAAGTCGTCCCGTCGGTGAAGAATGACGTCGCTATCACCGCACTCCACGGGGTCTGTTCGCGGCTCCAGGCAAAAGCCAGTCTGAGCGTGCGATGCACAAGGGACCATTTCGACCGGACCTGCTGCCACCAGCCGCCCTTTACGCCGGGACGGCAGGCATCGTTTCCTTAAGTCACGAATGGCAACACACACCCGAACCCGACAATTGCCGGCGCCGTGCCGGGTGTAGACGCACCCAACCATGTCGTCGATCTCAACGCGGGCACCCATAGCCTGCTGGGCGATGAGAGACCGCACGAATGCGGCCAGAATCGTGGGGTCGTTCCTTGTTCCTTTCGGGTTTGTGCTCGCCGTTGTCGCGGCGTGCACGGCGGCGACGCTCAGAATTTACATACGGCAAAAAGACTGGCCGCCCGGCCGTATCGCTGTCGATATGGAATTGCGCATGGAACCGGGATCGTGACCAATATATCCCGCGTGTGGTGTCCGTCGATGCGCCATCGATGGCAGTCAGCGAGCCCGTCTCGCCGAAATTTGCGAGAAAACACCCGTCACGCTGTTTATCAAGCAAGGTACGCGCATCGACACCACCACGCGACCATAGCCCGAAACCGACGGCGAACGTACAACAAATGTCCTGATCCGTTGCACGCACAATTCGGCGCGCTGCGTGCTCGGCGAGGCGATGTTCAGCAACAGCTTTGCCGGCATCGCACCGGTCAGCGCGCCGGGCTTTGTGCTTGCCGAACTGGTCGGTGCGGCGATCGGTCTGACTCTCCACACTGTTTTTGAATCGGGAGGGCAGCGTAAAGGCCAGCCGAACGTGCCTGAGTCTTCGGGAGAGAAAAAGAAGATTTACTGATGCGCGGCTTTGGGCACTCGCTCGCGAGCAGAGACGTAGCAGGCGCGGCACGAATGTCTGCGGCCAGCTTGCAAGCGGACATTTTCAGATCTAGTTCGAACGTCCTGTGGCCGGTTTGCGACGATGCTTTCCTACTGAACTGCGCTGGGCAGTGCTGCTGGCGCTTTATTGTCCGTGTTCTCAAATCTGAAGCCGGCGCAAACCCTGTCCGAGTTACCCGAATTCCCGCCGCACGCGGCGAACACTCACGCTTAACCCGGTTTTCCGTTCCACTGCGCCTCAAACCCCGTTTACGGCGCCGAAAAACCAGCGTGCCCCTTGAAATGGCGCATGAACACAGCGGTTCAGTTCCTGCCCGGTCGAAGCGTATTTGCAATCAGGCCGTAGCCGTCAAACCGGCCGGTCAGTTCGCCGCCCCAGGTCACCGCACCCCTACGGTAGTGCGGCGGAAGGCGACGCATACATCGTCGCCTTACAAATCTTTCGAGAAAATTAAGCCCGTCTCCGCACCGGCATCTGGTGCGACATACCCGCAGTAAAGCGATCGAGCCGTTCACTGGCATCGGTGATCGCCCAAAGCGGCGCGCGGTGCAGTTGCTGGTCATAATTCGTCGCGATTGTTGCGAACAATTCGAATGCTGCACTATCCAGCCGCCACGCGCCGGTCTCCCGGCCGATATCGAAAACCGCCGACACCGCACGCTCGGCCGCCTGCAACTGCTCGCTGGTTGCGGAGCCGAAGCCAGATTCAGCCAGAAAACCGCTCAGCAGCATGATTTGCGTGAGCGTCTGCGCATCGGTCACACTGCCGGTGCCACGCCGCAATGCGTCGAGCGCCAGATGGACACGCAGCGCGAGCTCATCGGCGATCTGCCGGGCGATCGGCAACAGCATCACCTTTGCATGCCGCGCACGCGCAGCACCGGTGTGACGGGAAAACGGAATAGCTTGTGCCATGAAGGTCCACTGTTTGTGCCTTTGCAGATGCAATAACGGCGCGCGCGGTAAAAGGTTGAGCCCTTTGGCGTACCTTGGCCGGCGATAGCTCGATTCTCCCGCCCAACCGCCCGATTGGCGTCGTGCAGGGCGCGCTCGGGCAACGCTGGTACGACGTCACGGTGCACGGCATGGAAAGCGCACGCGGGGCCCACGCCGATGGAACTGCGTCGCGATGCGCAGCTGGTCGCGGCCGATCTGATTCATACTGTCAATCGCACCGCACTCGATCGCGCGCCGCAGCCGTTCGCCGCGAAACTGGTCGAAGCGGTTCAGCAGGGCGCGGATGCGTTCGCGCTCGGTTTTTCGTCGATGGATGTCATTAGCGGTGCAGGTCATGACGCCGTCTATCTCGCGCGAGCCGCGCTGGCGGCGATGATTTTCGTGCCGTGCAAAGACGGCATCGGTCACAATGAAATCGAGGACGCGCGCGCCGACCATCTGGAAGCCTATCGCAGCGCGCTGCTACAGGCGATGCTGAATGCCGCGCAAACGGCAGGGAGCGCTAAGACATGAAAATCCTGATTGCAAGGATGAACCACGAGACCAACACCTTCTCGCCGGTCGACACACCGCTCGCAGCGTTTGGCCGCAACGGCCCGAGCTATGGCGAAGACGCGTTCAAAGAGAACAAAGGCATGCAGACGGCAATGGCCGCGTTCATCGACGCAGCCGAGCGTGAGAACGCGGAAATCGTGACGCCGATTTCCGCATCGGGGAATCCGAGCGGTCCGGTCGCCGTCGCTGCCTATGACGCAATTTGCAACGCGATCGTGGCGGCTGCATTCGGCTGCGACGCAGTCATGCTCGATCTGCACGGTGCGATGGTCGCGGAGAATTCGAACGACGGCGAGGGTGATCTTCTCGAGCGCGTGCGCGCCGCGTTGCCCGACGCACCGATCGCAGTCGCGCTCGATCTGCACGGCAACGTCACGCAGAAAATGATCGACAACGCCGATGTGATCGTCAGCTTCAAGACCTATCCGCATGTCGATATGTATGAGACCGGCGCGCATGCGGCGCGTCTGATGTTCGACCTGGTTCATGGCAAGGCGCAGCCGGTGATGGCATGGCGTCAGCCGCCGCTGCTCACGCATACGCTGCGCAGTGCGACAGCCGAAGGTGCGATGAAACGCGCCGTCGATGCCGCGCGTGCGGCCGAGGCCGACGGCATGCTCGCGGTGTCGGTGCTGTCCGGCTTCTCGCTCGCCGATATCGAGGCGCCGTGCATCAGCGTTGTCGTCGTGGCAAATGGCGATCGCGCGAAGGCGGAAGCGGTGGCTGAGCGCATCGCGCGGCAGATCTGGGACGAACGCGAAGATTTCGTTTACCGCAGCGCACCGCTCGCGGAGTCGGTCGCGCAGGCGGCGGCGCTCGCGCAGGGTGCCGACAAGCCGGTGCTGCTGCTCGATCACGGCGACAACTGCATGTCGGGCGGCACGTGCGACACGATGGATCTGTTCGAGGAAGCGCTGAAGCAAAATCTCGAAGGCGTCGTAAGCGGACCGTTGTGCGATCCGCAAGCGGTCGCGGCACTGATGGTGGCGGGCGTCGGCAGCACGGTGACGGTGACGATCGGCAATAAGCTCTTCGGTAAAGCAGTGGTGCCAAAGCCGCCGGTTGCCGTAACCGGCGTAGTGCGCGCGCTGACCGACGGCGAATACGTGATCAGCGGTCCGACCTACACCGGCCAGCGTGCATTCATGGGGCGCGCGGCGGTGCTCGACACCGGCACGGCGAAGCTCGTGATGACTGAACGTACGCACGAACCGTGGGACCTCGGTGTGTTCGAGAGCGTCGGTATCGATCCGCGCCGCGCGCGTTTTCTGTTGCTCAAGTCGCGGATGTATTGCCGGCCGGTTTTCGTGCCGATCGCCGCGGCGCTGGTGGAATGCGATAGCCGCGGCGTGACGAGCTCGGACTTCGGACTCTTTGCGTTCGAGCATGTCAGGCGGCCGGTCTATCCGTTGGATGCGCGGGCCGAATGGTCGCCACCGCGTTGAACAAGACACACGCCAGCGAGTAAGAAAGAGGGCTTGTGCTACGCGTACCGAGTCTCTATAATTCGCGCCTCTAAAGGCTCGTAGCTCAGTTGGTTAGAGCACCACCTTGACATGGTGGGGGTCGTTGGTTCGAATCCAATCGAGCCTACCAACGCATATGTGACGTAGACGGAAGCGACCCAGCTTTCGTCTACTGTCATGTTCTCGCATCGCATCGGCGCACATCGTCATCATCGTGCGTTCGTCCCGTCAGTGCTCTCCTTTTGTATTTCCTCGCAGCCTGTCTCGCTCGCTTATGCATTTGCACGAGCAGGGGCAAGCGCGTCACGTCATGTCCAGAAATGCCGGATGCGCGTCGCGCTCGCGCGTGCGGACGTCGGCGTGACCGGACTTGCCGAAAGTCAGGCGCTCTGCTGACCGATTTCGTGATTGGCGAGTATTTCGAGTGCGCGCACCATCGCGGAGTGGTCCCATGCTTTGCCGCCGTGCGCGACGCATGCGTTAAAGAGCGCCTGGCAGGTGGCGGTATTGGGCAAGGACACACCGAGCGCTTGCGCCGTGGAGAGCGCGAGATTCAGGTCCTTCTGGTGAAGTTCGATCCTGAACCCCGGGTCGAACGTGCGTTTCGTCATCCGCTCGCCGTGCACTTCGAGGATGCGCGACGATGCAAACCCCCCCATCAGCGCTTCGCGCACGCGCGCCGGATCGACACCTGCCCTGGAGGCGAGCAGCAGGGCCTCGCCGACCGCCTCGATCGTCGCCGCGACGATGACCTGGTTGGCCACTTTACACACCTGTCCGGCACCGACATCGCCGATCAGCGTGACGTTCTTGCCCATCATGTCGAACAGCGGCTTGACGTTGCCGAAGGCGGTTGTCGTGCCGCCGACCATGATGGTCAACGAACCGGTTTTTGCACCGACCTCGCCGCCTGAAACCGGCGCGTCCAGATATTCCGCGCCGCGTTCGCGCACACGTGCGGCGAAGTCCCGGGTGGCCATCGGCGAAATCGAACTCATGTCGACGACGGTTTGCCCCGCGCGTAACGCGCCGGCGAGTCCCTGCTCGCCGAACAGAACGCGCTCGACGTCCGGCGTGTCCGGCACCATGATGAAGATCACGTCGGCTTGCTCTGCAACCGCTGCCGGGCTATCGCATGCAATTGCGCCTGCCTGCTTGAGATCGTCGGGTACGCCGCTGCGCGTGAATGCGGCGAGGGTGACGCCATTCTTGAGGAGGTTGGCGGCCATGGGCTTGCCCATGATGCCGAGTCCGATAAAGCCTGCTTTTTGCATGATGTTCTCCGGGGATGTGATGGCGGCCGCGGTTGCCGGCCCGCTCATTTCTGCATGAAGTGTTTTTGAACCGTCTGCGCCGCGCCTTTCAGCAGTCCCATGTCCGCGCAGACCGCGACTACGCGGCAGCCCATCGAGATATAGCGCTCCGCATCCGTCTGAACGGGCGCGAGGATTCCGCTCGCCTTGCCGGCGGCCTGCGCACGTTCGAACACGCGCGCGATCGCCTGTTGCACGTCGGGATGGCCGGCGTTGCCGATGTGGCCGTAAGCGGCGGCGAGATCGGATGGTCCGACGAAAACGGCATCGACTCCGTCGACGGCGAGGATCTCGTCGATCGCCTCGACTGCTTTGCGGCTCTCAATCTGGACGATGACGCAGACATTGTCGTTAGCGATGTCGAAGTAGTTCGGCACGCTCGCGTAGCGATTGCCCCGTTGGCTCACCGAGACGCCGCGAATGCCCTGCGGTGGGTAGCGGGTTGCCGAGACGGCGCGGGCCGCGTCCTCGGCGCTGTCGACAAACGGCACGAGGAAGTTCGAAAAGCCGCTATCGAGCAGCCGCTTGATGAAGACGCTGTCATTGGCCGGCGGCCGGACGACGGGCGCGCTCGGGCTGTCCTTGAGCGCCATCAGTTGGGGAATCAGCGTCAGCACGTCGTTTGGCGCATGCTCGGCATCCAGCAGCAACCAGTCGAAGCCGATAATGCCGAGCAGTTCAGTGGTGATCGGACTCGCTAGCGAGGCCCAGCAGCCGACCAGGGTTTCGCCGCCGCAGACCGCGCGGCGGAAGGTGTTGGGTAAGGGCTGATATGGCGTTGCGGCTGTCATGGCTGTGTTCCTCAAACTGCGATTGATGGGGACAAGCTCCGACGTGTATCTCAATTATATGTTATAGGTCGTCGTATGTCTTAATCAAGATTAGCACCATGCAGGATTCGTGCGGCAGGCGCGTAAACCCGGATCCAAACAAAGCGCACGCGAGGCAGGTTGCGGCTGTGCTGTTTATGTTATAGGATGACCGATATCAAACGCAGTCATCCAAGGAAGCGAAATGTCTATCACCGGCGAAATGCTGATTGGCCGCAGGGCGGTACGCGGCGACGAAAAACCATTGCGTGCGTTCAATCCGACCACGGGCGCCGAGATCGCCGAGCCGGTCTTCGCTTCGGGCGCGGTCGCGAATGTGGACCTCGCCTGCGAACTCGCGCAGAAAGCATTCGACCCTTGCCGGCAACTGCCGCTCACGGTGCGCGCCGAGTTTCTCGAGCGCATCGCCGACGGCATCATGGCGCTCGGTGACGCATTGATCCAGCGCGCGCACGAAGAGTCCGGTTTGCCGAAGGCGCGTCTCGAAGGCGAGCGTGGTCGTACGACGGGGCAGCTCAAGCTGTTTGCGCAAGTCATACGGGCGGGGCAATGGCTCGCTGCAACGCTCGATTCGCCGTTGCCGGAGCGCAAGCCGTTACCGCGCTCGGACCTGCGTATGCAGAAGATTCCGCTGGGCCCGGTCGCTGTGTTCGGGGCCAGCAATTTTCCGCTCGCGTTTTCGGTGGCGGGTGGCGATACGGCCGCGGCACTCGCGGCAGGTTGCCCGGTGGTGGTGAAGGCGCATCGGGCCCACCTCGGCACGTCGGAGATGGTCGGCCGCGTGATTCAGCGCGTCGCACTGGAAATGGGCTTGCCGGAGGGCGTCTTCTCGATGATTGTCGGCGCCGGCAATTCGGTCGGTGAAGCGCTGGTCGCGCATCCGGCGATCAAGGCGGTGGGCTTCACGGGTTCGCGCGCCGGTGGTACCTCGTTGATGCGCGTGGCAGCCGCTCGTGCCGAGCCGATTCCGGTCTACGCCGAAATGAGCAGCATCAATCCGGTTTTCCTTCTGCCGAACGCACTTTCTTCGCGCGGCGAGGGGATCGCGCGTGGCTTTGTCGATTCGCTCGTGCTTGGCGCAGGGCAGTTCTGTACCAACCCGGGTCTCGCGATTGCCGTCGACAGCGATGCACTCAAAGGCTTTGTTGCAACGGCATCCGATGCGCTGAATTCCAAGCCTGCGCAGACTATGCTCACCGCGGGTATTCATGCCGCCTATGAAGAGGGTGAAGGCAAGCTGGCGGCTACCAGGGGTGTCGAGGCGGTTGCGCGCGGCATTGACACCACGGGCCCGACGCAAGCACGCGCCGCGCTGTTCGTGACCGACGCTCAAACGTTCCTCGCGACGCCCGAACTGGAAGACGAAGTCTTCGGCCCCGCGTCGACCATCGTGCGCTGCAAGGACGAACAGGAAATGCTGGCGGTGGCCGAGCACTTTGCCGGCCAGCTCACCGCCACGCTGCAGATGGACAGCGGTGATCTGTCGACGGCGAAAAAGCTGGTCCCGATCCTCGAGCGCAAAGCCGGGCGGATTCTGGTCAATGGTTTCCCGACGGGTGTCGAGGTTTCGCACGCGATGGTGCATGGCGGACCGTTCCCGGCCACATCCGATAGCCGTGCCACGTCGGTCGGTACGACATCCATCGAACGCTTCCTGCGTCCGGTGTGCTATCAGGATTTCCCGGCCGACCTGTTGCCCGAGTCGTTGGCAGACAGCAATCCACTGGACCTGTGGCGTCGCCGCGATGGCGAGATGACGCGCAGCTAAGCAGCGAGTTGGATAAAAAAATGGCCGGGGATTCCCGGCCATTTTTCTTGAGCGGCGACAGTTCGAATCAGCTGTTCGCTTCAGCAGCGTCGTTGGCGCGCCTCAGCCGCTCGCGGCTATTGGACAGGTGCATGCGCATCGCCGCGCGCGCGCCTTCCGCATCGTGCCGTGTGATCGCCTCGAGGATGCTTTCGTGTTCGAGGTTCACGAGCGACAGGTAAGCGTCCGGGTCCGCATGCGCGATTCCCGCCGAGTCGAGCCGGTTGCGCGGAATGAGCGCGCTGCCCATCTGCGTGAGGATGTCGACGAAATACCGGTTACCGGTTGCGCGAGCTACGGAGATATGGAACTGGAGGTCGGCATCGACGCTGTCGCGCCCATTGCGGCGGGTCGCCTCGATCGCGTCGAGCGCGGCGCGCATGCGTGCGAGGTCATCCGGTTTGGCGCGTTGCGCTGCCAGACCCGCGCACTCCGTTTCGAGGCTGATGCGCAGTTCGAGTATCGACAGGACGTCGCGCAAGGTGGTGGCCGGCACCATGTCGATACCCAGTTTTTCGCGCGGCGGCTCCAGCACGAAGCTGCCGATGCCGTGCCGCGTCTCGATGATCTTGCCCGCCTGCAAGCGCGAAATGGCCTCGCGGATGACGGTGCGGCTCACGCTCAGCGTGACCATCAACTGCGATTCCGTCGGTAGTTTGTCGCCGGGCTTCAAGGCGTTGGACGTAATCTGTTCAGTCACGTAGCTGACGACAAACTCGGCGAGATTACGAGCGCGTCGCGGCTGTGCTGCGGAAGCCATGGGTGTAGCCATCGAAAACGCCCCTCAAATCAAATAGTTGCAGACACTCTTTGCGTTTCATTATAGCGTTGTCTGACGACTGATTATACAAGCGCGCGATCATTTTCGACGCCGGCGCATGGCATCGCATGCGCCGGCTGCACGCTAGCGCCGGCGCAACTCGACCCGTTTGATGTCTTTCACGATCACGAGGTAGCTGAACACGGTCAGCAATGCATTCAGGCCCACGAAGACCAGCGCGCCATTGAACGATCCGGACTTCGCGACGAGATAGCCGATCACGATGGGCGTCACGATGCCGGCCACGTTGCCGAACATGTTGAAGATGGCGCCCGAAAGGCCGAGGGCTTCTTTAGGCGACGTATCGGCGACGACAGCCCAGCCGAGCGCGCCGAGGCCTTTGCCGAAGAATGCGAGTGACATGAGCGCGACGACGAGCCAGTCGGCGCTCACGTAGTTGCAGCCGATGATGCACACCGACAGCAGCATGCCGCCGACGATCGGCGCCTTGCGCGCGATCGTGAGCGAATGGCCGCGCCGGATCAGCGAGTCGGACAGGATGCCGCCGAGTACGCCGCCGGAGAATCCGCAGATGGCAGGCAGCGATGCCACCAGGCCGGCCTGCAGAATCGTCATGCCGCGAGCCTGCACGAGGTAGATCGGAAACCAGGTCAGGAAGAAGTAGGTCAGCACGTTGATGCAGTACTGGGCGAGATAGACGCCGAGCAGCATGCGATTGGTCAGCAACTGGCGCACGAGAAACCAGCCCCCGGCGCTGGCGACGTCGGCGGGTTGGGCCCTCTTGTGTCCGTTGACCACGCCGCCGCCCTGTTCGATGTGCTCCAGTTCGGCGCGCGAGACGCGTGGGTGGTCGGCGGGATTCTTCATCACCTTCAGCCAGGTGAGGGCAAGTATGAACCCGGCCACGCCCATCACGATGTAGACCTGATGCCAGCCGAATGCGTGAGTGAGCCAGGCCATCAGCGGCGTGAAAATAACCGCTGCGAAGTATTGGGCCGAATTGAAAATGGCGGATGCCGTTCCGCGTTCGGTCGTCGGGAACCAGCTGGCGACGACCTTGGCATTGGCGGGAAACGCCGGCGATTCGGCGGCGCCCATGGCGAAGCGCAGCACGAACAGCGCCGTGACCGCGGCGGCGGCACTTCCCAGCAAACCGATCGAGCTTTGCAGCAGCGTAAACAGCGACCACAGGAAAATGCTCGCTGCGTAGACGCGCCGCGCGCCGAACCGGTCGAGCAGCAAGCCGGCCGGCAGTTGCGACAGAACGTACGCCCAGCTGAACGCGGAGAAGATGTATCCCATCCTGATCGCGTCGAAGCCGAACTCGGCGCGCATCGCGGAGCCGGTCACGGAGAGCGTTGCGCGGTCCGCGTAATTGAACGTCGTGATGATGAAGACCAGCAGCAGAATCGTGTAGCGGACTCTGGTGCGCTTCGCGGCGTGAGCGGGACTCGCCGTGCGGCTCATTTCCATGGTCATCTCCTGAATCTTGTGCAGGGGAGAGGGCTCCCAGGCTTTGTGGTGCAGTCAGCCGCGGCGGTTCTTGCCGATCAACCGGATCGGCCGGTGCTTCGCGGGAAGCGTCAGGTGGCGATCCGGCGCTTTAAAGAACGCCCGGCGACGTTGCCGTCCCGGGCGCTATGGGCGGTGCCATGTGCGCGACCAGGCTCGCACGGTGCGCAGGGCGCTTACTGCGAGCCGAGCTTCTTGATGAGCGCGTCGAGCTGGCTCATTTCTTCTTCGGTCAGATCGGTCAGCGGCGCGCGCACCGGGCCGGCGCTATGGCCGACCAGCTTCGCGCCGGCCTTCACGATGCTGACCGCGTAGCCCGCGCGATGATTGCGGATCGCCAGATACGGCAGGAAGAATTCGTCGATCAGCTTGCCCACCGTGGCGTGATCGTCCGCGGCGATTGCGCGGTAGAAGTCCATCGCCGTCTTCGGGATGAAGTTGAACACCGCCGACGAGTACACCGGCACGCCCAGCGCCTTGTAAGCGGCTGCGTAGACTTCGGCCGTCGGCAACCCGCCGAGGTACGAGAAGCGGTCGCCCAGGCGGCGGCGGATCGACACCATGTTCTCGATTTCACCGACGCCGTCCTTGAAACCGATCAGGTTGGGGCAGCGTTCGGCGAGGCCTTCGAGCATGTCGGCGTTAAGCCTGGAATTCGCGCGGTTGTAGATGATCACGCCCATGTTCGGCACGGACTTGCACACCTCTTCAGCGTGCGCCGCGATGCCCTCCTGGCAGGCTTCGGTCAGATAGTGCGGCATCAACAGGATGCCGTTCGCGCCGTGACGCTCGGCTTCCTGCGCGTAGGCGATCGCCACGCGCGTCGGACCGCCCGCGCCGGCGAGGATCGGCACCTTGCCCTTGCAGACTTCGGTTGCCGTGCGCACAACGTTCGAATAGTCGTTGTGTGTCAGCGAAAAAAATTCGCCCGTGCCGCCTGCGACGAACAGCGCCGAGGCGCCGTAAGGAGCAAGCCATTCGAGGCGCTCGGCGTAAGTGTCGGCGCGAAAATCGCCCTGTTCGTCGAAGTCGGTCACGGGGAAGGAGAGAAGGCCTTCCGAAACGATCTGCTTCAGTTCCTGCGGTGTCGTCATGATGAGTATCCTGGGCGTTAAGTCTTGGAAATGGAGATTTCTTATATGTCATCGTACAACAAGAAATCGGCTAACTCAACGGTGATTTCGCGGCATAATGCAGGTTATAGGGTAAATACGGAACGCCTGCTTAAGCTTTCATGTTGTAGGATGACGTATGAATTTGGCATGATAGGCGTGAAATCGCCGCAAGGATCGATGCAATGGAACATTCCCCGCTCTACATTCGCGTTCATCCCAACGACAACGTCGCGATCGTCGTCAACGACGGCGGCCTGGGTGAGGGCGCTGTATTTCCCGATGGCCTGGTGCTGCGCGAGCGTGTGCCGCAAGGGCACAAAGTGGCGCTTGCGGATCTCCTGGAAGGCGACGAAGTCATTCGCTATAACGTGGTGATCGGCTACGCGCTCAAGGCTTTGCCGAAGGGAAGCTGGATCAACGAACACGTGATCCGGATGCCGAGTCCGCCCGGACTCGAAGATCTGCCGATCGCGACCATCAAGGCGCCGGACATGCCGCCGCTCGAGGGTTTCACGTTCGAGGGCTACCGCAATGCAGACGGCTCGGTCGGCTCGCGCAACATTCTGGCGATTACGACCACGGTGCAATGCGTGGCCGACGTGGTAACGCACGCAGTGACGCGGATCAAGGCCGAGTTGTTGCCGAAGTACCCCAATGTCGACGATGTCGTCGGTCTGGGCCACACCTATGGTTGCGGCGTCGCGATCGACGCGCCTGATGCGATGGTGCCGATCCGCACCGTGCGCAACATCAGTCTGAACCCGAATTTCGGCGGCGAAGTGATGATGGTCAGTCTCGGCTGCGAGAAATTGCAGCCGGAGCGTTTGATGCCGCCTGGCACGATCCCCATTGCTGCGGCCGCCAATGTCGCTGAAGTCGCTGACATTGGCGACGTTGAGGCGGACCTGAACGGCGACGTCGTCGTGCTTCAGGACGAAGCGCACGTCGGCTTCCAGTCGATGATCGAGTCGATCATGAGAATGGCCGAAGGGCATCTGAAGCGGCTGAACAATCGCCGTCGCGAGACCTGCCCGGCTTCCGACCTCGTGATCGGCGTGCAGTGCGGCGGCAGCGACGCTTTTTCCGGGTTGACCGCGAATCCCGCGGTGGGCTTCGCGACGGACTTGCTGGTGCGCGCCGGTGCGACGGTGATGTTCTCCGAAGTCACCGAAGTGCGCGACGGTGTCGATCAACTGACGGCACGCGCGGCAAACCCGGAGGTCGCCGCGGCGATCATCCGCGAGATGCAGTGGTACGACGATTATCTGAAGCGCGGCGGCGCTGACCGCAGCGCCAACACGACGCCGGGCAACAAGAAAGGCGGCTTGTCGAACATCGTCGAAAAAGCGATGGGCTCGATCATCAAGTCAGGCAACTCGGCGATCTCGGGCGTGCTGTCGCCGGGCGAAAAGGTCCGGCAGAAAGGCCTGATTTACGCGGCAACGCCCGCGAGCGATTTCATTTGCGGCACGCTGCAAGTCGCCGCGGGTATCAACCTTCACGTGTTCACGACCGGCCGCGGCACGCCGTACAGTCTCGCGGAAGTACCCGTCATCAAGGTGGCGACGCGCTCGGATCTCGCCCGCCGCTGGCACGACCTGATGGATATCAACGCCGGCACCATTGCAACCGGCGAGGCAACCATCGAAGACGTGGGTTGGGCGCTGTTCCGCCTGATGCTCGACGTGGCGAGCGGCCGCAAGCAAACCTGCGCGGAGAAACTCAAGCTTCACAACGCGTTGACGTTGTTCAATCCGGCGCCGGTGACCTGATTGCCGTATCGGTGTACGCACGGCCGGTATTTGCCACTCGAAGCAAATACGGAATCAAGCATGCAGGCCGCGCCGGTAGTCAGGTAGCGAGCAAAAAGTAATCACAAAACAGACAAAGACATGACCGATTCGACTCTTGAGCGCCCCGTGACGCAAAAACCCTTCCGGCGTCTTCTGCTAACCGGCGCGGCCGGAAATCTGGGGCAGCAGTTGCGCGGCGCGCTCGCCGCGTGGGCCGACATCGTGCGTGTGACCGACATCGCGCCGCTTGGCGACACGGCCGCGCATGAAGAAGCATCGATCGTCGACCTCGCAGATGAGAAGGCCGTTCACGCGCTGCTGGAAGGCGTCGACGCCGTCGTTCATCTTGGCGGCATTTCCGTCGAGGCGCCGTTCGAAGATCTGCTCGAAGCGAACATACGTGGCCTGTACAACCTCTATTCGGCCGCGCAGAAGCAGGGCGTGAAGCGCGTCGTGTATGCCAGTTCGAACCACGCGGTGGGGTTTCATCCGGTGACGTCGGTGCTCGATATCGACGCGCCGCTGCGCCCCGACAGCCTGTATGGCGTGACCAAGTGCTTCGGCGAATCGTTGTCGCGCTATTACTTCGACCGCTTCGGTCTCGAGACGGTGTGTCTGCGGATCGGCTCGTCGTTCGAGCAGCCGAAAAATCCGCGCATGCTCGTAACCTTTCTGAGCTATCGCGACCTGATCGAACTGGTGCGCTGCTCGCTGTTCACCAACCGGGTGGGGCACGCGATCGTCTATGGCGTGTCGGACAACCGGACCAGGTGGGTGGACAACACCAAGGCGGCGTTCCTCGGCTTTCGCCCGCAGGACAGTTCGGTCGAGTTCGAGCACCTCTTTCCGGCCAATGCGCCCACAGCGGACCTGGATGACCCGGCGCAGCGTTTTCAGGGCGGCCCGTTCGTGCTTGCTGGTCCGATGGAACCGAAACGGTGAGCGCGATGGAAAACGCACGAGCGGAGAGGGTCGAGGCAGCAGGGCAGTTGCCAGCACTGGTCGGCGAGAGCCCGGTGTGGCGCGCGGCGGAACAGGCGCTGTACTGGGTGGATATCCCCGCGCAGAAGATCGTGCGGTTGCGTCTCGACGCGGGCGAGCGGTCCGAATGGGTATTGCCGGAGAAGGTGGCGTGTCTCGCGTTCGATCATCGCGGTACGGTGCTGGCCGGCTGCGAGACGGGGCTCTTTGCGATCAGGTTGATTGAAAGCGCAGCCGGCGGTGAGCCGGTTGCGGTGACGGGAAACAAGCTTGCCGCGCCGGTCTTTCCGCTTGCCGGCATGCGTTTTAACGACGGCCGCTGTGATCGCCAGGGGCGCTTCTGGTCCGGCACGATGGTGCAGGACATGGCGGCGGCCAACCCTGCCGGTGCGCTGTATCGTTTCGATGCGCGCGGGGTGCTGTCGGCGCCGGTCGTCGACGCGCTGATCGTGCAGAACGGTCTTGCGTGGTCTCCCGAGGGCACGACGATGTATCTGTCCGACTCGCACCCTTCGCGCCGGCTGATCTGGGCCTTCGATTACGACATGGAGACAGGCGAGCCGCGCAACCGGCGTGTGTTTGCCGATCTGCATCGCTATTGCGGCCGTCCTGACGGCGCAGCTGTGGATGCCGACGGTTGCTACTGGATTTGCGCGAACGACGCCGGCCTGCTGTTGCGCTTCACACCGCAAGGCAAGCTGGACCGGCAGATTGCCGTACCGGCCGCGAAACCGTCGATGTGTGCATTCGGTGGCCGCGATATGGATACGTTATTCGTGACGTCGATCCGTCCCGCTGCGGGCGCGACCGAACACGACGGACATCTGTTTGCGGTTCGTCCTGGCGTGACCGGAATGACCGAGCCCGAATACGCAGGCAAACTATGAAACGCCGAGTAAACAGGGCGCCGGTCGTTGCCGCATTAAAGTGTTCGCGGCAAGTCGGGTCGGATATCAAGAAAACTCAAATTGGCCCAGCGCTTTTTTTCAATTTCTTTTAGATCACTATTTTGAACGCTTTTAGCGTCGCATTCTCGGCGGTTCTCAATAAATGAAATTGCGGGCCGGCGGCAGGGTTGATTTGTTTGCTCGGGCAATCTCGCGACGCCTTTCTCGACGGTCGTTCAAGTCCTCCGTTTCGTCGAATATCTAATTATTCATCACTTGTCGTACAACTTAACGGAAGCCGACGCCACTGTGCGGTCTCGACTGGATCTACGAAAAAATAGAGTATTCAGCGCACCTGGCGGGCTTGACGATCGACGCAGCACGCCTGCTGTCCCATGGCAGCATGCTGCCAATTCATCTTGCAGAACGCTTACCGTGCGGGTAAATACCGTCTGTACAACGACAACCTGGTTTTATAGACTTCATACGTCGTCGTACAACAAGCCGGTTTGGTGTTTCTTATCTCAAAAGTGTTTGAGCTGCTGAACAGGTGGGTAGTGCGCGTGTGTCCGCGATGTCGAACACGTCGACACGGCAAAGACCTCGTCACCCGAGAAGGTGGCGATCGTATGGCTGATAAAACAAAAAGCGGATTTTTCTGAGACCGAAATACGCGTTAAAAACCATCCCGCAGCATACGTAATCGATCGGATGGTCTATTTTTCAAGGAATGTCACAATGAAAAAGAAGTTTGCCTCTTCCCATGTTCCGATGATCATCGCGGCCTCTGTGCTGGCATTCAGTACCGCGTCGGCACACGCGCGTGTGTTCCGCGTGTCGGACGTGCATGGCGACACTTATCCGACCAACATGGCCGTGAAGTACATGGGCGAAGAGATCAGCAAGGCGACCGGTGGCAAGGATTCGGTGAAGGTCTTCGGCAATAGCGCTCTGGGTTCCGAAAACGATACGATCGATCAGGTGCGCATTGGCGCACTGGACATGGCCCGCTGCAATGGTGCAGCGTTCAACGAGATCGTTCCCGAGTCGATGATTCCGTCGCTCCCCTTCCTGTTTCGCGACATCGACCATTTCCGCAAGGTGATGTACGGCCCGGAAGGGCAGAAAATTCTCGACGCCTTCAAGGCGAAAGGCATGATCGCGCTGACGTTCTACGAGAGCGGCGCGCGTTCGATCTACACCAAGAAAGCCATCCACTCGCCGGCCGACATGAAGGGCCTCAAGGTGCGCGTTCAGCCGTCTGACCTGATGGTCGACGAGATCAAGGCGATGGGCGGCACCCCGACGCCGATGCCGTTCGCCGAGGTTTATACGGGATTGAAGACGGGGCTGGTCGATGCAGCGGAAAACAACCTCCCGTCTTACGAAGAGACCAAGCACTTCGAAGTAGCCCCCGTGTATTCCGAGACCCAGCATTCGATGACCCCGGAAGTACTGGTGTTCTCCAAAAAGGTCTGGGATACGTTGGCGCCTCAGGAACAGGACGTCATCAAAAAGGCCGCGGCCGACTCCGTGCCGTACTACGTCAAGTTGTGGACCGCGCGCGAAAACGATGCGAGCAAGACCGTCACCAAGGGCGGTGCGACGATCCTCGCGGCGTCGCAGATCGATCGTGCTGCTTTCGTCAAGGTCATGCAGCCGGTATGGGCCAAGTACGAAAAGACGCCGCAGATGAAGCAGCTTGTCGACGAAATCCAGGCGGTCAAATAAGGTTCGGAAACCAGGTGGCGGTGAACAGGCCGGCAGAATGATCTGCCGGCCTGTTCACCGCGCGGTTTCATGAATCGATGAAGTAGAACAGGATTCCTGAAGATTAAGGATAAGTCCGTTGTTTGCAAGGATGGGGTCAATGAGATTCATGAAACGCCCAAACGATTTTCTCGTCCGCGTGCTGGGTATCGTCGCGTCGGTAAGCCTGGCCGCGCTCTGCCTGCTTGTCGTCTACAGCGTCGTGATGCGCTATGTCTTCAGCGATGCACCGGATTTCGTCGAACCCATTGCCTTGCTGCTGGTGATCGTCATCGCCATGTTCGGCGCCGCGCTCAAAGTTCGCGAGAGCGGCCATATCGGGCTCGACTCGCTCGTCAAGAAATTGCCGCCGAAAGGTCAGGTCATCGCGGAGGCCTTCCAGCAGATTTGCCTGATCGCATTGTCCGTGGCAATTTTCCTGGGCTGTTTGCAGATGGCGGAAACCACGCTGGAAGACCGGATCCCGATTCTGGGCTTGCCCGAAGCTCTGCGGTACTTCATTCCGGTCATTGCCAGCGCCTGTATCGCGCTGTTCTCGTTCGAGCACCTTCTGGCGCTTTTCGCACGGAAACAAAAATAGAACATCATGGAACTTGCCATCCTCTCCGTCAGCTTCCTCGTTTTCCTCGTTTTCGGGGTTCCTGTTTCTTTCGCGTTGGGATTGTCGTGTGTCCTGACCTATCTGTATGAAGGCCTGCCGGCTGCCACGGCGATGCAGTCGATGATTTCGGGCATGAACGCGTTTTCGTTCCTCGCGGTCCCGTTCTTCATTTTCTCCGGCGAGTTGATGTTGCACGGTGGCATCGCCGATCGCATCCTGCGTTTCGCGCAGGCCACGGTGGGGCACTTTCGCGGTGGCCTCGGCATGGCCAACGTGGTCGCGTGCACGCTGTTCGGCGGCGTGTCCGGTTCGCCTACCGCGGATACGTCCGCGATGGGCGGCGTCGTGATTCCGCTGATGAAGCGGGAAGGCTATAGCGCAGCTTATGCGGTCAATGTCACCACGCACTCGTCGCTGGCCGGCGCGCTGATGCCGACGTCGACGAACATGATCATCTATGCGTTCGCCGCCCAAGGGATCACGGGAACCTTGAACGGGCACCCGATGAGCGGCGTCTCGATCGGCGATCTGCTGTTCTCCGGCCTGCTGCCGGTGCTGTGGGTGATGGGCTTCGTGCTGATTGCCGCTTACTGGCAAGCGGTTCGCTACGGCTATCCGCGACGCCCCGACGGCTCGACCGAATTGCAACGGTTTCCGGGCTGGTTCGCGGTGGGCCGCACATTCCTCGGCGCATTGCCCGGCCTGATGGTGATCGCGATCATCCTGGTCTGCGTGGCCAGAGGTATTGCGACCGCGACGGAGGCGGCAGCGATTGCCGTGGCTTACTCGCTGGTATTGACCATCATCGTTTATCGCACGATGACGCTGAAAAAGCTGTTCGTGGCGCTCTCCAAGGCGGCTAAAACCACTGGCGTGGTGCTGCTGCTGATCGGCGTGTCGAATATGCTGCGCTACCAGATGGCGTATCTGGAGATTCCCGACGCCATCGAACGTCTGCTCGACGGCGCGACGACCATCCCCTGGCTGATGCTGTTGTACATCAACATCATTCAGATTTTTCTCGGCACGTTTGTCGACATGGCGGCGCACATCCTGATCACCACGCCGTTGTTCCTGCCGATGGCGATGCATAGCGGCGTAGGCCCCGTGCAGTTCGGCATCATGATTCTGCTGAACTGTGCGTTGGGGCTCGTTCATCCGCCCATCGGGTCGGTGCAGTTCATCGGCTGTGCAATCGGCAATGTGTCGATTGGTGAAACTACCAAGGTGGCATGGCCGTATTACCTGGCTATCTTCAGCGCGATCAACATCGTGACCTATGTTCCGATGTTTTCAACGTGGTTGCCCAGCCTGATCAATGGACATCCGGTGTTTTGACGCGCGGATCTGGAATCGGCGATGTCGAGACAACGCCAGAGATGAACAATAAGTTTTTTAAAGAGGAGCAGAAATGAAAAAGGCATTGGCAACCTCCGCCCTGGGATTGGTCGCCCTCGGTGCGCACGCTCAGAGCAGCGTGACACTGTACGGGATCGTCGATACGGGGATCGGCTATCAGAGCAGCCAGACCTCGCTCGGTTCGACCTCGGGCGGCCGCTCGGTCGTCAAGATGGTCAACGGCATTTGGGCCGGCAGCCGCTTCGGCCTGAAGGGCGGCGAGGACCTGGGCGGCGGCACGAAAGCGATTTTCCAGTTGGAAGAGGGCTTTAACAGCGCGACCGGCGCACAGTCCGTTTCCGGTCTGGCGTTCAACCGTCAAGCGTATGTCGGTGTGACCAATACCACCTACGGTACGCTGACGGCAGGCCGCCAGTACACGTCGTACTACACGCTGCTGTCGCCGTATAGCCCGACCACGTGGCTGACCGGCGCGTACGGCGCACACCCGGGCGATATCGATTCGCTCGATACGCTGTACCGCGTGAACAATTCGCTGGTGTACACGTCCCCGAGCCTGCACGGCCTGACCGTGAGCGGATCGTATGCGCTAGGCGGCGTGGCGGGCAGCACGAATGCCGGTTCGACGTGGAGCGCGGCAGTGCAGTACCTGAACGGTCCGTTCGGTATCGCGGCAGGCTTCCAGCGCATCAATAACTCGACGCCGGGCGGCGGCGCGTGGGGCGCGGACTCCACCGCGTCGAATGCGGGCGCGCAGCCGGGTGTGTCGGGGATTAACAACGGCTACCAGACCGCGCAGGCGCAACAACGCGTCGCAGTGACGGGTGGTTATGCATTCTCTTCGCAATGGGACGTCTCGTTCTCGTATTCGAACGTGCAATACATCCCGGGCATCCACTCGGCGTTCCACAACGAGGCGATCTTCAACACCGCCGGCGCGGTGCTGCACTTCAAGCCGATCACGGTGCTGGATCTCGCCGCGGGCTATAGCTATACGCGTGCAACGCAGTCGAACGGCATCTCGAGTTCGGCTCGCTATCAGCAGTTCAACCTCTCGCAGTACTACAGCCTGTCCAAGCGTACCGGTCTGTATGCGCTGGAGGCCTATCAACGTGCGAGCGGCCAGACCCTGGTCCCGAACAAGGCCGGTACAGCCACGAGCATCATCAACGCAACTGCGGATATCGGCGATGGCCAGAACAGCGCGCCGTCGTCGTCACGCAGTCAGTTTGCTGCGGGTGTAGGCATCATTCACCGGTTCTAATCGGGTAGTGTGGTGGCGGCGTCTATTGACGCCGCCACGTTCAGGCGAACCGCTCCCTGCGCTTGCTTTAGGGGCGGAACAGATCGAAGCCGGCCAGCGCGACGACCCCACTTACGACGATCATCGACACCGAGTGCTGCCCGAAGTAAAGAATGGCCGCGGCCGACCAGGCCGCGATAGAGAAAGCTGCGATGTGTTTCATGAGATCAAAACCCCAAGGCTATCGCCAATAATCCACTCACGATCCCGCAAGCGACCACCGCCAACGCCACCACGGTCAACACGCGCTTGGGGAACGAACGCCCGAGCATAGCCATAGACGGCACGCTGATCAAAGGCAGCGTCATGAGCAAGGCGCCAGCCGGGCCGGCCGCCATGCCGAAGGCAAGCATCGCCTGAATGATCGGCACTTCGCCCGCAGTCGGAATCACAAACAATGTCCCTGCGATGGCGAGCCCGACGATCCACAGCAGACTGTTATCGATGTCCGGTCCAATGTGCGGAAACAGCCACGTCCGCGCGGCGCCCAGAATCAACACCAGCACGATGTATTCAGGAACCAGCCGGATCGTCATTCTTCCGAGGATTTTCACCCAGCGCGTGAAAGCGGTACCGGGATCGTCGTTCGCAACGAGTTGTGCCATGGCTTCGCGCGATGCCTGGGCTTCCTTCGGCGTGACCATTCTGTTCACGAGGTAGCCGAGGCCGAACACCATCACGAGGCCCAGCGCCAGCCGCAAGCCCATCCATTGCCAGCCGAGCACGAAGCCCATGAAGATCAGCGTGGCCGGATTGAGCGCTGTATTGCCAAGCCAGAATGCGATTGCAGCGCCCGGCGCAGCCTGACGGGCGCGCAAGCCCGCTACGACCGGTGCCGCGCAGCACGTACACATCATGCCGGGCAAGGACATCAGCCCGCCGTTGACCACGCTGCTGAAATCAGTGCGGCCGAGCACGCGCGCAACCCACTGCGGCGGAATCAGCGCCTGCACGGCCGAGCCCAGCAGAAGCCCCAGCACCATCGCTTGCCAGATCGCCTTGCCGTAGGCCAGCGCGTAATCGATGGCGGCCTGCCACGATGCCGCCGGCGCGCTCGACGACGTGCCCATCAGGATCGACTTGCCGATGGCGTGCTGGCTCGCGGCGACGAAAGCGCGGTTGTAGTAAGGGAACCACTTCACATAGAAGAGGCCGATCACGGCGATCAACAGGAACACGATCCAGCCGAGCGCGACACGGGGTTGCCGAAGCGTTGTTTGCATAGGGGCGTTCACTATAAATTTGAATCAGATCGAGGCGAGGGCGCTGCTGTCCAGCCGGGCAAGGAGTGCCTTCGCCTGTTCAACGACGTCGGCGTCATTGGGCCGAAAATTCATTTGCATCGCGTGCGGCAGTTGCACGAAATGTTGGTGGCTGCTGCGCGCGTACGCCGGATCGTAATGCCGTTCGATCAACTCGCTAGCGAGGTCGGCGCGCCTGTTTTCGTCGACGAGCTGCTGCCAGCTCGTCACACGCTCGCGGCTGTGCAGCCCGATCAGTTTTTGAAGCTGTCCTTTCAGCGATTCGGGATTGTCGAACAGATGCGCATAGTCATGCAGCAGAAATGCCGCACGATCTTCACGGTTCGACAACACCTCGATGCATGCACCCTGATGAAACGTCTCAAGGAGCGCGGGCGGCAACGTAATTGAACCGATCCGCCGGCTCTCCGCTTCGACGAACACCGGCTGCTCGGGATCGAACGCGCGCAGTGCAGTCACCAGCAGCGTATCGAAGCGCTTTTGCGAAGGCTGTGGGACGCCCGCCAAGGCGCCGAGCACGGACCCACGGTGCGAAGCCAGCGCTTCGAGGTCCAGCGTTTGAGCGCCAGCCTGGCTCAACGCGTCGAGCAGGCGGGTCTTGCCGCTGCCGGTCGGGCCCACCAGCGCGATATATTTGAACGTCTTCGGTAACGAGGCAAGGGTGTCGAGCGTTGCCCGTCGATAAGCCTTGTAGCCGCCGTCGAGCTGCCGCGCCGGCCAGCCGATCATGTTGAAGAGCGTCGTGACCGAACCGGAACGCTTGCCGCCGCGCCAGCAATAGATCAACGGCCGCCAGTTGCGCGGCCGGTCGGCGAAGGTCGTTTCCAGATGCCGCGCGATATTGCGTGCCACCAGCGCCGCGCCTACCCGGGTGGCTTCGAAAGGCGACACCTGTTTATACATGGTGCCGACCAGCACACGCTCTTCGTTACTCAGCACAGGCGCGTTCAGCGCGCCTGGAATGTGGTCTTCAGCAAATTCAAGGGGCGTGCGCACATCGATGATTTCATCGAAATCACCTGATTTATCGAGGCTGACGAGAAGATTTTTCAAGGGGAATACGGTCGATGCAGGCCGGCGGGCGGAGTCAAATTATCGCACGCGGCGTCATTGCCGCCGCGAAGCGCCAAAAGGAGCAGCGCCGGACCGGCAGCGCGCATCACCCGTCGCCCGTGACGGGCGCTTGCTCAGATCACTTCGACGCGGCTTGCGCCGTCGACCATCTCGCCGATGACGCACGCTTGACCGAATCCATCGGCGCGGAAGATGGCAAGAACGTCGTCGACCGCTTCCGCTGCGCACGAAACCAGCAGGCCGCCGGAGGTTTGCGGATCGGTGAGCAGGGTGCGGGCCGTCGGCGGCAAGGACGATGTCAAGGCGATAGCGTCTCCGTACGCAGCCCAGTTGCGTCCCGAAGCGCCGGTGAAAATCCCGGCCTCCGCGAACTCGACCACGTCGGGCAGCCAGGGTAAGTCTGCATAGCACACGCGCGCGGTCAGATTCGATCCGCGGGCCAGCTCCAGCGTATGGCCCAGCAGGCCAAAACCGGTGATGTCGGTGAGGGCATGGACGCCGTCCAGCGCTGCCAGCTCGGCGCCCGGCCGGTTGAGTTTGGTCGTGGCCGCGATCATGGCGGCGTAGCCATTTGAATCGAGCCGGTCTTTTTTCAATGCGGCCGACAGCACACCCACGCCCAGCGGCTTGCCGAGAATCAGCACATCGCCCGCCTGAGCCGCTGCGTTGCGTTTGACGCGCTGGGGATGAACCACGCCGAGCGCAACCAGGCCATAGATGGGTTCCACCGAATCGATGGAATGGCCGCCCGCGAGCGGAATGCCGGCTTCGGCGCACACGGATTCGCCGCCTTTCAGCACAGCCGCGATCACGTCGTGCGGCAAGACGTTGATCGGCATGCCGACGATCGCCAGCGCCATGATGGGCTTGCCGCCCATCGCGTAAACGTCGGACAGGGCATTGGTCGCGGCGATACGGCCGAAGTCGAACGGGTCGTCGACGATCGGCATGAAAAAGTCGGTCGTGGCGACGATCGCCTGCTCGTCGTTGAGCTTGTAGACGGCGGCGTCGTCGGCGGTATCGTTGCCGACCAGCAAGTCGGGGAAGAAGGGCAGTGGTGCGCTGCGCTTGAGCAGGTCGGCGAGCAGGCCGGGGGCGATCTTGCAGCCGCAGCCTCCGCCATGTGAAAGGCTGGTCAGGCGCGGGGAATGGGTCGCGTTTGCGGTGGTATCGGTCATTGGTGCGGATTTCGGGCGTGGTAGGACCACATTATGATGGTTGTTTCGGCCCGGCGCAGGGGTGGCGGACATACGTCGCCGGGCAATTCAGCAAAATACAGCAATACAGTCATGCGGCAATTCAGCTTCAAGTGCCCAAGGGGTTCGCTGCACAATTCGACATGGAACCCCATAATCAATTTCAGTACCTCAAAAAGCCGAGGCCATCAATGTCCCACATGTCCCGGCGACAGTTTCTGAAAGTCTCCGCCACCACGCTCGCCGGATCGAGTTTGGCCCTGATGGGCTTCTCACCGGCACCCGCGTTGGCGGAAGTCCGTCAATACAAACTGTCGCGCACAACTGAAACCCGCAATACTTGCCCGTACTGTTCGGTCGGTTGCGGCATCCTGATGTATGGGCTCGGCGACAACGCCAAGAACGCCAGGTCCAGCATCATCCATATCGAAGGCGATCCCGATCATCCGGTGAATCGCGGCACCTTGTGCCCGAAGGGCGCGAGCCTGATCGACTTCATTCATAGTCCGAGCCGTTTGAAGTATCCGGAATATCGCGCGGCTGGGTCGAAAGAATGGACGCGGATTTCGTGGGACGACGCGCTCGATCGCATCGCCAAACTGATGAAGGAAGACCGCGACGCCAATTTCGTCGAGACGACGGAAGACGGCAAGAAGGTCAACCGCTGGCTGACCACCGGCATGCTCGCCGCATCGGCCGGCAGTAACGAAGTAGGCTATTTGACGCACAAGACTGTCCGCAGTCTTGGCATGCTCGCATTCGACAATCAGGCACGTGTCTGACATGGCCCGACGGTGGCAGGTCTTGCCCCGACGTTTGGCCGTGGCGCGATGACGAACCATTGGGTCGACATCAAGAACGCGGACGTGATTCTGGTAATGGGCGGCAATGCGGCCGAGGCGCATCCGTGCGGTTTCAAGTGGGTCACGGAAGCGAAGGCGCATCGCAAGGCAAGGTTGATCGTGGTCGATCCGCGCTTTACGCGGACGGCATCGGTTGCGGATTATTACGCGCAGATCCGGACCGGCTCGGACATCGTGTTCCTCGGCGGGGTGATCAACTATTTGCTCACCAACGACAAGATCCAGCACGAGTACGTCAAGAATTACACGGACATGCCGTTCATCGTCCGCGAGGATTTCTCGTTCACGGATGGCCTGTATTCCGGCTACGACGCCGACAAGCGCAGCTACGACAAGAGCTCGTGGGACTACGAACGCGGCGACGACGGCTTTGCGAAAGTCGATCCGACGCTGCAGCATCCGCGCTGCGTCTATCAGTTGATGAAGCAGCATTACTCGCGCTATACGCCCGAGCAGGTTGAAAGGATCTGCGGCACGCCCAGGGACAAGTTCCTGAAGGTTTGCGAGATGCTCGCGTCGACGGCCGTTCCCGGACGCGCCGGCACGATCCTGTACGCGCTCGGCTGGACGCATCATTCGGTCGGCTCGCAGATTATCCGCACCGGCGCGATGGTGCAGTTGCTGTTGGGCAATATCGGCATTGCGGGCGGCGGCATGAATGCGCTGCGCGGTCACTCGAACATTCAGGGGCTGACCGACCTCGGCTTGATGTCGAACCTGTTGCCGGGCTATATGACGCTGCCGATGGAAGCGGAGCAAGACTTCGACGCCTTCATCAAGAAGCGCGCGAGCCAGCCGCTGCGGCCGAACCAGCTCAGCTACTGGCGCAACTATCGCGCGTTCCATGTCAGCTTCATGAAGTCATGGTGGGGCGATAACGCAACCGCCGAGAACAACTTCGGTTTCGACTATCTGCCGAAGCTCGACAAATCGTACGACATGCTGCAGGTTTTCGAACTGATGAACCAGGGCAAGATGACCGGCTATATCGCGCAGGGCTTCAACCCGCTCGCCGCGGCGCCGAACAAGGCGAAGATCGGCGCGAGCCTGGCCAAGCTGAAGTGGCTCGTCATCATGGATCCGCTCGCCACCGAAACGTCCGAGTTCTGGAAGAATTTCGGCGAGTTCAACGACGTCGACTCGTCGTCGATCCAGACGGAAGTCTTCCGTCTGCCGACCACGTGTTTCGCGGAAGAGCGCGGCTCGCTGGTCAGCTCGAGCCGGGTGCTGCAGTGGCACTGGCAGGGCGCGGCTGGCCCGGGCGAATCGAAGAGCGATCTGGAAATCATGTCGGGGCTGTGGCTGCGCATCCGCAAGGCTTATAAGGAGAAAGGCGGCAAGTATCCCGATCCGATTCTCAATATGAGCTGGCCTTATGCGGACCCGGAAAGCCCGACGCCTGAAGAAATCGCCATGGAGTTCAACGGCAAGGCGCTCGCCGACGTCACCGATCCAGTCGACAAAACCAAAGTGCTCGCTAAAAAAGGCGAACAGTTGCCGGGCTTCGCGCTGTTGCGCGACGACGGCAGCACGGCGAGCGGCTGCTGGATCTTCTGCGGAGCGTGGACCCAGGCGGGCAACCAGATGGGCCGGCGCGACAACGCCGACCCGACGGGCATCGGGCAGACGCTCGGCTGGGCATGGGCATGGCCGGCAAACCGGCGCATTCTGTACAACCGGGCGTCATGCGACGTCAGCGGCAAGCCGTTCGATCCCACCCGCAAGCTGATCGCGTGGAACGGCAAGACGTGGACAGGGGCGGACATTCCGGACTTCAAGGTCGATGAACCGCCGGAAAACGGCATGAATCCGTTCATCATGAATCCGGAGGGCGTCGCGCGTTTCTTCTCGCGCGACGGTCTGGTGGAAGGACCGTTCCCCGAGCACTACGAACCGTTTGAAACGCCGCTCGGCTACAACCCGCTGCATCCGGACAACAAGGCAGTCGTCAGCAATCCGGCGGCGCGCGTGTTTCCGGACGACCGTGCCGCGTTCGGCACGCACGAGAACTTTCCGCATACGGCCACCACCTATCGTCTGACCGAACATTTCCACTACTGGACCAAGCACGCGCGCCTGAACGCGATCGTGCAGCCGCAGCAATTCGTGGAAATCGGCGAGGATCTGGCGAAGGATATCGGCGTGGTCGCGGGGGATCGCATCAAGGTGTCGTCCAATCGCGGGCATATCGTGGCTGTCGCGCTGGTGACCAAGCGCATCAAACCGCTGATGATCGAGGGGAAAAAAGTCCAGACAGTCGGGTTGCCGTTGCATTGGGGCTTCAAGGGACTCACGAAACCGGGCTATCTCGTCAATACGCTCACGCCTTCCGTGGGCGACGGGAATTCGCAGACACCCGAATTCAAGTCGTTCCTCGTCAAGGTCGAAAAGGCTTAGGGAGCTGAGATGGCACTGCAATCACTGGATATCAAACGCCTCTCGGCCACCACCCTGCCGGAGCCGCAAGTCCGCGAGCCGGCTACAGGGACGGTCGCCAAGCTCATCGATGTTTCGAAGTGCATCGGCTGCAAGGCGTGTCAGACGGCGTGTATGGAATGGAACGATCTGCGCGATGAAGTGGGTGAAACCACCGGCATCTACGACAACCCGCGCGATCTGAGCGAGCATTCGTGGACCGTCATGCGCTTTTCGGAGTATGAGAACACGGAAGGCGATCTCGAATGGCTGATCCGCAAGGACGGCTGCATGCATTGCGAGGATCCCGGCTGTCTGAAGGCCTGTCCTTCGCCGGGCGCGATCGTGCAGTACACCAACGGCATCGTGGATTTTCACGAGGAAAACTGCATCGGCTGCGGCTATTGCGTGACCGGCTGCCCGTTCAACGTGCCGCGCATTTCGAAGAAGGACAATCGCGCGTACAAGTGCACGCTGTGTTCGGACCGTGTGGCTGTCGGCCAGGAACCTGCTTGCGTGAAGACCTGCCCGACCGGCGCGATCATGTTCGGTACCAAGGAGGACATGAAGCAGCAGGCGGCGGATCGGATTGTCGATCTGAAGGAACGGGGTTTCCAGAACGCGGGCCTGTACGACCCGGCCGGGGTGGGCGGCACGCATGTGATGTACGTGCTGCATCACGCCGATAAGGCGAACCTCTATCACGGCTTGCCGCAGAATCCGAAGATCAGTCCGATGGTTATGCTCTGGAAGGGGCTCGCGAAACCGCTGGCGCTGGCAGGCATCGCGCTTGCGGCCGTGGCGGGTTTCTTCCACTACACGCGCGTGGGTCCGAACGAGGTGACCGAGGCGGAAGAAGCCGAAGCCCAGCGCGAAGCCGACGAAGCACGCCGTTCCCGGGAGTCGTCTGATGAAACACACTGACCTGAAAGACGTGAAGGGCAACAGCCGGATCGTGCGCTACACGCCGAATGAGCGTACGAATCACTGGATCACCGCCATCACGTTCATTTTGCTGGCGCTCTCCGGACTCGCCATGTTTCATCCGGCGATGTCCTGGCTCTACGCGATCTTCGGTGGCGGGCAATGGACGCGGATCTTGCATCCGTTCGTCGGTTGCGTGATGTTCATCTCGTTCCTGATTCTTGCGCTGCGCTTCTGGCATCACAACTACCTCGACCGCGCCGACATTCAGTGGATGAAACAGATCGGCGACGTGCTCAACAATCGCGAGGAAAAACTCCCGGCGATCGGAAAGTACAATGCCGGTCAAAAGCTGCTATTTTTCACTATGGTGGTCTGTTTGCTGCTGTTGCTGGCAAGCGGCATCGTGATCTGGCGGCGGTATTTCTCGATCTATTTTCCGATCGATATCATCCGCTTCGCGGCAGTTGTGCACGCGGCGGCTGCGTTCGTGCTGATTGTCGGCATCGTCGTGCATATTTATGCGGCCTTGTGGGTCAAGGGATCGGTCGGCGCGATGACACGCGGCACCGTGACGTACGGCTGGGCGAGAAAGCATCATCCGAACTGGTTCAAGGAGATAATCGGCAAGTAGCGCTGCGCGTTTTTTACCGCACTGCAACCGGGCCGCCGTCTTTGTTCGATGAACTGCGGCGGCTCTTCAGTTTTCAGAGGTCGATACTTTGGTTCAACGCATCCTTGAAGCCGGCGATATCGAGTCGCTCGATCACTCGGCCATTCCTCGCATTCGTACACCTGAGCGCCTGGCGGTATTTTCGGCTCGTGCCGCGCGGCTGCGCCAGCTGGCGGCGCTCGGCAATCCGATCGCCGGCTACTTGCGGCTGATGGCCGCGCTTGCCGACGCGCAGCAAGCAGTCATGACAGGCTTCAAGGCAAAGCCGCCCGGCGCCGAATTGATCGCGAGCGCGCAACAGCATTCGATGCCGCTGATACCGGCGCTGTCCGGTGTGCGCGATCCGGCGTGGCACGAGGTTCTGATTCAGTTGCTCGACAAGCTGCAAGCCGCCGGCCCGCTCACGCCACCGCTCGAAGCGCTCATCGCAAAGCTTAGAACGCTCGATGCCGCCACGCTCGAATCCCAGGCTGACGCGATCTTCGCGCAGCGTTTCGCCGAAGTCGATCCGGCGAGTGCGCCGTTCATCATGGCCGCGCTCCAGGTGGTCTGGACCGACCTCGCTGCCGATATCGACAAACGCGACGTCCCGTACCTCGAAACGCTCGGTCTGTGTCCCGTTTGCGGCGCTCATCCGGTGGCGAGCACGGTTCGGATAGGCGGCGCTTACGACAACTACCGCTACCTGCAATGCGGCCTGTGCGCTACCGAATGGCACATGGTCCGGACGAAATGTTCGAATTGCGACTCGACCAAGGGCATTGCGTATCACACGCTCGGGTCGCCGGACGCCGATGCCGCCACGAAAGAAGCCGAATCCGGCAAAGCGGCTTTGAAGGCGGAATCGTGTGACGAATGCCATACTTACCGGAAGATTGGCTATCAGTCGAAGGACTACGATTTCGATCCTTTCGCGGACGATCTCGCCAGCCTCACGCTGGACTTGCTGATGGGAGAGGAAGGTTACAGGCGGGCGTCGCCGCACCCGTGGCTCTGGCCGGAACAGGCCGACACCGCTGCCGACCCTTCCAGCGAGTCCGACTAGAAACAGGATGATCTTGTGAGCGATGTAACGAGCGCTGAATTGCGGGCACTGATGGGTCGTGTGCCATCGGTGGAGAAGGTGATGGCGTCGGCCGAGTTTGCGCCGCTCGTGGTCGAGTTCGGCCGCTCGCAGGTTTTGAATGCGTTGCGTCACGCGCTCGACAGCTGGCGCGCGAGCGTGCAGTCGGGAGACGCGTCGGTCAGCGCGCTCGATGCGGCGCAACTCGCGATGTCGGTCAAGGGGGCGCTTCGCAAGCGCAACCAGGCCCGCTTGCGCAGCGTCTTCAATCTGACCGGCACGGTGCTGCATACCAATCTCGGCCGCGCGTTGCTGCCTGACGAAGCGGTGCACGCCGTCGTGAAGGCGCTCACGCAACCCGCCAACCTCGAGTTCGATCTTGCGACAGGCAAGCGCGGCGATCGCGACGATCTGATCGACGAACTCATCTGCGAACTGACCGGCGCGGAAGCGGCGACCGTGGTCAACAACAACGCCGCGGCTGTGTTGCTCACGTTGTCGGCGCTCGCGTCGAAGAAAGAAGTGATCGTGTCGCGTGGCGAGCTGGTTGAAATCGGCGGCGCGTTTCGCATTCCCGACATCATGAGCCGCGCGGGCGCGAAGCTGCGCGAAGTCGGCACCACGAATCGCACGCATCTGAAGGATTACGAAGAAGCAATCAGCCCGCGCACCGCGCTGCTGATGAAAGTCCACACGAGCAACTACGCGATCAACGGCTTCACCAAAGAGGTCGGTGTCGGTGAAATCGCGCCGCTCGCCCATTCGCGAGGTCTTGCCGTTGCCGTGGATCTCGGCAGCGGCACGCTGGTCGATCTGGCGCAATGGGACTTGCCGCGCGAAACCACGGTACGGGAGACCATCGAAGCCGGCGCCGACCTCGTCACGTTCAGCGGCGATAAATTGCTCGGCGGCCCACAAGCCGGCTTGATCGTCGGCCGGCGCGACCTGATCGCGCGAATCAAGAAGCATCCTCTCAAACGTGCTCTGCGGGTCGGCAAACTGACGCTTGCAGCGTTGGAGCCGGTGCTGCAACTCTATCGCGCGCCGGAGCGGCTCGCTGAACGGTTGACTACGCTGCGCTTGCTCACACGTCCCGCCGACGATATCCGGCTTGTGGCGGAACGCATGCAACCCGCGTTGCAGCGTGCAATCGGCGAGCGCTACGCGGTGGCGGCGGAACCGATGTTCAGCCAGATCGGCAGCGGCGCGTTGCCTGTCGACGTGCTGGCGAGCTATGGCCTTGTCGTGAGGATGGCTGATGGAAGGCGCGGCGGCCGTCAGTTGCTCGCGCTGGAGAAGGTGCTGCGCGAGATGGCGCGGCCCGTCATCGGCCGAATCGCGGTCGACGCGTTGCGCCTCGATCTGCGTTGTCTCGAAGCCGCCGATGAAGCGCAACTACTCGAGCAACTGCTTGAGCAATCGAAGGGCGCGCGCGCATGATCGTCGGTACGGCGGGACATATCGATCACGGCAAGACGAGTCTGGTAAGAGTGCTTTCCGGCGTCGATACCGATCGGTTGAAGGAAGAAAAGGCGCGCGGCATTTCGATCGAACTTGGCTATGCGTACGTGCCGCTCGAGAACGGCGACGTGCTCGGCCTGATCGATGTTCCGGGTCACGAAAAACTCGTCCACACGATGACCGCCGGCGCGAGCGGTATCGATTTCGCGCTGCTCGTGATCGCCGCCGACGACGGCGTGATGCCGCAAACGCGCGAACATCTGGCCATTGTGCAACTGCTCGGCATCGAGCGTGGCGCGATAGCGTTGACAAAGGTCGATCGCGTGGACGCGCAGCGGTTGCAGGACGTGCGTCGGGAAATCGCGGCGTTTCTGCGCGGCAGCGTGCTGCAGGACGCGCCTGTTTTCGACACCTGCGCGATGCGTGCCGACGATTCCGGCGTCGCTTCGTTGAAGGCACATCTGCTCGCTGCCGCCGCGGACTGGCGGATGAAACGCGACGATGGCCTGTTCCGTCTCGCGGTCGACCGGGTCTTCACGCTCGCGGGGCAAGGGACGATCGTGACGGGGACGGTAGTGGCGGGGCGCGTCGATGTCGGCGATACGATGCTGCTCGCGCCAAAAAATCAGCCCGTGCGCGTGCGCAGTATTCATTCGCAGAATCGTCCGGCCACAGCCGGGCGGGCCGGGGAGCGCTGCGCGCTGAATCTTGCGGGCATCGAAAAGAGCGCGATCGATCGCGGCGACTGGATCGTCGATCTGCGTCTGTCGCAGGCGTCGGAACGTATCGATGCGATGTTGACGCTGCTTGCCGATGCGCCGTTCACGCTGGAGCACTGGGCGCCGTTGCACGTGCATCTGGGCACGCAGCATCAGGTTGCGCATGTCGCGTTGCTCGACAGTGCGACGCTTGCCGCCGGTCAGCGCGGGCGTGTGCAATTCGTGTTCGAGCGCCCGGTTTGCGCGCTTCCCGGTGACCGCTTCGTCGTGAGGAATGCGCAGGCTAGTCGCACCATCGGCGGCGGTCATGTGCTCGATCCGTTTGCGCCGGCGCGCAAGCGTCGTTCCGCTGAACGCCTCGCATGGCTCGATGCGATGCAGGCCATGCTGGAGACTGGAACGCTCGACGCCATGTTTGCTTGCGCACCTCACGGCCTGTCACGCTCCTTGCTGGAGCGTTTAACGGGCATGCCGGCCGCGGCGCTTGATTTGCCGCTCGACACACGCGTGGTCGAGCTTCCCGGCGACGCCGCGTTGCTCGTCGCAAACGCCGCATGGCAAGCGCTGGCTGCGCGATTGACTGCGGCGCTGAAGCAATACCATGAACGCGTGCCTGACGAACCAGGCCCGGATGCATCGCGCCTGCGGCGGATGGCGGCGCCTCTCGTCGACGAGGCGGTGTGGCGCGCGCTAGTCGACGATGCCGGGGGGCGCGGCGCGATCGTCAGACGCGGGCCCTGGTTGTGTCTCCCGGACCACGCGGTGACGCTCGACGACGCCGATCGCGCGCTCGCGGCGGCGCTGCTGCCGGCTGTGAAAGAAGGGCGCTTCGATCCTCCCTGGGTCCGCGATCTGGCGAGCGCGCATGACGTATCCGAGGACCGCGTGCGTCAGTTGATGCGCAAGCTAGCGCAGCAGGGAGAGATTTTTCAGGTCGTGCACGACCTCTTTTACCATCCTGATGCGATTCGCGAACTGGCCTCGATTGCGGTCGCCGAAGCCCATAAGAACGCAGGGACAGTGGCTGCCGCGCCGTTTCGCGATGCCACCGGTCTTGGACGAAAGCGTGCGATTCAGCTCTTAGAGTTTTTCGACCGGGTTGGTTATACTCGCTTCCACCGTGGGCTGCATCTGATGCGCACGGATAGTCGTTGGCTCGATCTGCTCTGATTCGCAACGAATGATCTGATCACCGTAGGAAGGCATCCGTATCCGGTGGTACGGCTGGGCTTCAAACCCAGTTGAGGGCGTCAGCCGCTCTCAGGTCGGTTCGACTCCGGCTGCCTTCCGCCCCAGGTTTTACGGGGTTTTCATGGCAATCGCGAATATCACCGGATGCCAGTCATTCCCCTTGGTGCGGGGGTCGTGGAAGATCGCCTTCCGTGCCTTGAATGTGTGCTCCGCGACGAGTTCGCTGGTGCGTAGCCCGGACCAGATAGCGAACTGCAAGAAGTTTCGAAATTGCGGAGCGGCAACGGCGAGAAGTTTCACCTGCTCCTCCGATGTGAAGGGGCCGACACGCTGTGATCGAGCGGCGTGGAGTCGCGGGGACCCTAAGCGCTCCCGTTGGGTTGCGCCAGCTTGCTGTGCAACTCCAGCGTCAACGCCTCGATACGTTCACTCATCTGCTTTGTCATTGCGGTGAGCTGCGTGTTCTGCTCGAGCAATGCAACAAGCTGCTCGGTCTGCCTGGCCGCCAGCACCTGGCGCTGTTCGCTCGCCAGCGCGAGGTCTTCGCGGTGGCGAGCGTCGGCATCAGCATGAACCTTGTCGCGATCCGCCTGACGTGTTTGTGCGAGCAGAATCAGCGGCGCGGCGTACGCTGCCTGAAGGCTGAAGGCAAGATTCAGAAGGATGAAAGGATAAACGTCGAACTTGGTCAAACCGAGCATGTTCACGGCAATCCAGACCGCAACGATAGCCGTCTGCGCAATCAGGAAGGTTGGTGTTCCAAAGAAACGCGCGAAGCTTTCGGCCTTGAGCGCAAACCAGTCGTCGCCGAACACCGAGCTGAGATGGACGTGCGGCATGTGGAACCGATAATGATGATCGGCGTTCGCCTTAGCTTCGTGGAGTGGGGCGTGTTTGTGATTCGCGTCGCTCATGGTGGTGACCTGTTGATTAAAGGTTGGGGGTAGGCTTCGGTTCTCACCGGCGAATTTTTATGTAAGAGCCCTAAGGAGTAGCTGCGAGGGGGAGCGGAGCCAAAGTGTTGACGTCGAACAGAGTCCCTTGGCGCGGTCAGGGATGACCATTCCTCGTCCGAAACATCCGTTGGGTATGGCTTGCGAACTGTCATCCCGCCAGGTTACCAGGTCTGACAGAAAGGATCACGGACAGAACCGCCTGCAGACGGGATGCGGCCTGTGGCTGCGCGACCGTATGCACGGCTGGCTGATCGCGGCGGCCATCATGCAGCGCAACTTTCCATTTCGCAGTTGCCAGCTCAAGCGACACCGCCAGTACAACGTCCTCGGCGCACGGCCTGGAGACCTGTTGTGTGTGCATGATGCTCTCCCTTGAGCAAGCCTTGACAAGCTGATTTTACGGATCAGCTCGCCGGCCTTCCTGCTGCATTGGATCTAACCCGCTCTAGCGGGGTAGTAGGCCGGCCCGTTGCGCAGCCACCTGGATAGCATAAACAGCGGAAGCCGTTATCACACCTGTCACCAGCACGCCGAGCAGTCCAAGCAATATTGCGACGATCCGACCAAGCATGGTAGTCGGTACCACGTCGCCGTAGCCGATGGTCAGCGCCGTGACCGCGCAAAAGTAGGCGGTTTGACCTAGCGATGACTGCGTTCGCGTGGATGCATCGACGGTCCCACCAACGTAATACATCGCGACCGACAGAATGAGGAAAAGCATCAGCAGAATCGCCAGAATCGCGCGCAGATGCCAGAGCACCATAGCAAACTCGGCAATCGCACGGCGCGGTTGGATCCGGGCGCGAACAGTATCCTTGGCGGCATTATCCATGTCGTGAACCCCTTAGACAATTGAAAAGCGAACTGCGACGATATCTGCCGGTGGAAGTTGGACGCTTTCGACATGCAGAGGCTTGGTTAGCCCTCTTTTGGTCGTTGCTGCGACAGCTTACTACTGGTCGTGTTGTCGGTCTCTCGCAGCGCCGCGTTGGCCGTGACTAACAATGCTGCATCATGGTCACGCAGCACTGCTTCGGCTGCGTCGAAAGCCTTCGTCAGCTCCTTCTGCCCAGGCTTCGTCGCGTTGCCGCCTTCCGCAATGGCATCAGCCTCCTTCTTCAATCGTTTTACGAGTTTCGCAGCAAACCGGCTATCTAGCGACCCATCCTGGACTAGCTCCTTGACCTGTAGTGTCAACGCCACCAACGCCTGTCCAGTTGTTTCATTCGAGTCGCTGGCATCATCAGAAAACGATTTCTTGCTCATCAAAATTCTCCAAAGTGTATTTACTCTCGTTGGCGACCGGCCGTATCCAGCTCGAGGAACCTGTGGCTGATCCGACGACCGTTTTCAAGTCCAAAATCGAATGCAACAGGACCTATCCGGCCCAATTGAATTTTTCAGGTGCGACCCATTAAGGCGTGTTTCCCCATATGGCTGGCACTAGCGTCGCGCCAGTCTTTGCTGAATTTGAGTGAAGAGCCAACTGACGAGTAGCGTGGAAACCGTGCCTAGGACGACCTGCACGAGCCGGAACAACGGCACGCCCCATAGCGGCCCTTGCGCGGGAACCAGCAGCACGATAGTCGCAGTGATGGCGCCAAGGCGCGCTGCGCTGCCCACGTTCACGCACCAGCAGACGACGATTACCGCGGCAATTGTCGTCGCGTAGCCCAGCATCTCGTGCGTGCCAGCGCCGAACGACGCGCCGACGAAACCGAAGAGGCCACCCACCATGGCCCCGATGAACTGGTCGCGCGAGAGGTTGCGGGTATCCGCGTAGCTGTGCTGTGTGACCGCGATAGCCGTAATTGCGGCCCAGAAAGCCTGGTCAGTGTGCAGCGCACAGGCGATGCCGTAGGCGAGACATGCGCCGCAGACGGCCTGCAGCGCCGTCAGGCTGCCCTCGGCGAGCCGGTCGCGAAACGGCAGGCTCTTGAGCAGGCCGATCAATATGTCGGCGGCGCGGATGCGCGCTTCGTTTCGCGTTTCTTTCGTTTCAGTCATGCGCTACACCGCACAATACCGAGAATCCGCTGCACCACGTCATGACGTCGCCCGCAAAGCGGCCATTGACGACCGGCAGCCCTTTGACCAGTGCGCCGACCATTGCACCCTGCATGAAGGCGGCGACGACCGAACCCACCACGAAGCCCACGTTCCAGATCACCCGCGTACGGCGCGCCATACCCCGAAATTCGAAGGCGACGCCGCGAAAGATCAGCCCGGTGAGCATCAGGATCACGGGCACATAGAACGCTGAGATCAGCAACGAGTAGACCGGCGAGAAAGCGCCCCACAACACGACACCGGCCACGATCAGCCAGGTTTTCCGCCGAGAGGAGATAGAGCCCCGGCTTCACCCTGTTCCTGCCGAACAGCAGCACACCGAAGAACGATGCCTCGAGCATGAAGGCCGTGAAGGTCTCATAGGACAGCAGCGGTCCCTGAATCGGCCCGGAAAGGCGTGACAGTTCGCTCCAGTTCGTGCCGAACTCGAAGGCCAGTACGATTCCGGAGACCACGCCCATGCCGAATGCGATCCCGAATATCTTCAGCCAGAAGTCGAAGACGCGGCGGTACACGGGTCGCCGGGTAATCAGATGCAGCGCTTCCAGTACCGTCAGCCACGCAGCCAGACCGATGGTGAACGACGGAAAGATGACGTGAAACGATACCGTGAAAGCGAACTGCAATCGCGACAGCATGAGCGCAGTAGTGTCCATACCGCTCCCCTAAGGACAGAGGTTGGTTTGCGCAACCGAGACACGTTGCTGAATCGGTGGCCGTGAATTGCCCGGCAGGACGTTCATCAGGCCCACGGTCACATTGAGGTCCGCAGTGCAGTCACCAGGCCGTAGTGACTGAACTGAACGGTTCATGCTTCCAGGTGCTTGATGATACCTGGCGGGGCGAAGGACTGCTATTACATGAATCTGGAATCAGCCCGGCGATGCCATGGGCGCTCGGCGCTTGCTGAGCAGCGAGGACAGGGAATCAGGACGACTTGTGCGCAATGGCGACCGGCTTCCTCGGCAAACAGACTGAGTGTGTCGCCCACGATGTCATAGCAGCGCTTTACGCCCACTCGTTCGAGGACTTCGACATTCCGTAATTTTCTTGCCCATGTACATCTCCGACACGTGAGGTGATGGGATGAATGCCCTGTGGGATACGCGCAGGATTCAGGTTCGCGCGTCGGGCTGCTTCAGTACGTAGCGTGACAGTGGTGTGGTTTTGCTGTTTTCTGGTACGAACGGTAACTTTTCGTTTCGCACGATGATTCTTCCCCGCCAGGAGTCGTCGGTCGGTATTTCGCATCGCGGCCCAGGCGGGACGCTCAGCCGCAGCGGAAGTGATCGATGCTCTGGCCTGCGGCCACTGCGCGGCGCAGCCACTCAGGCATCTCGCCGAGACCTGTCCACGCATTGCCGTATGCATCGCGATAGCGAATCATCTGATCATCCTCGACATCGCGATTGAGCGCGTGTTCCAGCGCTTCGATCGTGATCCCGGATTTCATCATGCGACGCCTGAGCCAACAGATCAGGCGCTCGCGCGCTTCTCCTTCAAGACGCTCAATGAACGTCGACATAGGTCGCTCCCGGGCGTGAATTTCATTGTGCGGATCAAAGGGTGTGGGCTACGGCTTTCGACTTGGCATGCCGTTCGCGTGCGACCCTTTCATGAACCCCGCGCGTCAATGTTTCGGTCCGCTCGGGGACGTCGCTGCGCGGGAAGAGGTTGGGTTGCTTCGTGCATGACGCTCTTGTCGGTTGAATGTGTTATCGATGTTGCAAATGTAGCGGCTTCGCCCTAAGCGTCGTTTAGCGAAGGCACGCTCGACTTCCAATACGCACGACGGGCAGCGGCAGGCAGGCGAACTCGACACACCACCCGGGGCCGCGACATGTGCAACCCCGTCGCACGAAAGGAGTCCCGCTGCGCGGTCACTATCCGGGCCCGGGCGCGCAGCGACTGCGCCCAGCAAGGCCGCATATGGGTGGGCAGTCTGTCCCGCCGCTTTTCCGCCTGTTTTGCGACTCCCCCGGGAGGGTTGACCGCATGGTTTGCGGGCGCGTTCGCCGGCCTTGTATTGATGAATGTGCCGGGACCGGTGCAGTCGTTCTCCGCGCCAGCGAGCTTTGTCGTGCCCTGGCTTGTGTATCGGGGCATGCTCAATTCGGCTAAACGAACGTGGTTCGTGCGTGGCTAGAACGTAGACAGACACCGAAGGTGGCGAGCCGCCTTTCAGGATCTTATATCTCCGGTCCATACAGGGTACCTAGTCGCCGGGAACAGGTAACAGCAGGCGGAGCGGCGCTGGTCCAGCGCCGGTTTGTGTTTTTGTACGCTGTCAGGAAGTCTTACAGCCGGCGCAGGTCCGAACATCCATTTGTTTCAAAGCAGATGCAGAATCCCGCCGTTGTCGCCTGCAATTGGCGACCAGTCACACGGGACATCGTTTTTGAGTGGCAAAAATAATTCCTGCATGGGGTGGAGGTGTTCAGAACTTCAAATCCTCTCTCCCGGGTTTCCGCCCGTGCGAATCAAGGAGCCGATAGCGGGCGTGCATCAAGGAGAAAGGCGAGGGAGGGGTGCGGGCAACACGGTCCCTCGCCCCTTGATGCCCGCCCGCTATCGGCTACGGTCGCGGGTCAAGATCGCACATCCTTTCAAGACGCTATCGCTTGCATGGGATGCCGAGTCAGAGATCCTGCAGCTTGATGCCCTCCAGTGGCAATTCTGCCCATTACCAGCGCGGACGCTTTGCACGGGCTGTCATGACATTCTCGTGAAACCCAAGTCCTATTCGTGCCCGCGCTCCGCTCAAGTATTAGCCATGCTCATACAAGAATCCGCCATGCATATACTTGGTTGCTTCGGCGCCCAGCGTGAGCACGCGGGTGCCGCTCGGCAATCCGCGCGCTCGTAGTTGAGAAAGCGCCAGCCAAATCGCTGCAGATCCTGTATTACCAATTTGATGCGCGTTGACGAATATCTTGTTAAGTGGAATGTCGAAATGCGCTGCAAGCTGCACGCCAATGCGCCCGTTTGCTTGATGCGGAATGATCCAGTCAACCGTGCCTGGCGTAACCCCTTGGCAAGCCGCCGCGGCCAGACCTTCTTCGAACAGCCCTACTCCAGTCTCCGCAATCCGGCCGTAATCATGGCTGAAGCTGAGCGGCGAAGAGGCAGACGCGGCACAATCGGAGCCGCCAGTGCGCATCTCGAGCCCAGGGGACTTGCCCAAACCAATGGAGCCGAACCAACTTGCCCGCAATCGATGCGGCCCCCGATCCGAAGGCGCCAACACGATCGCTGCCGCGCCGTCGCCCATTTGGACGAGACTGACTCGCTGGTCCCGGTCAGTCGCAGCGCGGGCCGGATCAAAGAAGAGCGAGCCGGTCTCCGACCCCACAATTGCCACCGGTCGCGCACCTGCGGGCGCCAGCAGCCCGAAGGCGATCACCAGTGCGTTTGCGAATCCCGTGCACGCCTGGCGCAGTTCGAGATGAGGCCCAGCGTAGCCAAGTTCATCCGCCACCAGCGCGATATTGGACGGCAATGGCTGCGCCGGCGTGGCAGTATGGCCGATTAAATAACCGAGATCACCGGCTGTAAGGCCTGCCTCGTCGAGTGCGATGCGTATGGCGTTTGCCGCAAGCTCGGGGTTGCGTGCGCCAGGTACAGGAGCCTCGACGCGGGCCCGGAACGCACGGCTGATATGACGCGTCTCAATTGCCAGCCGCCGCGCCGTTGCGCTTATCGCGCGCAAAGACAGTCCAGGTGAGAAAGGGGCCACCAAGTCAAATAATTGTTCGTTACCGACCGGTGGCCCAGGTAAAGAAACGCCTGTGCCCAGAACAGCAACACTGCCGTTCGCGTACCAATTCCGGGTGGATGCTGTAGTCATAGCAAGCCATTCGGCAAGCGCGCGACATGGCGGATGAGCGCGTCTGGATCAATACGAAGTCCTTCGAATGCCGCGCCTCGCAGGCGCAATAAATCCGCGAGCGACAGCCGTGCGACCGCGGCAGCGTGGTGCATTCGATCGCTTGTTCCGAGTGCGTGGACCAGGGTTTTCGCCACTGCAACATGACGCGCCTCATCATGACGAATACGCTGAAACAGTTGGACGATCACTGCATCATGCGAGAGCGCTGCGCGAGACGCGATCAGGCGTGACAGAATTGTACAAGCGGCCGCATCGATCGCCGCAATCCGCGCGAGATGCAGCGCCGGCCCTTGGGCTGCCAGGTGGATATGGAATCGACGCGCGGCGCGGCGGAGTTCTGCCGCATCTTTGGACGGTGGCAGCATGACAGTGAGTTGCTGCAATAGCGATTCGTGAACACGTTCCTCCATTTCAATTCGCCGCAACGCCATAGTCGTTTCAGTGTCGCTGCCCGCTTGATCGGCCAGCCGATGAAAGGCGATCGTCGCAGCTTCCTCGCCGCAGCTAAGCAATGGCAAAACATCTGCCAGGGCTTGTGCGGTGGCCTCATCGAGGCGCGGCGCAGCCACAAATGGTACCGGTAGGGCATCTGCTGGGCGCGACAAGACAAAGCACACGCCTGATGCGGAACTCACGGCAACCTGTTCCACCTTGTCCACAATAAGGCGCATTTGCAACTTCCTGTCGAAAATTGGCTGACCTGACGGTCTGACGTACTTAGTCGCCTCAATTGGAACGACACCGTTCGGAACCTTTTTATAATTTCTGGATATGAAAGCCGAGGTTCGTCTGTCGAGAAGTCCGGAAAGATTTAAATCCTTCAAAATCGGGCGACCAGATCAGTCAGCCATTGCGGCGAGATAGCGAGAGCGACTCCTTCAAGTTGGTGATCAAGCCCCGTAATGACTAGCAAACCAACCGCGATCAGCAAGCCGCCGAGTATCTGCTTACTGCTTCCTCCAACACGCATCAATCTGCCGCGCCACCGACTCAACATGCTACGTGCCGCGACTGCGATGGCGAGCAATGTCGACGCGATTCCAAGTCCAAAGGCCAGCATCACTAAAGCGGCTTCGCTCAGATTCTTTCCCTGACTGGCAAGTACCGTCGCTGCACCGAGCGTTGGCCCGACACAAGGACTCCAAACCAAGCCAAGCAACGCCCCGATCGCCGCTTGGCCGATGAGGCCATAGCGGTCCAATGCCGTCTGGCTGTGGCTCGCCCAGTCGGCGATCGGTGCGACGATCCGGTTGAACAAAACTTGGGCGCGATCGACCAACGTCACAATCCCGATCAGGATCAAAGCTACTGCGCCGATGGAACGGACGAGATCGGCGTCTGGGGCATTGGAGACTCCTGATGCCGCAAGAGTGAGACCCAACAACGTGAATGACAGGACCAGTCCGCCCGTGAGCGCGAACGGGCCGAAGCGGCTTTTTTGCGCCGCACTCCCCAGCACGATTGGCACGAGCGGGAGCACGCACGGCGAAAGGATTGTCAGTGCGCCTGCCGCAAAGCCCAGCGGCAGCAGGTCTAGAGCCGCGGACATAGCTACTGCACAGCACTTGTGAGCAAAGTTTGGATCTTCCCGGGATCTGTCTGGAAGATTAAGCGACCCGTCTCGGTCGCGCCCTTGAACGCAATTAACGTACCCTGTTTAGAAACACCGAAGCGTTTCAACTCGGACTTTTGACGATCGTAATTGAGCTCGAAAACGACGAGCTTGTCGTACGCCGGCGCGGCGACAATCTTCTTGATCGTATGTCTTTGTGATGCACATACAGGGCACCACCACGCCCGAACGTCAATAAGCACCGGCTCGCCAGCAGCTTGAGCGGAAGCGAATGCCGCGCTATCGAATTCGTGAAATTCGGCAGCTTGAATTGCTGTAGAAAGTAACATTGCCATGCTCAATGCGGCTGCGGGGCGAAAGATGTTCATGGGGACACTCCCTGGGGCATTGCACTGTTAATCCGGAGTGATTGGTCTGCCTGTCACTTCGTCCGTGGACGCTGACACGGTCGCTCCGGCTTCTAAAATGGACCAACGGCGGCTTTGATTGGTAATTCGCCATACCTTCGGCGTCGGTTACAGCAGTTCGACTATTTTTATGCTTCTTTTACGCTGTAGAGTGTTCTCGCACGATGCGCGGGCGCCGCTCTGCATCGGTCCCGTCCGGTCCTGTCGGCCCGGACGCGCAAGGCGTACCCGGCAAGAGTTGGCAGTCAGGTGTAACCGAACGCGGCCGCCAACCGAACTAGTTCTAGAGTCAATGCAGGTAGAACGATATGGAAACCGGCCGTCTGGTCTCGCTGCTAGCCGCCGACGTCACGCCCGTCGATCCGCATGCGGGTGCACGGCGTTTCAGCTGGGCGCTGCTCGCTGGCGCGATCGGCGCAACGCTGCTCGTGTTGATCTTCTACGGTCCTCGGCCCGATCTGCGCGAGATGCCCGTCACGCCGCTCTTCTGGGCCAAGCTGGCGTTCCCGGTCGCGCTCGCCGCAGGCTCGCTTCTCGTCACCGCGCGTCTTTCGCGGCCCGGCGCTGCCGTGCGCGCGGCATGGGCAGGGATTGCCGTTCCCGTCGGCGTCGTCTGGCTTGCGGGCCTGGCCGTGTTTTGGCTCGCGCCTTCCGCGCAGCGCGCCGAGCTGCTCTTTGGCCATACGTGGCGCACTTGCCCGTTGAACATCGCCGTCCTTTCGGTACCCGGCTTCGCTGCGGCGCTTTGGGCCGTGCGCGGGCTCGCGCCGACGCGGCTGCGGCTCGCGGGCGCGGCCGCCGGCGCGCTCGGAAGCGCTACCGGGACCGTTGCCTATTGCCTCCATTGTCCGGAAATGGGGGTGCCGTTCTGGGCCGTCTGGTACGTCATCGGCATGGCGCTTCCCGTCGTGGCGGGCGCGCTTCTCGGGCCGCGATGCTTGCGATGGTAGAAGGCCGACCGACCGTGCATTCGACAGAGACGCGAATGAGAGCCCTGCTCATCAGCAGCATGAGCGGCGACGCCGTGGCCTATCACACTTTCCTGAGCGAGCTGACGCGCCACTTGCGCGGCTACCTGCGCAAACGCATTCCTCAGCTCACGGACGACGTCGAGGACCTCGTCCAGGAGATCCTGCTTGCCGTCCACAACGGGCGGCACACTTACCGGCCCGAGGAGCCGCTGACGGCGTGGGTTCACGCGATCGCGCGCTACAAGCTGATGGATTTCTTCAGGGCACGGGCGCGCCGCGAATCGCTGCACGATTCCATCGACGATCACTTCGACATCTTCTGCGCGTCGGACGACGAACCATTGGCGGCACGCCGCGACATCGGCAAGCTGCTCGATCAGCTGCCCGACAAGCAGCGCTTGCCGATTCTGCATGTGAAGCTCGAGGGTCTGTCGGTCGCCGAAACCGCGCAGCTGACAGGGCTCTCGGAATCGGCCGTCAAGGTCGGCGTGCATCGCGGCCTCAAGGCACTCGCGGCCAGGCTGCGCGGGGTTGCTTAAGTAGTTGGGTGCCTGAAGCCAGCAACTCTCCTTCACCCCCGACACCTGCACTGCAACCTCACGAATTAAAGAATTGGGTTCGCTGTAACCAGTCGTTGATATCCGGCGAATTAACTGGCGTATCCACCACGGATACCTTCCATTCTTACTCTTGGAGAGATTTCATGTCCGCAAAGATCAATGTCAGTGCTGCCCTGCTCGCCGGCGCAGTTGCAAGCCTTCTCGCATCGGCGGCGCATGCCGCGCCGCTCACCAAGGCGGAAGAAAGTGCCGCTCTCGCGGCTCACAAGGAAAAGTGCTATGGCGTCGCGTTGAAGGGGCAAAACGATTGCGCGGCCGGCCCGGGCACGACCTGCCAGGGTACGTCGGCGGTCGATTTCCAGGGCAACTCGTGGAAGTTCGTTCAGGGTGGCACGTGCACGAGCATTCAGGTGCCGGGCGGCGGCCACGGCTCGCTCACGCCGACCTGATCGCGCAAACGACAAGAGGGACGGGACGACCATGAGCGATTCCAAGAGATCAGCGGCGGCGAATTCGCTTGGCCGTCCCCATCGTTCGGCGCCCGGCGCAACCGGGCTTGCCGGCACCAGCTTCAAGCACGCACACCTCGCCGCAATTCTCGAAGACGGCCTGCAAGACGGGTTCTTCGAGGTTCACGCCGAGAACTACATGGGCGCGGGCGGACCGCCGCATCGGGCGCTTGCCGCGATCCGCGAGCGCTACCCGATCTCGCTTCACGGCGTATGCATGTCGATCGGCGGGCCGGATACGCTCGACGTCCGTCACCTTGCGCGCTTTCGCGAGCTGGTGGATCGCTACGAACCTGCGCTCGTTTCCGAACATCTCGCCTGGTCCTCGCACGGCGGGACGTTCTTCAACGACCTCCTGCCCCTGCCCTACACGAAAGCCACGCTCGACAAGGTGTGTGAGCACATCGACCAGGTTCAGGAAACCATCCGTCGTCCGATGCTGCTCGAAAACCCGTCCACCTATGTCGCGTTTGCGTCGTCGATCATGAGCGAGCCGGATTTCATCCGCGCAGTCGCGCAACGGACGGGTTGCGGTCTGCTGCTGGACGTCAACAACGTTTTCGTCTCCGCGGTCAATCACGGTTATTCGGCCCGCGCATATCTCACGGAATTTCCGCTTCAATATGTGGGCGAAATTCATTTGGCCGGCCACAGCGAGCAGCATGACGACGAGAACGCAATGCTGCTCATCGACAGTCACGACCGGGCCATCGCTGTCCCGGTCTGGGATCTTTACCGGCATGTCGTGGTACGCACCGGGCCAATACCGACGCTGATCGAGTGGGACAGCCATCTCCCCGAGTGGCCCGAGTTGCGTGCGCTGGCGCTGGCGGCTCGACGGATCGTCTCGGAGCACGAAACGTTACTCGTGGAGAACGCCGGCCATGAAGCCTGAGTATTGTCCTCTCGAATATGCGGCGGCGTTCGCGCCGGGTCTGACGAATCCGGGGACGGCCGCGCCCGAAGACGTCGTGGCCGCGCGCGGAAAAGGCGTGGTCAAGCGATACAACGTTTATCGCAACAACGTCACGGTCAACCTCATCGACGCGCTGGCCGCCATCTATCCCGCCGTCCAGCGCATCACGGGCGTCGAGTTCTTCCGCGCGATGGCGCGCTCTCACGTCCGCGCCACGCCGCCGGTTTCGCAGCTGTTATTCGAGTACGGGCGGGATTTCCCCTCGTTCATCGAGTCGTACGAGTATGCGCGCGACATGCCCTGGCTCGCGGATACGGCGTACATCGAACGCGCCTGGCTGGACGCGTATCACGCGGCGGACGCCGCGACGCTCAAGGCTGAGACTTTGGCGAGCGTCGATCCGTCATCGTTGGCGCAGGTGCGATTCGTCCCCCACCCCGCCGCGCGAATCGTGCGGTCGCGCTACCCGGCCGTCGCGATCTTCGCGATGAACCGCACGGATGGCCCCGTTTCCCCGCTTTGTTCGAGCGATGCGGAAGACGCGCTCGTCACGCGGCCGGACGAGGACGTGATTGTTTCGCGCCTGCCCGCCGGTGGCGCCGCCTTCCTCATCGCGCTCATCGAGGGCGAGCCGCTCGGCGCCGCGGCCGAAGCGGCGTTCGCAGAGACCGAATCCTTCGACCTGCCGGCCAATCTGGCAGCGATGATTTCAGCTGGCGTGTTTACCGGCATCCAACAGGGGGAGTAATCAAGATGTCGACTCGACAAGACACACGACTGTCCTTCCCGCGCATCGTCGCGAATGCAATCGTGCGCGCGCAACGCCTCGTCGAACGGCTCGCGCAACCGTGGTTCGTGCAACTTGTGCTGCGCATTGCGCTGGCCGTTCCGTTCTGGAAATCGGGTATCCTCAAATGGCACGGTTTCCTGCAACTCAACGATACGGCCATCGACCTCTTCACCGATGAATTCAGGCTGCATCTGCCGGGCGGCCCGTATCCGTTTCCGGCTCCGGCCGTCTTCGCCTTCCTTTCCGCTTGCGGAGAGGTCACGTTTCCGGTGCTGCTCGTGCTCGGCCTCGGCACGCGGTTCGCCGCCGCGGGTCTGCTACTGATGACTTGCATCATCGAATTGACCGTGCCGGACGGCTGGCCGATTCACATCACCTGGGCGGCCATGGCGCTTGGCATCGCTGCTTGGGGACCGGGCCTGATTTCGATCGACTATCTGCTTGGAGACCGTGCGAACAGGTCATGAAAACGCGAGATCTGGTCGCCCGGCTAGCCAGGGACATCTCGCCGGTCGAGCGCAGCGCCGTCCCCAAGCTGCTCAATCGCGCGCTGATCCTCGGCCTTGCCGGCAGCACGGTCCTGCTGGTCGCGCTGTACGGTGTCCGAAGCGACATGCCGGAGCTGATCCTCACGACGATGTTCTGGGTGCGCCTAGTCTTCCCGCTTGCGATTGTCGCTGCGGCCATGAAGCTCGCGGAGCGGCTGGGACGCCCCGGCGCGCCGCTCAAATTCGCCTGGTTCGCGGTCGCGCTGCCCATCGTCACGATGCTGCTCGCCGCCGGAGGCATTCTGATGGCAACGCCGCCGGGCTACCGGCTTCAACTGATGCTCGGCACGACATGGCGCACCACGACGGCGAGCGTCGTGGTGCTGTCTTTTCCGTCGCTCACCGCCATGATGCACGCCATGAAGCAGCTCGCGCCTACCCGCCTCGCGCTGGCCGGCGCGGGCGCGGGCCTGCTGGCCGGCGCACAGGGGCTGCTCGTTTACTCGCTGTATTGCTCGGAGATGGCCGTGCCGTTCTGGGGCGTCTGGTACGTGCTCGCGATCGCCATTACCACCACCATCGGTGCGGCCATCGCGCCGCATTGGCTACGTTGGTGACGTTCGCGGTTTCTGATGGATTCGGCACATTCGCCGCCCGATTGGGTTCGCGCCGTTAGAGTCGAGGACCGGTTCGCCCGTCGAGCCGGTCTCGTCGGTTCGGCTTTCGAGAATGGCCTACAACGGCTTGGTGGCTTGCCGGGAAGGGTAAAGTGACCCTTCAAAACCTTGAGCTTTTGCGTTTTGACACACCCTCGGCCGATCCCGGTCCGACGCAGACCTAGATCGATCGCCGGTCGCAGAGAATATGCGAAAGGCATAAGCCGACCCACTGCAGCCGGTCGCGCGGTCCGGCATCAAAGGGCAGCTAGCAGAGTGGTCCGGCCATCCACACCCGTTTCTCGGGGACAGCAGTTCGGCCGAAGCGGTCACTCACGAAAGCAGGATTTCGCCGGTCTCACAGACAGCAGTGAAACAAATCTACAGCTATTAAGCTGACAATAAGCTTGGGTCTCTTATCCTGATGACGCGAAAGCAATTCGCTCACTTCCTTTTTTTGAATGGAGGCCTGACATGTTGCGTCACATTACTGCCACTACCCGAACCGTTCTTGCCATCACCACCCTGACTGGCCTCGTTGCCATCGATCAGGCCGTCACATCACACGGCAGTCCCGTAAGTGCGCCCAAGCAGACGCAGACGACTCTCACGGATGACGCTTCGGGATCGCCAATGGACACGGGCAATGCGCCGCTGTCCTCGCTGCAGCTCGCGGTGTTGCTTGAAGGATTCAACTGGCAGGCGCTCAACGATGCCGCACAATCTGCATACGGGCGCACTCCGTAACGTCAGGGGGCTCGCCGCACGGCGGGCCTTTTTCACTATTTCACTGCATACCCGTCAGTGCATGACGCGCTGTCGTCTGCGCGCGTTCACGGCATTCGCGATTTCGCCTGTCGGGGTTGAATGCGTTGCGCCAGGTGAACAGCCGATAAGCGACGTCATAACCGCCTCAGGCATGTCGTCGGTCGCGAGAGCGCGATCGAGACGATTTCCTCGAAGCTTCTCGACGGGCGTGTCGTCACGATCGTCGGGCCCGGTGGAATCGGCAAGACGACCGTTGCGGTGGCCGTTGCGCACAAACGCCGGGCCGACGCGAGCGGGCTGGTGAGCTTTGTCGATCTCGCACCACTGAATGCCGCGTCGCTAGTGCCGAGCGCTCTCGCCACGGCGCTCGGCAGCGGCGTCCGGTCCGAGAATCCGATTCCGAGCCTCGTTGCGTGGCTTTCCGGCAAGCGCATGCTGATCGATCCCCCGCCTCGTCGCCCTAAAACGAGCCTCGTTTTTCTTTCTGTGTTGACCGTTACAATAATCTGATTGACACCAAAGATCAAATTCGTCCACCATTATGTACCGCTCAACACAGAATGGTGGACGGAGGTTCTCCACGAGAGCAGGCTCTCGCTGAAGGAACTGAAATCAGTACGTCGATTGAGAAAACCAGGCAGCAGCCAGCGCCGACGATGCGTTCAAGTTCACAGATCGTCAGGCCACGACGCTGACATGGTTGGAACGTTGAGATGACGTGCTGTCGCTGCTTCGCTTTTTGCGACGAGCAGCGACTATTAAACCCGCCGACTGCAAGGTTGGCAAACACGCCAAGTAAGGAAGACCCCATGTCCAAAGTTGTTCTCATCACCGGTACGTCGAGCGGATTCGGCAAAGACACTGCCGAGACCCTCGCCAAGACTGGTCACAAGGTGTACGCCACGATGCGCGGCATCACGGGCAAGCATGCCGCCCATGCGAAGGAGTTGGAGGCCAAGGGCATCCAGGTACTCGAGATGGACGTGCAGAACGACGCGAGCGTCGAGGCCGCGTTCAAGGCCTTGTTCCAGCTGACCGGCGGCAAGCTCGACATCCTCGTGAACAACGCAGGCTTCATGGTCCAGGGGATCTCGGAGTCGATCACCACCGAGCACACCAGCCAGATGTTCGATGTGAACGTGATCGGCATTCAACGCGTCTTGCGCGCAGCGCTGCCGCAGCTCCGCAAGAACGGCTCTGGCCTGGTCATTAACGTCGGCTCGATCCTCGGTCGCGTCACCATCCCGTTCATGAGCCTCTATGGCGCGACCAAGTTCGCGGTGGAAGCCCTGACCGAAGGCTATCGCTACGAGCTCTCGCAGCTCGGTATCGACGTCGTGCTGGTGCAACCCGGTGCGTATCCGACCGGCCTCTACGGCCACCTCAACGGCGGGGAAGCTGACCGCACGAAGGCGTACGGCGAGGTCTCGAACGCCCAGGACGGGCTCCTGCAGATCATGCAAGGCATGTTCGGCGGTGCCGAAGCACCAAATCCGCACGACGTGGCCGAAGCCATCGCCAAGCTAGCGGCAACGCCGGCCGGTCAGCGTCCGGAGCGTGTCGTCGTGGGCAACGGGTTCGGGGCCGACGCGGTCAACGCAGCCGTCCGGCCGATCCAGAGCAGCATGATCGGCGGCCTCGGCATGTCGGGCCTGGAGAAGTTGAGGATCGCTTAAACGCGGTCGCCTGTTCCTTTCCGGCTTGGCTGGGTTACTGATGGGTTTGTTCGGGACTGAAGGAACAGGAAGAGAGGCTCCGTGAGGAGCCTCCCTCGTTTTCAAGGGATGAATCTTGCGGCGAGATCACGCGCTGACAAAGGCCAGCGTCGCGAGCAGCAAGCTAACGGGGTGACCAGGGCTCACTAGCGCTGCCTGGAGAGGGTGTGCCCAGTTGATTTTTGGCGCCATATCGATTACTGTGTCGCATGACACAGAAAGCCGATACGGCGCCGACGATCGGGCGCCCGAGAGAATTTGATCGTGATGCCGCCCTCCGGGCCGCCATGCTGGTGTTCTGGCGCAAGGGATTTCTCGCGACGTCGATGAACGACCTTTGCGATGCGATGGGCATCCGCTCCCCGAGTCTGTACGCGGCCTTCGGCAGCAAGGAGAAGGTCTATGTGGAAGCCATTGGGCTCTACAGCTCGATCGCGAATTCGCTGATCTGGACTCATATCAATGACGGACCTACCGCCCGCGAGAGCATTCACAAGGTGCTGCTGGCTGCGGCCAACGTGCTTCCTGGGTTCGAAGGTAAGCCGGCGGGCTGCATGGTCAACCTGGCGACGCTGGGAGACGAAATCCCCGGGTCGATCCCGCAGACCGTTCGGCAGGTACGCACAGATTCGCTGACCGTGATGCGCTCGGGTCTCGAACGTGGGGTCGCCGCTGGCGAGCTTCCAAAGTCAACGAATATCGACCGCCTGAGCAGGTTTTATCTTGGCGTGGTTCAAGGAATGGCGGTTCAAGCCTACGACGGAGCCACCCAGGAAGATCTGGTGAGCATGGCGGACGCGGCAATCGCCGCTTGGCCGGTCAAACACTAGGCTTCGACCAGGTCGATCTTTCCCCAGAAATCCATTTTTCCGACGTCGACGCCATACTGTCGCCAGTGCCGGCACCTAGGGCGTCGGAGTCGCGCAAGCCTGCGGTCATCGCATAGTCCTGGAGTCAAACCTCGCATTGAGGTCAGAGGCGCGCCGTGCGAAGCTGCCTCTGGTGCGAAAGCGGTCGATGACCACTGCCCGCTTCTGGCCGCGCCCGGGCGTATGCAACAGGCATATCGTTTTACATACACCACGGTGTTCTCCAGAAACGGGGACAGCGAATAACTCACGAATACCGCGCCTGATTGACGCCGTCTTACTTCAACCTTCGATCAAGCTTCATCCGCGGCCGCCGGGCGGCACAAAGCCGCCTGCGACGGTGACACGGGCGAAGCTCAGCGCTCCGCGAACGCTAGCAGCGGTTTGGCGTCGTGTGCGGCGCTCTCCGCGGCCGTGAAGGCTTCGAGTGCGCGATCAACGTGGTAGCGGCGCGCTGCCGGCGGCTTTAAGCTGCCGGCAGCCATGCGGTCGAGCAGGCTGCGCAGCGCCTGGCTGCTTTCGCTCAGCCCCTTGCGTGCAAGCCACGAGAAGATAAGCCAGCCGCGCACCTCGGCAGTTGAGTAGACAAGCGCCGGGGCGAAAATCGGCATCTCGAAGGCCGCCGGGTCTGTCTGGCGGTGCGACGACAAGGCTCCATAGACGAGCAGGCATCCGTTCGGGGCCAGCTGACGCGCGAGCGTAGCGCCCGTGCGGCCGGCGACGCAGTCAATCGCGTTCACGATGCCATTGCCGCCAGTGGCCTTCATCAGCTGCTCGGGCCAGCTTTCGTCCGCGGTGCATAGCACGACGTCACCGCCAAGCGCCTGGATCTCGGCGACCTGCTCTTCACGGCGTACGAGGCTGATGGTGCGAAACCCCTCCGCTTTCGCGATCTGCAGCACGAGGCGACCGACCGTCGAGCCGGCTGCGCTCTGGACAAGCCAGTCGCCGCGTCCGAGCTGGTGCTCCGACATCGTCATTGCCCATGCCGTCATCGGGTTGATGAGAGCCTGTGCGGCGTCCTCGTCGGAGATCGCCGCCGGTACAGGTATCGCCCGCTCAGCCGGACTGATGACCTGCTCTCTCCAGGTTCCGGGCACGTTCAGTAAAACGACGCGCTCTCCGATTCGCGTGCGCGGCACGTCGCTGCCCACGGCGTCGATGATTCCGACGCCCTCGGACCCGGGCGAGGCGGGCAGTTCGGGCTGACGCTGACGCGCGAAACGTCCACGGATGACGTGCAGGTCGGACGGGTGCACGGGCGCCAGCAGCATCCTCACGCGCACTTCAGCTGGCCCGGGTGTCGGCTCGGGCAAATCACGCCAGTGGACTACCTCTGACGGCTCGCCGTTCTGTTCGATGATCAGGGCCTTCATGTGCTTTCTCCTTCGCTCGAGTTGCGGTGTTAATCATGCCCCCACGGAAAACGATTGTCCAAAGCTATGAACGCACGATGTCTGCCGATGACTGGAGCGACCGACCGTAGGCAGCCAGCAGGTAGGGAGAGACTGCGGTGAAAGCCCGGCTTTCACCGCAGTCGGTTGAGTTCAGCCTCCGAGTCGTTTCAGGCGTGACTGATCGATTCAACCTTCGCTCGGATCATATGGCGACGCCCGGTTTTCGAGCTTCCATTTCTTCTCAGCTTCCGTATCAGGCCGAGGTGGTCGAATGCCGTCGATCAACCACAGTTCTTGCGGCGTTTCTCCGACATGCAACTCGTAGTGATAGCCTCGATCCTGGACAAATGGCGCAATCGCGGCGTTCGCCTTGCGGAGCCAGGACTTCGTCCATTCGACATCCTTGGCGATGTGTCTGGCGAAATGGTCTAACCTGATTCTGACAAAATCGCCTCGCGACTCCCCTCCCATGAAGAAGGAGTCTTTCGGCTGTTCATGAAACAGAACGCCTACATAGAAGGGAGGAATGATGTAAATGTCGGTGATTCGCCTGGCCATCTCCTGCTTGTCATCTGCCGTGTAGGCGCCAACCGGATGATAGATATTCCACAAAGGCATTTTTGTCTCCATGCATCAATAAATGCCGCGTTTCTTATGCCGGAACATCCAGGTCTCTTGCAGGAAAAGGATGAACCAGACATGAGTGAGGCGGCGGTATAGGTAGCCCAAGGATAGGCTACCGGTTAAAAAAACCAATGCGCTTCGCAACGTAGCGTTCTTAGGGAAGGCGGTCCCGCTCTCCACCCGCTCTATTGGCGACCGGGAAGGCCGAGTATGCTGCGAGCCTCGTCAGGCGTTGCCACGTCTGCGCCGATGCTTTTGACGATACTGACCGCACGTTTGACCAGCGCTGCGTTGCCTGGCGCCAGTTCCCCTTTGGCAAGATAAAGATTGTCCTCGAGGCCGACGCGGACATGCCCGCCAAGAATCACGCTTTGCGCCACGATCGGAAATTGGGCGCGCGAGATGCCGAACGCCGACCAACGGGCGTTCTCGGGCAGGTAGCGCGTCATCTGAAGAAGGCTCTCAGTGTCAGCGGACGCTCCCCATGGCACGCCAAGACATAACTGGAACAGCGGAGCCTGCAGAATCCCTTGCGTTTCGATCAGGTGGCGCGCGAGGCGCACGTGCCCGAGATCGAATACCTCAATCTCCGGCTTCACGCCAGCTTCCTCGATCAAGGTTGCCATCTTGATCAGATGGTCGGGCACGTTCACGAATGCGCGACTGCCGAAGTTCATGGTTGCGACATCCAGGGTGCAGATCTCGGGACGCAACTCGAGCACATGCCGTACCCGCGCCTCGGGCGTCATCATCGTACTAAGTTCACTTCCCCGGTTCGGGTCTTCGTCGCTGGGGACGAAACGTGCGCCAGGGCCGGTCGTCAGATTGATCAGAATCGGGCATCCGCTATCGCGGATACGCGAAACAACTTCTCTGTAGAGCGACAGCTCGGTACTTGGAGCACCGGTCCTGGGGTCCCGTACGTGAATGTGTGCGATGCTCGCGCCGGCATCACATGCAGCCATGGCCTCATTGGCGATCTGCTCGGGCGTAACCGGCACTGCAGGGTTCAGCCGCTGCGTATCGTCGCTTCCAGTGAGTGCGCAACTGATAATCGTCTTGCTTGTCATAGCGTTCCTTCAAAGGAAATATGAACGAAGCGCCACGATTGCGCGCTTCGTCTTGTGACCGGTTCAGGCCCGTCAACGGACATGGCAATGAGCGGACGGCATGCCGTGCTCCATTCAGGCGGCTTGCGCGGGGCCGAACGGTGCCGCTCCGACGGGGGCAACCCTGATCAGCTTTTTGTTGACGAATTCGTCAAAGCCCATCTGAGACAACTCCCGGCCAAACCCTGAACGCTTGACGCCACCAAACGGTAGTTCCGCCGCCGTGCCGAACGGCTGATTGATAAACACCATACCGCTGTCGATCTGCGCGGCGAGTCGCTCGCCGCGTTCGGTATCCGCAGTGAACACCGACGCGCCGAGACCGTATGGCGTACCGTTGGCGAGCGCAATCGCGGCAGCTTCGTCCTCGACGCCGTAGAACGCTGCGACGGGGCCGAACAGCTCTTCGGCAAAGACGGGATTCTGCGGCGAGATGTCGGTCAGAACAGTCGGTTGCAAGTAGAAGCCCGGGCGCTCAACGCGCTTTCCGCCACACACAATGCGTGCGCCGTGCGAAACCGCGCGATCGATCTGCTCAAGCAGCAACGTCAACGCGCGCTCGGACGAAAGCGGGGCGACGGCGGTCGCAGGATCGGCCGGGTCGCCTGTCTCGAGCGCAGCCATCCGCTGCGCGAAGCGTTCGAGAAAAGCGCCGCCGCGCGTCTTGCCGACCACGATGATGCGCTTCGAACCCACGCAGCATTGACCCGCATTGAGCATGCGGCCCGCCACCGCGCTCTGGACCGCCCAGTCAAGCGGCGCATCTTCCAGCACGATGAGCGGATCGCTTCCGCCCAGTTCGAGCACGACCTTCTTCACATTGCGGCCGGCACGCTCGGCGACGGCGGCGCCGGCCCGTTCGCTGCCCGTCAGGGTCACCCCTTGGACCCGCGGGTCTTCGATGACGCGGCCGGCTTGCTGGATTGAAATAAACAGATTCGTATACACGCCTTCGGGCGCGCCTGCTTCCTCGAACAAGCGAGCAAAGGCCAACGCCGATTGCGGCACACTTTCCGCATGCTTGAGCAGCAGGACGTTGCCCACCATTAATTGCGGACCGGCTACGCGCGCGATCTGATAATACGGAAAATTCCATGGCTCGATGCCGAAGAGCACGCCGATTGGCTCAATGTGCACGGTTGCGCCTGGCGCCTCCGCAAGCGGGCGCGGTTGCAGATATGCGTGCGCGTGCTTTGCGTAGTAGTCCAGGATGTTCGCCGACGATTCCACTTCTTTGCGTGCTTCGGCGCTGCGTTTGCCCATTTCCAGTGTCAGATAGCCCGCGTATTCGTCAGCCTTCTCGCGCAATAGCGCCGCCGCACGCGACACAATGCGCGCCCGGTCGCTGACCGGACGATGGCGCCAGTCGGTTTCAAAAGCGCGCTGCGCTGCAACCAGCTTCGCTTCGAGCAACGGGTCGGATATTTCGTCGTAGGTGGCGAGCAGGTCGCCGGTAGCGGGATTGATCGTCGTGTACGGCATGAATTTCTCCACGAAAGGTTGGCATCCAGTCATTGCGTTGGCTAATGTTAACACCGTTATCACCTCCTTTGACCAGCTTTTCGAGATCGGGAATAACCCGCATTGAATATTCATGTTAACGCCGTTAGCATGCTCATGTATCTTTCAACCGGAGCGAACGACATGGCAAAGGGATATTGGGTGGCGGCGTATCGGGCGGTCTATGACGCAAGCAAGCTCGCGGCGTACGGCGTCCTCGCGACACAGGTGGTGAGAGCGGCAGGTGGAAAATTTCTGGTGCGAGGCGGTGAAGTCGTTGCGTTCCAGGCGGGTCTCAAGGAACGGACGGTCGTGGTCGAATTCCCGAGTTTCGAGCAGGCACTCGCGACATTTCAGAGTGAGGCCTATCAGAATGCCTTGGCCGTGCTGGGAGATGGAGCGGAAAGAGATGCGCGCGTAGTGGCAGGCCTCGATGACTGAGATGCTCGCAGGTGCTTAAGCCAACGGAGAACGCTGGCACCGCTGTGTTATCCATATGTTAATGCCATTAACATTAAACTGAAGAATATTTGAATCTGACAAAACGGAGCAATAATGGACGAAGCAATTGTTCTGAAAGAACTCAAAGGTCATGTGACGGTTCTTACGATGAACCGTCGCCCACATAACCTGATGGGTCCGACGCTGTATCGCGCGCTACTCGACGAATTCGACGAGGCAGTGAGACGTGGCTCCCGAGCGATCCTGCTGCGCAGTGGTCTTCGGCACTTCTCGGCCGGTGCCGAGGTAGCACTTTTTCCGGATCGCATTGCCAAGCAAGGAAAGGCGCTAGTGGATCCGCTCGAGGTGCTTCGTGGCTTCGAGACACTACCGATCCCGATCGTCGTCGCGGTGAACGGCACATGCCTCGGCGGCGGCTTCGAAGTGGCGCTTGCCTGTGACTTCAGCGTAGTTGCCGAATCGGCCAAGATCGGTTCGGTCGAGGTCGCGCTCGGTTTGCATCCGCTGCTCGGTGGCATCCAGCGTCAGGTGATGCGAGCCGGCCCAGCTCGTGCGAAAGAACTCGCGTTGCTCGGTCGCCGTTACGACGCGGCCACGCTCGAACGCTGGGGCCTGATCAATCTCGTTGTGGCTGACGACAAGCTCGATGAAGTGGCGCTCTCAATTGCGCAAGAACTGGCGGCCGGTCCAACCATCGCGCATGCCGCCACGAAGCGGCTCGTACAGGTCGCGGTCAACGAAGGCGTCGCTGCCGCCGACGAGGCGATGTTCGAACTGCAGAAGCCGATCTGGGCATCGCAGGATATTAAGCGTGGACTGGAGGCCTTCGATAAGGCTGGCCCGGGTACTGCCATTTTCGAAGGGAATTGACATGGCCGGACCACTTGAAGGACTGAAGGTCGTCGATTTTTCCCGCGTGCTGGCCGGTCCCCTGTGCGCGCGGACGCTAGCCGATCTCGGCGCCGACGTAATCAAGATCGAGCCGCCGCGGCCCGATGTGTCGCGTGCCGCGTTCCCGAATCGCGACGGTATGTCGGGCTACTATGCGCAACAGAATAGTGGCAAACGTAACGTCAGCATCGATTTGAACGTGCCGCGCGCACGCGAGCTTGTGCTACGCCTGTGCGACGAAGCAGACATCATCGTCGAGAATTTTCGGGCCGGCACGCTCAAGGGCTTTGGACTCGACTACGACACGCTCTCCCGGCGCAACCCAAAACTGGTCTACGTATCAATCACGGGCTATGGCCAGCGCGGCCCGTGGGCATCGCGCATGGCATATGCTCCGACTGTGCAGGCAGAAACGGGCTTCACGCACAACACGCTGCGCCATTTCGACGGCGCGGACGAGGGCCGCAGATGGACCGACCCTCTATCACACGCGGACGTCTATGCGGGACTGCAAGCAACGATCGCCGTGCTCGCGGCAGTGCGCAAACGTGAAGTAACCGGACGCGGCCAATACATCGATGTCGCGATGGCTGCTGTGATGCTGTCGATCAACGAACGCGCTCACCTTGATCTGGCGGGTGTCGATACGGGCGCCGAACCGGGCATCCTCGGTGCTGCTGACGGCCCCCACTTCGTCGGCCCCGACGGCGAAGAGTTCGTGGCGGCGCAAAGCATCGTCGGCAGCAACACGTTTCCGAACTACTTGCGCGCCATGCGCCGTATGGACCTTGCGCAGGATCCGCGCTTCAGCACGGCTGATCGCCGTCTGCAGAACTACAAGGCACTGCACGCAGTGATCCAGACGTGGATGCTCTCATTCCGCGATCTCAAGACGCTCGACGCGCAGCTCGACGAGGCGAAGATCGCGATAGGCCAGATCCGTACGCTGAAGGAATTGGCCGAGACCGATTGGGCAAAGCAGTGGGGTGCGGTGCACGAGATTCCGGATCGCCGCGGCGGCTCGTATCTGATACACGGCTATCCATGGCACTTTTCCGATGACGAGCTTGGAATGCGCAGCGCACCCGCGTTTCGTGGCGAGCACAACGAGCAGGTGTTCCGCGAAGCGGGTCTGGCGGATATCGACATTCGCAATGCGGTCGACACAGGCATTCTGGTCGGTGGACCGCCGCCGTCCACCAAGACGATCGACACTGCCGCTCTCGCGGAAGCGAGTATGTCGCACAAAGTGACGGACGATCTTTGATCACCGCAATACGCCTTGTATTACCGGTATCAACACAGGACATCGGAGGACCGAATGGAAGCGGTGAAGCAAGTGTTCGAGGCCGGCTTCTACCCGGGCGTGGTGTTGTACTTCAATGCATTCGATGCAGCCCGAAACCAGGCAGTGCCACCAAGCCGCTAGAATGGTGCAGCGACACACGCTTGTTTAACCCGTGATCCCGCGATATTGTGTGCTTCTTTGCGCAGAATTTATAATCGATCCCTTGTTTTGCCCCACGAACGAAGGTCAAGTGAGTCCTAAGTCATCTATCGCGAAGAATGCGGATTACCACCACGGCAATCTGCGCAACGCGCTCATCGAAGCTGGGCGCAGCGCGCTCATGGATGTATCGGCGCAAGACCTGAGCCTGCGTTACCTCGCGCGCATGGTTGGAGTGTCAGAAGCCGCGCCGTCGCGACATTTTTCGGGTATCGACGAACTGCTGGCCACGATCGCGGCGAGTGGTTATCGTGACCTCGCTGCGCTGCGCGTTGCGATCCGCGAGAGCGAAGATACGGCGCTTGCCAAAGCGTACCGGATGATGCGGGTGTATGTTGAGTTCGCGCAGCGCCACAATGGGCTCTTCGGTCTGATGATCGGGCCTCGCATCGTGGCGCATCAGGCGTATCCAGAACTCGCCGAGGAAAGTAACAGGTCTTTTGGGTTGTTTTCCGAGACGATTGAGGCGTTAGCCATCGAAAGTGGCTGGTCCCATGCCGATCTCAAACTCGTGACCCATGCCGCGTGGAGCATGGAACATGGTCTCGCAACGCTGATTCTGGCGAACCGCGCGCCGCGGGCGGACACCAAAGTCGCGATCCCAAAGTTGATCGACTTCGTCGTGATGACGCTACTTGGCGCCATCACGGCGGGTCCGGATCATCTCCAGAGCGTGATTCAGCAATGCGCGCCCTCTCAGAAGCCAGTGGTTACGCGCACAGCTCGAAAGCGCGCCAAAGCGTAGTCGTCGTCCGCTTTATTGACCTGAGGTCAGCGCAGCGTCCGGAAACTCACGCGAACTTCTTCCGTGAAGGCCTGCGGTTGCTCCCAGGCCGCGAAGTGCCCGCCCTTCGGAAGGCGGTTGTAGTGAATCAGCTTCGGATACGCCTTCTCGGTCCAACTCCGCGGGGCCGCGTAGATCTCATCCGGAAACACGCTGACGGCAACGGGAATCGCAACGTGCTTCGGCGCAAAGAAGTTGAGCTTGTTTTCCCAATACAGCCGCGCCGACGAAACACCCGTATTCGTCAGCCAATAGAGCGTGACATTGTCGAGCACGTCGGCTCGCGACAGTCCCTCGGGCTGGCCGTCAAAGACGCGGGCAATCATCGCCTGACTGGCTGCGTCGTGATCGAGCATCCATGCGGCGAGGCCGATCGGCGAATCTTCGATTCCATACAGCGTCTGCGGACGGTTCGCCATCTCTTGCGCGTAGCCGAGGCCATGCTTGTAGAAATAGTCGAGTTGATCGAACGCGTGCTGTTCATCGGTAGTAAGACCGGCCGGCGGCGGGTTTCCGTACTTGAGCGCGTTGGCAACATCGTCCGGTACGGTGGCGGGCATGTTGGTGTGAATGCCAAGCAGTTCCGGCGGCGCGATGAGCGCCATCTGTTCCGTGACCGCGTTGCCCCAGTCGCCGCCTTGCGCCACGTAGCGCGTGTATCCAAGGCGCGTCATCAATACGATCCAGGCGCGCGCGATACGTGCAGGATCCCAGCCCGTCGTGGTCGGTTTGCCTGAGAAGCCGTAGCCCGGCAGCGAAGGAATCACTACGTCGAAAGCGTCCGAAGCATTTCCACCATGAGCCGTTGGGTTGGTCAGCGGATCGATGATCTTCAACTGCTCGATGATCGAGCCAGGCCATCCGTGCGTGACGATGAGGGGTAACGCATTCTGATGTTTCGAGCGAACGTGGATGAAATGGATGTCGAGCCCATCGATCTCGGTGACGAATTGCGGCAGCGCGTTCAGTCTCGCTTCGACCTTGCGCCAGTTGTAATCTGTCGACCAATACCGCGCGAGCTTTTGCATCGTCGCAAGCTGCACGCCTTGCGATGCATCCGTGACGGTTTCGCGTTCCGGCCAACGTGTCGACTTGACGCGCCTGCGCAAATCGACAAGTAGCGATTCCGGCACGTGCACACGAAGCGGACGGATCGCGGCTTTGTCGCCGCCCCCCGGTGGGGCAACTTCAGTAATGGATTGACTCGTTTCCGCAAAGGCGTACCGGCTCAATGAGGTTGCAGCAAGGGACGCCATTGCCACACCAATAAAGCGACGGCGCGACGGCGCATGGGGGTCGATAGTGTTTAACACACAAACTCCTACAAGAATTTAGTAATCTTAACGAGAGCGCAGGATTGAAACGGAGAGTCCAAGAGCGAACAGAAGGAGACCAAGGGTAGCGGTACAGGCCAGTGCGGTGCTATTCATTGGATACCCCTCGCGTGGCACGGAAGCAAGCGCTGCAAGTTAGATCTGCGGTTGGCCAGGTTTTCTGGGTTTGTGTGCATATGCATATATAGACAGGAGCAGTTCAAGAATGGTTCAAGCCGGGTTCGGAGGGGGAGACGAGCGCCATTCCTCCGCCTATCCCACGGCCATCCCCAGACACTGGTGAAACTCGGGTCGTAGGAGGGGTGCGCGAAGACGAGTCGCCAGCGCCTGCAGGCGCTGCTCGTTGCGAGCAACGAGCACCATGTCATATCCGCGCCTGGTCAGGCGATCGGCATACACGGCTCCGATCCCGGACGATGCACCGGTAACAACGGCGGTGCCCTTGGACTGCTTCTGAGTCATGTGAAATCTCCTTGGAAGACATACACTCTTTCTGCATGCCCATGGTGAGGCTTTGGGGGATGGCTTAAAAGACATAAATCCAATGTTTTGGGACAACCAGCGCTTCTGGACAGGTCCCAGAATTGCATCGCTACTGGAGCGGGGCTATGCTTGGCTGAAATCGCCGACATCTGCGTTTTGGGACATTCTATGAAGACCGTTGCCTTGTTGATCTTCCCGGGGTTCGAGATCCTCGACCTCGCCGTCATTGCCGTGTTCGAGTCGGCGAACAGGGAGCTCGGGTACGAGTCCTATCGGCAAGTCCGGCTGTCCGAAGTAGGGGGGCCGGTTCCAAGCTACTCGGGCGCGACGGTGGACTCGCGCAAGTTCGGGAGCGCGGCGTTCGATACGCTGCTCGTCCTCGGTTCCATCCAGGCTCCGACTTCCACACCGAGGATGAGGTCATTCCTGAAGCGCGCCGCGCAGGCTTGCAGGCGAGTGGGCAGCATCTGCACCGGCGCGTTCATTCTCGCGGAAGCTGGGGTCCTCGACGGCCGCCGTGCAACTACTCACTGGTCTGCGGCTCAGGAGCTTCAGCGGCGACACCCAGGCGTGAAGGTTTTGCCGGACCGAATCTTCACGAACGACGGCGGCGTGTGGACATCGGCTGGCATGACCGCGTGCATCGACCTGGCTTTGGCCATGGTCGAGGAAGACCATGGAGCGGAGGTGGCGAAGGCCGTGGCGAAGAAGCTGGTGGTCTACCACCGGCGCACCAGTGGCCAGTCCCAGTTTTCGGCACTGCTGGAGCTTCAGCCCAGGTCGGACCGCATACAAAAGGTGCTTTCCTTCGTCAGGGGCAATCTTCACAAGAATCTTTCCGTGGAAGTCATCGCTGACCTCGCGCACGTGAGCCCAAGGCAACTGAGCCGAATCTTCAAGGTTGAGACCGGACAGTCTCCTGCTCAGGCGGTGGAGAAGCTGCGCGTCGATGCCGCTCGCAGCCTCGTCGACGCCGGGGAGCTCTCACTTGCAGTGATCGCCAGGGAGACCGGTTTCGGCGACACCGAAAGGATGCGCAGTGCATTCGTCAGGACGCTGGGCCAACCTCCCCAAACCATCCGACGGGTTGCCAGGCAGCAAGCTGCCTAGCCGGTCAGAAGGTCTGGTCGGCGATAACGCTGGACACTGTTTCCAGTGATCGCCTGAGCGTGGCCAGGTCGACAGACCCAATCGCCAATCGAATGGCGTGAGGCACGTGAGTCGACGTCGAGAACGGAAGGGCTGTCGACACTGAAATCCCCTCGCGCACCAACGCCATCGCAATTGCATCCGCGCGAACCTCCTGTGCCAGAGGAATCCAGACGAAGTACGACGCAGGATGGCTGATCCTCTTGAGCTGGCCCAGAACCTCGGCGACCAGGTCCTGACGCATTGTGGCATCCCGCCGCTTGTCCTCTTCAAGCCGGGCTACTGTGCCGTCCTCCATCCAGCTGCAGGCGATGGCCGTCATGGTCGCCGGGGTATTCCAGGTCGTCGCCCGGATCGCTTGTTCGAACCTCGGAATCCATTCGCGCGGTGCACAGACGAAACCGACGCGCAGACCTGTCGCGACACTCTTCGACAAGCTCGACACATAGACCGTCGTCTCCGGAGCCAGCGATGCCAACGGAGGCGGCGCACCTTCAGCGAGGAATGCGTAGGCCGCGTCCTCGATGAGGACCAGTCCATGTTGTCGAGCGATGGTGACAAGTTCCCTACGTCGGCTCGTGCTCATCACCCAGCCGAGCGGGTTGTGCAGCGTCGGCATCGCGTAGACGGCACGCACGCGTCGTCGCTTGCACAGGGCCGCCAATGCGTCCAGATCAGGGCCGCGCCCAGCGGCCGGGATCGGCGCGAGTTCCAGTCGAGCGGCCTCGGCAGCAAGCTTGAATCCCGGGTAAGTCAGCGCGTCCACAGCCACCACGTCGCCGGGTTCGAGTAACGCCATGGCGGTCGTCGTCAGTCCATGCTGCGCGCCGCTCACGAGCAAGGTGGTTTCGAGCGTTGCCGCCAGGCCCCCGCTGGCCAGGTGGCGTGCCGCCGTTACCCGCTCGTGCTCGCGCCCGCCGTGGGGCTGGTATCGAAGCAAGGACTCCAGGTCACCTGCCGACGCGAGCTGGCGCAGCGCTGCCCTGAGAAGATCGGTCTGGCCCGGTGAAGACGGATAGTTGAAGCTCAGGTCTACCGTGTCCGCACTCCACGAATGCAGGTCAATGCCTTGACCGCGGGGGAGAGGCTCCTTAACAAATGTGCCGCGGCCGGTTTCGCCGCTCACCAGACCCATCGCTTGCAGCTCCGCGTAGACACGCGTGGCCGTGACCAGCGCCAGGCCCTCGCGAGTAGCCAGAGCACGGTGTGTCGGCAGACGCGTCCCGGGACGCAGGCGGCCGGCACGGATGTCGGCCGCGAGGCTGTCGACCACTTGTTTGTAGCGGGGCTCAGGCATGTCTCAATGTATCCATGACAATTATTTGATTGTATTGATTATCGGCTCTACCATGACTCAACACAACCTCTCGACCCCGCACGAGGACGCCATGCACATCGCCATTCTGACCTTTGAGGGCTTTAACGAACTCGACTCGCTGATCGCGCTCAACATCCTCAACCGCGTCAAGAAGCCCGGCTGGCGGGTTTCGATCGCCAGCCCGGCGGACAGGGTGCGTTCGATGAACGGCGTGGTGCTGGAGGCGCAAGCGTCGCTGAACGACGCGTGTCAGGCCGACGTGGTGCTGGTCGGCAGTGGGACAAAGACCCGGGACGTCGTCGCCGATGCCGCGTTGATGTCGCAGTTGAGGCTCGACCCGACGCGTCAGATGCTCGGCGCGCAGTGCTCGGGCACACTGATACTCGCGAAGCTAGGCTTGCTGGACGGCGTCCCGGCCTGTACGGACGTGACCACCAAACCGTGGGTCGAAGAAGCCGGCGTGGCGGTGCTAAACCAGCCGTTCGTGGCGAAGCGGAACGTCGCGACCGCAGGCGGGTGCCTGGCGTCGCAGTATCTGGCGGCCTGGTTAATCGCGCGTCTGGAAAGTGTCGATGCTGCACGCAGCGCGATTCACTATGTCGCCCCAGTGGGGGAGAAGGAGACCTACGTGACGCGCGCGATGGCGAACATTTCGCAGTTTCTCTAAGGGGAACAGATCGGCCATTCAAGGTTGAGTATCCTGGCTGTGTCGCGTGACCAGCATAGAAAACCCCGCCTGCCTTCCGTTTCTCTACCGGCGCGCTGATGACAATGCGGCCCACCTCCCGTCTCAATATTGAGACAGGTTTTGCGGCACTTCGATTCTTGTTCGTTGGCCTCTGGCTGCGCCTGAATATTCGATACGAACCCTCGCTCCAGCCTTATGCACGCTGGACACGTGGGGTGGCATGGACGTGACCGCCTACATACGAAACGATCATTTCCAACCCGGTCAAGTCTCTGACATGTAACGGTTGCGAAACATTAGGCGCCTGTCTGGCACTCGTCGATCGCACTGGAACAACGCCGCTTGTCGCGTAGCAAGCGTTTGCGCCCTCATGGCACGGTCATTGCGGTATGAGCGTCACAAGCGAGTCTGTTGCGGCCGAAATCAAGCCTGAAACAATCCACGGAAGCGATACCAGCAGAACCTCGCACGCGTGATCGTGGAAAGGCCAATGCGCTTTCGACGCAAGCGGCGGGGCCATCGAAAAAATCCATAAAAGTCGGACCTATATTTCGCATTACATATTAATAGTCACTGGTGAAAGCGACTGGTCATGGTGTTTTCATCTGGAGGGGAAGCTCATGAGCGCGATATATCGTGCCGGCATTGCTCGTGCAACGCTCGTGGTGACTTGTGCGCTGTCTTTACCCGCACAGGCCGCCCTTGGCGAAAGAGTTAGCAGCGTAGGCAGCGACCAGGTTCGCATGCATGCCACGGCACACAGCGCCACATCGCAAACCGCGTACACGGTGCATCTGATTACGCTGCCGTCGGGCACCGTGGTGCGCGAGTATGTCGCGGCGAACGGAATCGTGTTCGGCGTCGCGTGGGAAGGCCCGACCTTGCCGAACCTGAAGGCTGCACTGGGCGAGGCCTTCGATCAATACGTCGCGGCCACCGCGACGCGTCGGGCAACCCCGCTTGCCGTCTCGAACGATGCGCTGGTGGTGTTCTCGGGCGGTCATTTACGTGCGTTCGCGGGTTACGCGTATCTGCCGCAAGCGCTCCCCGCTGGCGTCGACGCCAGCGTCATTCAATAGCGGAGCTATCATGCGCGCTCCGGGTTTGCTCCTTAATTCGGATTGGCATTTAAAGCTGCTCGCCGCCACATTGCTTGTAGCGTTGGTGGTCGGATGCGGCGGTGGTGGTGGGAGCGGCAGTTCATCCGGCACGTCGGCACCCGCGCAATCGCTCACGAATATATCCACCGCGCCCCAAGCGCTAGCCTCTAACGCAGCAGCGGTGACCGTCGATTTCGGCGTAATCGGTGTGCCGAATATACCCTTCGTCAGCGTTACGCTGTGCGTGCCGGGCACGACGCAGTGTCAAACCATTGATCACGTGCAAGTCGACACGGGCTCCTCGGGGCTGCGGGTGTTCGCCACTCAATTGCCGGTGTCTTTGGCACTGCCGCAGGAGCGGGATGGCGCGGGCAATCCGCTTGCCGAATGCATGCAGTTCTTCGACGGTTATACATGGGGCTCGGTGCGGCTTGCCGATGTACAGATCGCCGGTGAAAAAGCCGCGTCGCTGCCGATTCAGGTGATCGATCAGGGCTATAGCGCAACGCCGTCGGACTGCAGCAGTGTCGGCGCATCGCGGAACACCCCTACGAGTCTGGCGGCCAACGGAGTGCTCGGCATTGGCGTGTTCAAGCACGATTGCGGTCCGGCCTGCGTGCAGAATGCAGTGCCGGCGACCTACTACAGTTGCGTCGGGACCAGTTGCACGTCGATCGCCGTCGCCGAAAACGTGCAGGTCGCCAATCCGGTTCCCTATTTCGCGACCGATAACAACGGTTCGATTTTGCTGTTGCCAGCCGCATCGTCAAGCGGCGAAGCCTCGCTCAGCGGGCAACTGGTGTTTGGGATTGGCACGCAGAGCAATAACGGCTTGGGCAGCGCGCAGGTGATCGGGGTCAGTCCGTCCACCGGCACGTTCAGCACAGTGCAAAATGGCACGACCTACTCGAGGAGCGTCATGGACAGCGGCTCGAGCGGGCTCTTCTTTCGAACCAGCGCGCTACCGATCTGCGCGACGCCAAACAACTCGTTTTACTGCCCTGCATCGACCCAGCAGTTGAGCGCAATGATTGAAGGTGTGAATGGTGCGATCAGTGCGGTCTCATTTGCTGTCGGCAATGCCGCGGAGCTCAGGCTGAATGATGCCGGCGATTCGGTGATGCCACTGCTTGCCGGTCCGGCATTCGGCACCCCGACGATGTTCGTCTGGGGCATGCCATTTTTCTACGGGCGTAACATCTATGCTGCCGTCGAGCAACAATCGACGCCTGGAGGAAAGGGGCCATATATTGCGTACTGAGATACGCCGCGTCGAACTCACAGTCGTGAATACGCGTGGCGCGCATCAAGTGAATTTCGGCGGAATCCGTCAATGTTTCGGCTGACGCAGCTAAATCGGACGGAGGATTATCGGTCTTGGGATCTCTGATCTCTTGTGGCGTTAACCAGATGCGGCCGCCTGCGTGACAGGGACGGCCGCTCTTTTTGCGCTCATGCCGGGCGACGTCGCGCCCATTACCTATAACGGTATGACTCCGTCTGCACACCCAATCCATCATGACTCGGCTGCTTGATTTCGACCTGGTAGCGCGCACGGAGCTGCTGACCTATCTCGTTGCTTCGCAATTGGCAATGCGTGAGAAGACCGGGCGATGGCTCAAGGTCGAGCACCTTGTCGAGCGTACACATCTCTGGCTGCGGGTAAACGGTCGCAAAGCTGACTGGCTGCAGCGCGTGACGCTGGCCTGCCGTGCGCAATATCTGGCGGAAAATGTGGCATGGACCTCACAACGAAGGTACGACGCGAAAACTGTGGCAGGCGCGTTTTTCGGTGGCCTGCGCCTCGACTTCCGGTCTCCAGCGGTGATCGAAATCTTTATCGCCTGCGCAGCCAACCTCCCTGGGCAGTTAACCTTCCCTGGCAAGTCGAGCATTGCCTGACGTTCGGTTTTCTTCAGTTTACTGTCCGCCGCACGGGTCAGGAAGCGACACGGCCGAAGTCTCGTTCTTCTTGAGTTTAATCCGCGTCGCGCTCGCGGCGCGAGGGAGGCTGCGAGCGCTAGATTGCGAAAGTGGATAGGCCTGTGCGCGGCCGTGGCATCGCCTATCGGTATCGCGTCGGCCATGGCGTCCGTCGGTGCGTTCTACCGTATCGCCATACACGTATCGGGCGTCAGACCGGGAACGTCATAGTGAATATGGCGCCATCTGCTAATCTGTCACACGTTCAATCAGACATGTGCACGAAATGTGGAATGCGATCAGCAACTTCGGCGATGCTGCCGTTACCCTTCCGCTGGCACTGGCCTGCGCGATATGGATCGCCTCATCGAATCGACTTGCGGCAGCTTACTGGCTGTTTCTTCTGTCAGCGGGGATGGCGATCGTCGGAGCAACGAAGATCCTGTACGCCGGCTGCGGCATTGAGATTAGCGAAATAGGATTCCGCGTTGTTAGCGGGCACACAATGCTCTCGTCAGCGGTATGGACGACTTGCATCGCGTTGTTTCTCCGCCGTACCGGGCATATGTCCATCGGCATAGCTCTGGGTCTCGCGAGTGGCGCTCTCATTGGTGCTGCTCGCATGTTTGAAGAAGCGCACACACTGTCGGAGGTCATTGCTGGTTGGGCACTTGGCTCAACCGTCGCATTGGTCTTTGTGCGCGTGCTCGACAAATCACACGTTGAACTGCGAGGCACCGCTGTCGCAGCTGCCTCACTTCTGCTGGTATCTGGGATCGCCTACGGACACCACGCGCCCTTTCAATCTTTGATCGAACGGTACTCACCCGGCGTCTGCGCGCGCTTCCTATAGCCCTCTGCTAGCCCGTCTCCTCGGCGGATAACGCCACAACATTGGCGATTAACATTCTGCGTCCAAACATAAACTCTACAAATCCAGATTACATTCCGTTCGTACTGCCGGACGGTACACAGGACGCAGATTCGCATGGTAATCGCTCTTTCGGTTCTATCGAGACTTTGTTTCGTCTGGATCATTGTCTATCTGATTTTCAGTTTCCATTCCTCCATATCGGTCGGTACACGACATAGCCAGAGACTCGTCTTTCTTGAGTTTCAGCCGTATCGTGCGCGTGACACAAGGGAGATCGCCAAGGCCAGCTTGTTGCAGGGAATGGCGCTGTGCGCGGCCTTGGCATTGACTTTGGGTATCGCGACATTCGTCGTCGGCGCGGTGATTTCATAGAGATTCATGACGGTGGAATCGATCAGGCCAGCTAGGGAACAATCGGGGGGCGATGTATTTTGCCGGCTATGAAATGCGCGAGAAGTGTCCTCGTGAAGAGTTGCTCCTGACATTTCTTAACAATTTTGTCGAGTGTTTTCGCGTAGACTCGGCCGTCAAAGTGCATTCGACCACACAGGCGCTGCCTATCAATTCACCGGCCTGCTCGCCGCCGATCACTCTCGTCGCTCTCCCCGCAAGCGCACCTGTTCACATGAGAATCGCCATCCTAGAATCCGATGCCACAGCACTTGACTGCGCGCTCGAAATCCTGTCGTCCGCTGGGCATCTCTGTTTTGGCGCGCTATGCGACAAAACATTGCACGGACTGCTCAAACAGGTGCCCGTCGATCTGGTGATACTCGATTGGGTGGCGCCAGATGCACTCCGATACGATACGTTGCGCTGCCTGTGCAGACGTGGATCCGTGATCCCCGTTGTTCTGTGCGTGACGCCGCGCACATCGCACCAAGTGATCGCCACGGGGCTGAAGAGTGGCGCAAACATCTGCATCGAGAAGCCACTCGACAGCTCGCAGTCGCTTGCGCACATTCACGCTTTTGGGGCGTCGTAGCTATCCTTCTTCCAAAGTCTTTTCAACCAGACTCATGTCTCAGGATCGCGCGAGCAAGCTGTAGTCGATCGAATCGGGGGCACGGCTGATTTTCAGTTACGTCAGCGCGGTAGGAGTGTTCGCCGACTTGACCAATCTTCGAGGCCCGCCTCAACTTGCCTGCCGCAGACTGCGCTGCATTGCGCGCCGCCGATCGCAGCTAACGATCCAACCGGTTCAACATTATCTGTCTATGTGAAGCGTCTCGCATCTTCGCGCTGGAGCAACGGCGCGTATTCGTGCAATTCCCGTGGTGCGATGTCGAAGGCGCGTCGGAATGCACGCGTAAAGCCCGACGCATCATTGAAACCCAACCCCGAGGCAATGTCCTGTACCTCCATATGCGGAAAGCGCACCAGTTCATCGGCCGCCATTCGCAACCTGCGGCTGCGGATATAAGCGGCCAGGCCACCTTCATGCTCAAATATGCGATACACGCTGGCACGCGAGAGATGCAGCGATGCCAACACGCTGTCAGGCGACAAATCCGGATCGTGCAAATGGGTCTCGACATGCCGCCGCACCTGTCCATAGACGGCAGCACGTAGCGCCGCGCGGCCATTGCCGGAAAGACCTGCTTGCCGGCTGAAAGCGGCGACAAGTAGCTCTGCCGCGGTAAGAAAGCGCTGACGGGCTTCCTCCCGGTCGAGCCCGGCGATTTGTCGATTTAACGCAACAACATGCTCAATCATCAGGCGTGTCAATGGGTTGGTGGCATGAATCCAGCGGCCATGCAGCGAGGCGGCATCAGGGAACGACCTTTCCACCAACATGCGCGGCAAAAAAAGGAGCAGTATCCGACCATGAAAACTCCGGATTTCGCACGGCTGATCCATGTCAAGCGCGAGGATACTTGGCACTTGCGGTATGTGAGGAGCGTCGGGCCGTGGTTTGCTGCCCAGGAATTGCGCCGGTTGCCCTTCAAGGAACACGCTAAAGCTGATGTCGCGAACACTTTCGGTCGAAACCCGACCCAATGACCGCACGGCCAGGTTCGGCCCGGTGCGGAAGTCAAATAAGCTCAGATTGTCGATCGTATAACGGGACAGCGATGCATCGAACGTATCCTCAGCCTGCTTTGACGAAGGCCGTATGTCGTAGACAGGACTCATACGCTCCTGCCAGGCCAGGAAGCTTTGACGGGCGTTGCCTTGAACGCTGAAATTACTGTGCACGATGCCAGGAGCAAGCGTCGGTGGCTCCGGCGGCAACAACAAGCGGCTTGGCGGCATAGCAGTGTGTAGCGGGTCGTCGTTCAATGCAGTGCTCGTCGTCGATTTTCGTCCAGTTTTGATCCGCCCCATGCGGCTGAACTTTATGTTGAGCCACTAGCCCGCTCGGAGCACGCTAGTGTTGGTTGCCAAGCATACCAGTACTTGCTTTGCCGTACAGCACAGCGAACGACTCACTGGCAAATCGATCGTTTCGTTACTCGGAAACCACACACGCTCTTGATCAGACCGACTATAGGTGGCTGCATCACATTTCCGTTTCGGCTTGTTGGAATGATCGCTTTCGGGGAAGGCCAGCCTTCGTGCGCGACTCGCGAGCAGCACTTTTATGCACCTCGATGATGACGACCATACGGTGCGCTGCGAATTTACAGATATTTAATATAAATATGCTAATCGACTATTTTTTTTGTGCGATGTCTTTTGAAATGTTTTTTTTCATTAAAACCGGTAATTTCTCATGGCGGAAAGTTGGGCCTCGTGTGGCGGCTAATGAATTGATCGCGGCCGCCAACATGTTGTTCGATTCGGCCAGGTAAATACGTCGCAAACCATCCTTATGTACGATTGGTCCCAGCAAGTAATCCGGCTCAAAGCAAGCTGGAACAGGCAACTAATTTCCGGGGAAAATCAGATGGGGTGCCCTTCAGTCCTTTACCGCAACAGCGCAATGCCGCCCCACGTTTCGCCTGAGACTGGCATCGTGAGGCGCATTGGCATAGTTCTGTTTGGCGGCTTTGCCCTTCCGGAGGCTGCAGCGGTCGTGGAGGTATTCCAGTCGGTGAATGCGCTCACTGAAGGCGAACGGCGCGACGGAATGCGTTACGACGTAAGTCTGTTGTCGGTGGCGGGAGGCAGGATCGTCAGTTCTTCATCGGTATTCGTCTGGACCGAAGGCATCGAGGCGCGGCGCGACTCAGAGCGCTTTCACGCTTTGTTCATTGCGGGCGGCGCAGGGGTGAACGATGCGCTACACGATGAACGCCTGATTGCCTGGCTGCGTCGGACGCATCCGCGCAGCGACTTGGTGTTCCCGATCGGCGAAGGACAATTGCTGCTAGACGTCGCCGGATTCGGGCAGGCCACCGGTGTTAAGCGCTACGGCAAACACACGGGCGAAATGAGGCAGATCGGCGCCGGTAATGGACCTTCGAGCGTCGCAGCCAGCCCGTTGCAAACAGCCATCGCAGTTGTGGAAAAGGATTTCGGTAGCGAAATTGCGCGTCAGATCGCTGACTGGGTCGAACCATCTACGGATAACCGGTTTACTGCAATTGTGCGCAAGAATGCTTCGGTAGGTGTGAGCGAGAATATCAAGGCGTCGGCGAAATGGCTGGAAGTGAACGGTCACCGCCAGATCTCGATCGACGCCGCCGCGCAGATCGCCGGCATGAGCGAGCGCAATTTCCTCAGGCGTTTCAAGATTGAAATGGGTGTGACGCCGTCTGACTATTTGCTGTACGTGCGGCTTGATATGAGCTGTCGCCTGCTTGTTGAAACCGTCCTGCCGGTCGACAAGGTGGCGCGTCATTGTGGCATTGGATGTGGCGGTCGGCTCGCGAAACTCTTCCGCAAGCATCTTGCGACGACACCTACCGAGTATCGCGCGAGCAAGCGGCCATGAGTGGCCAATAGCCGTGGGTGCATTTCGGACATGGCTCGCTTCGCTAATTGCCATCGGGTTGAAAGCCGGTCGAATCGCTTGTCACGAAAGCGTAGAAATTCTTTCGTGCCATTTGGCTACAATTTTTTAACGATGGTTTTAGCTATTCGGATTGGCGGAATCACGTCTGATAGTCGATGAATAGGTCCCTGCATACAGAATTCGTCAAAATTTTGACGCTAAAGAACGCGACATTCGGCCAGCGATTCGTGGCATATGAAAGAAGATCAACAACATTCTTACATTTATATAGGATGCCGAATAAAGTATTGAAAGATGATCGAATGATCGTGAACCGGACATCCGCTGCTGAAGCTTCTGCCTGAATGCTGCAATCGGTCCGTGACCGCCAACTTATTATCCTGTTCGGCCAACCAGCGATCTTATGCGTGCCGCTTGTGTACGATTGTCGAGACAGTTAAAACGGCTTAAATGTAGCCGTAGGAGGCCACTTATCTTCGGGGGGATGGCTGGATGGCAGGTTTTTTTGCCCGCAGTAGTCGTGATGCGACTCAGTCTCGGGTGTTTCATGACGTTCGCTCCGTAAGACGTATAGGCATTGCACTGTTCGACGGTTTCTCGCTACCAGAAGCAGCCACGGTAGTGGAGATTTTCCAGTCAGCCAATGCGTTCTGTATGTCCTCGCGCATAGGTGGGCCGCGCTACGACGTTCATCTCGTGTCGGTCAGTGGCGGCAAGATAGCGAGTTCGTCATCGGTGTTTGTTTGGACCGACAGTATCAAATCACGTGGTCATGCCGACGATTTTCATGCGCTCTTTATCGCTGGAGGTGCAGGCGTCCACAGTGTGTTGAGTGAAGAACACCTGATTGCCTGGCTGAGCCAACTCGACTTGCGCAGCGAACGGATTTTTGCAATTTCCGAAAGACGCTTGCTACTGGATGTCGCTGAATCATCGAATACTTCCCGAAAATTACGCCGAGGCGAAGGTGCTCATGAGGCCGCATGGAACGGACTGAAAGTGTCTACTTCCCAGCGATCAAACACTCCGCTGCGAGCCGCACTAGCGCTGATTGAAGAAGATCTCGGCTCGGAAATCGCATGGGAGATCGCCGGCTCTCTAAGGTTGCGCTATGACGAACAGTTTACTTCCATTCCAAAGAAGGACACGTCCGGAGCTGTGAGCGAAAAGATTCGGTCGTCGGCACAATGGTTGGACATGAACTGCGGAAGAACGATCACGATTGAAGAAGCGGCGCAATTCGTCGCGATGAGTGAGCGGAATTTCTTGCGCCGCTTCAAGATGGAAATGGGTGTGACGCCGTCCGACTACCTCTTATACGTTCGAATTGACAAGTGCTGCCATCTCCTTTCCGAAACTGACCTTCCGGTCGACAAGATCGCGCGGCGATGCGGAATCGGAAGTGGCGGACAGCTTTCAAAAGTATTTCGCAAATACCTTGGAGTGACGCCGACAGAGTACCGTGCAAGCAAAAGGTCGTTTAGTTAGGTGCGTCGACAAATGCTATAAAAAAGTATTCGTGGGGTACATCGTCGAATGACATGCAGTCGAATCAACGGATGCATGTCCGACCGTGAGTGGGGATTGCGATCAGTAAACCTCGGCAACGCTGAAACTCGTACCCACCGCATCACGCGCGGATGTGATTGGCGCCTTGTCCAGATCCCAGGCAATCGCGATATCGGGATCGTCCCACTGCAACGTGCGTTCATGCTCGACAAAGCCACGCTCGGTTGTCTTGCAAAGTACCTCTGCGACATCCGACAACACGAGGAAACCATGCGCAAACCCCGGCGGAATCCATAGCTGATGGCAGTTGGATGCCGATAGCCGTGCACTGATCCAGCGCCCGAACGTGGGCGACAAACGTCGCAAGTCAACTGCCACGTCGACCACTTCACCATTCACTACACGCACTAGTTTCCCCTGCGGACGCAGGATCTGATAATGCAGACCACACAGCACGTTGTGGGCGGATACCAAGTGACGCTCCTGCACGAATCGGTAGCCGCGCGCCACATGTTCCTCGAATTCCTCTTGATCGAAGCTGTCAAACGAAACGCCCCGCTTATCGGATTGGATGCATGGTTCGATCAGCTTGACGTCGCGAATTGCCGTGTGCTTAATCTTAATTGTCATCTGTAACGAATAAGATCAGGAATTGAAATTGACTTCGACGTGCTGCGAAACGATTTCAAACCGGTTTTAGCAGCGTTCGGCGAGATGCCGCTCAAGAATACCCATCTTTAGGACCATGAATGATACAAGAATGGGCTTAGCCTATAGCGCCAAAAGATTGGTTCGAGACGCCATCCATCACTCCAACCTCTAACTCCTTGCTATCCAATTGTGTAGCGAGTTGCCGAGAAAATCCGCTCGTGAAAGATCGTGGAAGCACCGCAACCTAAATTCGGCGGAATCCTTTAACATTTTGGCGTATCGGATCAGATACGACGTAGGACCAGTCTTCCATGATGAGCATGGCGTGACGTGAAACTGGTAGGCGGCGGGGTGGCGGCCAGTAGCTACCGGTTCAATTTGGCGTTTGAGTACAAAATTATGTCGGAACGGCGTCGCGGTCTTCGACGAGAATAAACTCCTCTCAAGCCTCCGGCAGTGATCCTCGGAATAGCCGGAAGCTTTTTAAACCGACACCACGTGTCGGTTTTTTTTCGTATTGGGAAAATTAGGCGTGGTCGAAAATCGGAGTATCCATTGGTGTTCACCGTGGCATCGTGATGGTGTTCACCAGAGACCAATCTAGCTGAAACCTTGTATGCGAAGCCGACGGCGTTCGAGAACTGCCTGATTAGCGACACTGATTGGCTGTACACATTGGCGTGAAAAACGCTGGGCGGGGTGGCGGATGTCGCCACATTTCTGACGGCTCTGCGTAAAAAGATTCAGAGAGTACTGCTATGCAGCAAGCGGCGATCTATGGCCGATCACGCCAGGCGTGCTGCCCGACCAATGCCTGGTTCGTGCGACGCACACCATTCCGGAGCGGGGCATACGGTACGTCACATACATCAGCCGGCGAGGCGAAAGACGACGGATAAAGCCAAACGTTTGTCATGAAAAATGCTGCGTTGCACGGTAGGCTCAAGACGTTCTAATTGTTAAATCAAGTGGCGAAATATATGGTGATCGCTCTTTCGATCCTTTCGAAATTTTGCTTCGGCTGGACGCTTGTTTATCTGATCTTCAGCTTGCTTTCCGCTTTGAAGGTCGGGAGGCGGCACCTCCAGCCACTCATCTTTCTTGAGTTCGAGCCGCGTCGCGCGCGCGGCCCTTGGGAAGCTTCAAGGGCTAAGTTGATGAAGCGGATGGGGCTATGCACGATCTTCATAGTGCCCGTCGGCATGGCGTCTTTTATCGTGTCGGAGTTTATTTCGTAGATCTGCATCAGTTCCTATCGAGCGCTGCTAACAACGTCAATGAAAGCTTATATGACATCGCGTTAGCCGGACGTCCTGTCCAAGGTCACAAAAGCAACCACTTGAAGTTACGGACGGACAGTCGCAATTCTCATTGACGATTCCAAAGTGGTAATTGCTCTGCTCATGGGGGGGGCGGCACGCCTCAGATACAGCTTTCTGCACTGGATGACATCATGTCCGTTGTGGCGGCAACAGACCAAAAAATTGGGTGGAATCAGCCAAATACATGGCGCAATTTGCCACGGTATTTTGCTCATATCTTGCTGAACTGGCGCACCTCGTTGACCTGAAGAGCTGCCGCGAATTTGTTCGATAGCATCAGATTGGCGGAGCATGAGTCTTCGGAATCCGCAGGTCGCTTCAACGTATGCAAACGACGTATGGGCTGGCTTTGAATTCGTGCAGATCGTGGACCATCGAAACTGAATGGAATCGGATGCGTCGCATGGGCCCGGATGCCCTTGGGAAGAACGTAGCATTGGAATTGACGCAGCCACCGAGCAGAGTCAGGCAGGCATCACGCAGTCAGATTTTATGAATAGTGAATGCCCAGTCGCGGTCGTGGCTTTTCACCCCAAATCGCGACGTTAATGGGCTGTTGCATGTGGGCAATGCACAACGCACGAGACTCGCGGATAGCCTATTCAGACGCGTCAGACGCGTCAGAAGCGAATGGGCTAAAACGCCAACATGTTGGCGTTTTCCGTCAGTCACATTACGTCTGAAGGTGGCCTATGTATGATGCACTGCAACTGAAGCCGAGGTGGCTCTTTTAAAGATGAGAAGTGGTGCTAGTGTTTGAGATTTAAGCTATCGCAGATCATTTATTCCGGCGCGCGAAGTACGAATCTCATGTCAAGTTAAAACTCCACGCCATTGCTGCGTGTGGGAGCAACGGGCGCCAGTCGTTAACTGCGCCACTCAATTCACTTCGCATCTGTTTGAGACAGACGTTGTAATGTCGGTGGACATGATTTTGGCGAACAGTGTAGGGCCTGTGATCGAAGGAGACATGTCGGGTCGCCGACAGTGTGCGGGGAAATTAAAAGTGCAAGATTTCTGATCCTGTTGGAATGTCGAATAGGAGTGCGTATGGGTTACAAGTCGATGAGTGAGGCGGAATTGAGTGATAGCGATATCAAGATAGTTCCGACGGAAGAGCGAGCCTCTGCAGCGGCTGTGCGACTCGTACCTGTTGTACTTGCGGGGGGAGCAGGTTCGCGACTGTGGCCCATGTCACGGGAACAATATCCCAAACAATTGATTGATGTGCTGGGACCGGATTCGCTACTACAAGCTACCGTGCAACGGATGAAAGGGTTTCATGCCGATGGAGGTATGGTGAGCACGCCGATCATCGTATGCGGCGACGAACACCGCTTCGTTACGTCGGAGCAACTCCGCGCAAGAGGAATCGATGCACGCATCGTGGTTGAACCAGCGCGACGCGACACGGCACCGGCGCTGACGCTCGCCGCTGCTGCGGCGTGTTCGGATGGTGACGACGCGATCATTGTTGCAATGCCGGCAGATCACGCGATCGAGAACGTCAATGCTTTCCAGTCGGCGATCGCGTTGGCAGTGCGGCATGCGCAGCGCGGCGCGATTGTGACATTGGGCGTGCCGCCGACGCGGCCTGATACAGGCTTTGGTTACATCAAGCTTGGTTCTGATCTTAGCGGTGGCGCGCATCGTATTGAGCGATTCGTCGAAAAACCCGCAGCCGAATTGGCTGCGCAGTATCTCGCATCGGGGCAGTACTGGTGGAACAGTGGGATATTCGCCGTGCGGGCGAGCGTCTGGCTCGCTACGCTTAAGCTCATGCAGCCGGCGATGCATGACGCGTGCTTGTTAGCACACGCACAAGGTGCTTGCGACGGGTTGTATTTCCGTCCTGGCGCGGAGGCTTTCAAGTCTTCCCCATCGGACTCGATCGACTACGCGGTGATGGAACGTCTCGGATCGGACGAACTATTCGCGGAAGGCGTGGTGGTGCCGCTTGACGCAGGGTGGTCGGATCTGGGGTCTTGGGACGCGGTATGGGAAGCATTCGACAAGGACGCGGACGGCAACGCCTCGCGCGGCCGGGTCGTGTTCGAAGGGGCGACGTCCAGCTTCGCGCATTCGCAAGGACGTCTCATTGCCTGCGTCGGAGTGACTAATGTGGTCGTTGTGGAGACCGACGACGCGGTGCTGGTCGCCGACCGCTCGCGCGTGCAGGAAGTAAAGAGTGTGGTCGGCCGGATGAGAGCGCTGCAAGCGCCCGAGGCCGACGCGCATCGAAAGGTACGGCGCCCATGGGGTTACTACGATTCAATCGATCGTGGTGAGCGCTTTCAGGTAAAGCGGATCGTCGTGAATCCGGGCGGCCGCCTGTCATTGCAATTACATCACCATCGCGCCGAGCACTGGATCGTGGTGAGCGGAACGGCACTCGTCACACGCGGTAATGAAGAATTCATGCTCAGTGAGAATCAGTCGACGTTTATTCCACTGGGCGTGACGCATCGTCTGGAGAACCCGGGCAAGTTGCCACTCGAACTCATCGAAGTGCAGTCCGGATCGTATCTCGGCGAAGACGACATCGTTCGTTTCGATGACACATACGGGCGCGCGTGACGCGTCGGCATGTTACGCAGTCCAACTTCAGGCGGGGAATCGCGAGATGCTCGGGATACAGGCGTTATTGGCGCGGCTTGTCGATGTTGTCCTCATCGTGGCGGGGGCCATGGTGGCGTCGCATATTCGCTTTGAGGACCTCGGGCAGAGTCGCGGAGACGGCGCGTTCATAACGTTTTCCGTTGCATTCGCGTTGGTATCGTTTCCGGTTTTCGGCTTGTACGAGTCGTGGCGTGGCCGTTCGATGTTGCGATTGACCGGGCAGGTTTCGATAGCGTGGCTGGTGGTGCAGGCGTGCGGTCTGGTACTGATGTTTTCGCTGCATCGCACGGATTTCATCTCGCGCCTGTGGTTCGCCTATTGGACCGCGATCACGGCCGGTTCATTGATCGTATCGCGACTGATGTTACATGCCGTGCTTCGCAGCGTGCGCTATGCCGGGCTGAATTTGCGCAACGTGGCAGTGCTCGGGGTCGGGGCTCATTGCCAGGAAGTGGTGTGCAAGCTCGAGGCGTCCCCTTCCAGCGGTTTTCGTGCATCCGCAGTGTTTGATGTGGGGCCGGGAGGGAGTGTCGCGCTGAACGGCGTGCCGGCGTTCGACGACTTTCACAAGTTTGCCGAACACGTTCGCAGCGCCGGCGTACGGGAAATCTGGCTGGCTTTGCCCTTGGCGGAAGCGTCGACCATGCTGCGCTTCGTCAATGAATTCCGTGACGACCTCGTGAACATCCGCTTCATTCCTGATGTGCGCAGCATGGCGTTATTCGAAGGCGGCGTGATCGACCTGATCGGAGCGCCAGCGATTAGCCTCGTCGCATCGCCTTTGCCAGCACGCGCAATCATGCAGAAGGAAATATTCGATCGCGTATTTGCGGCTCTTGCGTTACTCGCGTTGATACCGTTGTTGACGATCATTGCGGTTGCTGTGAAGTTTTCATCGCGTGGGCCGGTGTTCTTCACGCAGTATCGCAAAGGGGCCGATGGCCGCGTGTTCAAAATTTACAAGTTCCGGACGATGCGTCCACATGCAGAGAAAACAGGTGTGGTCACGCAGGCTACGAAGGGTGACCCGCGCATCACTCGCGTGGGTGCGCTGCTGCGGCGGACAAGCCTTGACGAATTACCGCAGTTTTTCAACGTTCTTCGCGGCGAAATGTCGGTGGTCGGGCCTCGCCCGCACGCGATCGAACACGATGAGCTTTATCAGAAAGTCGTCAACGGTTACATCCATCGCTACCGAATCAAACCGGGCATTACAGGTTGGGCGCAGGTAAACGGATTCCGCGGTGAAACGGACCGGGTCGAGAAGATGCAGAAGCGGGTGGAGCATGACCTTTACTACCTGCGCAACTGGTCGTTCGCATTGGACATGCGGATTGTCGTGACAACGGTAGCGAGGGGACTGGTTAGCAGCAACGCATATTAGCGATCCAGATGAAACACTCAAGCAGTTATTAAATTTCGGAATTGACGCCGTGAACCGTGCCTTCAGGCTTGGCGGCCCGTGAGGCGACGCGTGGCCGATTCCTCCGGAGTGTACGCACACAGACCGCGAGTTCCGCATGGAGAAAGCGCTTGACTCGAGATCTGAGTGCGCATTAGCCGAATCCGGAAAATGGCTTTTCGCCGTTCCCGAGCGGCATGGCAATCGCGATCTGAAAGAAAAGTTGGACGAAATTCGAGGAATAACTGATGGGATTTTCTGGAAAGTGTAGTGGAGACGGAGCGGGACGTCTTGTTCGCCGCTGTACTCGTCTACTGATGAGCGTCACCGCAAGTGCTGTGTTGTCGGCCTGTGCAATGGCTCCTGGAATGCGGATGACTACTCCGGCAACGCTGCCGGTCGCAAGCGGAAACTCAGAGGTGCCGCCGATCGAAATGCAGATTCCGATTGCCGATATCAACGTCGCCTTGACGGAAAGGATGCGCGAGGCGGATGTGAGGGCAAACGCAGTGCAACTGCGTGAGCTGTTGAGTAAGCCGGAGCCGTACACAGTGGGTGCGGGCGACGTCCTGCAGATCACCGTGTGGGATCACCCTGAACTGATGGCGGCGCTGGGAACCCAGACGCAAGCGAACAACCGGCCCTTCGATCCGGCACAAGGGTTCGTGATTGACAGCAACGGGGATGTGCAGATGCCGTATGCGGGTAGCGTTCATGTTGCTGGCCTACGCGTCGATCAGAGTCAGCAGGCGGTGTACGCCGCATTGAGCAGAGTGTTCGTCCGGCCGCAGGTGACGGTGCGTGTAGCTTCGTTTCGTGCCAAGCAGGTGTATGTGGACGGCGAGGTGCGCACGCCGGGCGCTGTTCCGATTAACGATGTTCCATTGACACTGCTCGAAGCCGTCAACCGGGCCGGCGACTTCAGTACGACGGCCGATCAAAGCCGGATGCTCCTCGTGCGGGACGGTGTGTCGTATCGGTTGAATCTCTCAAGCATGCTATCGAGCAATCAGAACTTTTCGAAAATACTGCTAAAGAACGGTGACTTGTTGCGTGTCACTTCGCGCGATGACAACGGCGTATTTGTCATGGGCGAGGTCAACAAGCCTGTAACCGCCATTCCCATGAAGAGCGGCAAGCTGACACTGAGCGATGCCCTATCGCAAGCCGGTAGCGTGAATAGTGCCAGTGCGGACGCAGCGCAGCTCTATGTGATTCGTGGGGCGTCCGACACGACGCCGCGGGTATTCCATCTCGATGCGCGTTCGCCAGTCGCAATGGTGCTGGCGAATCAATTCGAATTGCAACCCAAGGACGTCGTGTATGTCGATGGTAACGGTCTGGTTCGCTTCAGCCGCGTGCTGAATCTGCTGCTGCCCGCGATCAACGCAAGCATGACCGGGGCGATTGTAACGAAATGATAGACAGCATCCTTGTTGTGTGTGAAGGAAACATCTGCCGAAGTCCGATGGCTCAGGCGCTGCTCACAAAGCAGCTGCCCGGCGCCAGTGTGATGTCCGCAGGTTGTGCCGCGGTCGTCGGACGCGGTGCTGATCCCATAGCTGTCGAATTGATGGCGGAGCGTGAGATTGACATCAAAGGTCACATTGCAGTGGACCTGAACCTGCTCCATATGCGCTCGGCAGAACTGGTTCTGTCGATGACGCACGAGCAGCGCAGAAGGATTGAAGCGAACTATCCCTTCGCGAAGGGTAAGGTCTATCGCCTCGGCGACCATGAGGGCATAGACGTACTGGACCCGTACCGCAAAGGACGCGCGGCCTTCGAAACGGCCTTGGCGCAAATCGAGCGTGGCGTGGCGAACTGGCTCGACGCAATGGTTCGACTGACTCACTAATCTATGGCAACCGTAAACCAAAATCGATTCATCGATTCGTCGAATGGCGACGAAATACATCTCTCCGACTACCTTTCGGTTATAGCGGAGAGCTGGAAGCTGATCGTTGCCATTGCGGCGGCCGTGCTGATAATCGGGACTCTCTATGCGTTTATTGCGAGGCCGGTGTATCGAGCCGACGCGATGATCCAGGTTGAAGACAGTGCAAATTCAACCAAGGACGCACTGGGCGAACTGGCTTCGATCTTCGACACCAAGCAGACCGCAGACGCGGAGATCGAGTTGCTCCGATCACGACTCGTGGTCGGCCAGACAGTGCAATCGCTGCACCTCGATATCAGCGCGCAGCCGCGGTATTTCCCGCTCATCGGCGCCGTTCTGGCTCGGCGCGCGGGGCCCAATGAATTGGCGCCGCCTCTGTTTGGTCTCGGGCGTTTTGCGTGGGGCGGCGAGAAGATCGAAGTGTCGCTTTTCAATGTGCCGCGTGAGCAATACGACGTCAGGTACACGGTGGTGGCACGTGGCGGAGACAAATTCGATCTGATCGATCCTGATGGCAGCGTTGTTCTTCACGGGCAGGTGGGCAGCGTGACCCGAGGCGGCGAATCAGCGGGTCCAGTTGAATTGCAGATCTCGCGTCTTGAAGCGCGACCGGGTACGCAATTTTTTCTGACTCGGGCTTCCACGCTCCTCACGATCGATCGGTTGCAGGACGCGCTTGTCATCGCCGAGAAAACCAAGCAGTCCGGGGTGATCGGCGTTTCGCTCGACGGCTCGGACAGCAAGCGCACCGCCGAGATCATCAATACGATCGCAGGGACGTATGTTCAGCAGAACATCGACCGGAAGTCCGCGGAAGCGGAGCACACACTCAGCTTTCTCGACCAGCAATTGCCGCAGCTTCGCAAACAGCTCGATCAGGCAGAGGATCGCTATAACGCTTTTCGCAACCGAAAGGGAACGGTCGATCTGACCGAAGAAAGCCGTCTACTGCTGCAACAGATTGTCGACAGCAAGACCAAACTGGTCGATTTGCAGCAACAGCAGATCGAGATGGCGCAGCGTTTTACACCATCACACCCGGGTGTTGTAGCGCTGGATGCACAGATCGCATCGCTCGAAGCGCAACAGACTCAGTTGAACAAGCGCGTCTCGACTTTGCCGGACACGGAACAGTCCGCCCTGCGCCTACTGCGTGATGTGCGTGTCAACACGGAGTTGTACACGAACCTGCTGGACAGCGCGCAGCAGTTGAAGATCGTCAAGGCGGGTCAGGTCGGCAATGTCCGCGTGGTTGACTTCGCCGTCGCGGGCGAGGTCCCGGTCAAGCCGAAGCGGGCGCTGGTGATCGTGCTGGCGGCGGTGCTGGGACTCATTGCGGGAACGGCGGCGGCATTCGTCAAGAACGCGCTGTTCGGCGGCGTGGAAAACAGCGAGGAAATCGAACAGGCGCTGGGCCTGCCGGTTTACGCAGCCGTGCCGCACAGCGAGACACAGGTGCGTTTGCGTCAAGGCATGCGGCGGGGTCGCACCGGTCATCACGTGCTTGCCTCGATCGCGTCGCACGACGTGGCCATCGAAGGGATTCGGAGTTTGCGCACCGCGCTGCAGTTTGGTCTGCTCGATGCTGCCAATAACGTGATCGTCATTACCGGTCCGCGTCCTGAGGTCGGGAAATCCTTTATGTCAGTGAATCTGGCAGCTGTGCTCGCGAGCGGTGGTAAGCGCATCTTGCTGATCGATGCGGACATGCGGCGCGGTGATTTGCACAGCTATTTCGGTGTGTCCAGACACCCGGGGCTTTCGGATGTCATCGCGGGATTGGACATCGATCGTGCGGTCCTGCGTGAGGTGCTGCCTAACCTCGACGTTCTGCCGAAGGGCTCATTGCCGCCGAATCCGGCCGAACTGCTGATGAGCGAGCGCTTCAAGACATTGCTAGAGCACGTCTCGAGTCTCTACGACATCGTCATTGTCGACACGCCGCCGTTGCTGGCCGTGACCGATGCGGCGCTGATCGGTAAGCACGCCGGCACGACCTTACTGGTGGTGCGTCATGGCCGCCACCCCATGCCGGAAATTCTGGAGTCTGCTAACCGTCTGCGCAATGTCGGTGTCGCCCTCAAGGGCGTGCTGTTTACCGATGTGCCGCAGAGACGTCTTGGCTATGGCACGTATTACTACGGCTACGAAAGCAGTGCGGAATAAGCGTCGCAACACCCGAGCAAGGCGCGAGGACGGTCCCGGCGCATCGATTACGAGGAGCATCACACCATGAGTCACAAAGTTGCCTTGATTACCGGCGTCACAGGTCAGGACGGTTCGTACCTTGCCGAATTACTGTTGAGCAAGGGTTACGAAGTTCACGGCATCAAGCGCCGCTCGTCGCTGTTCAACACAGAACGAATCGATCATCTGTATCAGGACCCGCATGCGTCAGATCGCCGCTTCATCCTGCACCACGGCGATCTGACCGACTCGACCAGCCTCGTGCGGATCATTCAACGCGCGCAGCCTGACGAGATTTATAACCTCGGGGCACAGAGCCACGTCGCAGTCTCATTCGAGGAGCCGGAGTATACGGCGAACGCGGACGGCATCGGCGCGCTGCGGATCCTCGAGGCGATCAGGATTCTCGGTCTCGAAAAGAAGACGCGCTTTTATCAGGCCTCGACGTCTGAACTCTACGGATTGGTACAGGAAATCCCGCAAAAGGAAACCACGCCTTTCTACCCGCGGAGCCCGTATGCGGTGGCCAAGCTGTATGCCTACTGGATCACCGTCAACTATCGCGAAGCTTATGGCATCTACGCGTGCAACGGCATCCTGTTCAATCACGAGTCGCCGGTGCGCGGTGAGACCTTTGTGACGCGCAAAATCACACGAGCGATCTCCCGCATTGCAACGGGCCTACAGGAGTGTCTGTACCTCGGCAACATGTCCGCGCTGCGGGACTGGGGCCACGCGCGCGATTACGTCGAGATGCAATGGTTGATGCTGCAACAGGAACAGCCCGAAGACTTTGTGATTGCGACGGGCGTGCAGTACAGCGTGCGCCAGTTCGTTCAGCAAGCCGCCGCCGAATTAGGTGTTCATTTGCGCTTTGAAGGATCGGGCGTCGACGAGGTAGGCATTGTCGAGCGCGTCGTAGGTGGCGAAGCGAAAGTTGCGCCGGGCGACGTAATCGTGCGTGTCGATCCGCGCTACTTCCGCCCGGCCGAAGTGGAAACGCTGTTGGGTGATCCCACCAAGGCGCACGAAAAGTTGGGCTGGAAACCAGTTACGTCGTTCGAATCGCTGGTCAAGGAAATGGTGCGGGCTGACTACCAGGTCGCGAAGCGGGATGCGTTGGTGACGCTCGCGGGATTCAAGACGTTTGAGTACAACGAGTAAACACCATGGACAAGAGCGCTCGAATCTTCGTCGCCGGACACCGTGGGATGGCCGGCTCGGCCTTGCTACGCAATCTCGCGACCCGTGGTTACTACAACGTGATAACGCGCAGCCGTTCCGAGCTCGACTTGACGAATCAAGCCGCTGTAGAGGAATTTTTTCGTGACGGTGCCATCGACGTGGTCCTGCTTGCCGCCGCCAAGGTCGGCGGCATCCTAGCTAACGAGAGTTACCCTGGGGACTTCCTGTATACGAACCTGATTATCGAGGCCAATGTGATCCACGCGGCCTATCGAGCCGGTGTTCGGAGGCTGGTGTTTCTCGGGTCGTCGTGCATTTATCCACGCGAATGTCAGCAGCCTATCAAAGAAAACTATCTACTGACCGGTCCGCTCGAGAAGACCAACGAGCCCTATGCGATAGCAAAGATCGCGGGTATCAAGTTGTGCGAGGCCTTCAACCATCAATACGGAACGCGATACCTATCGATGATGCCGACCAACCTTTATGGACCAAATGACAACTACGATTTGAAGACTAGCCATGTGTTGCCAGCATTGCTGCGCAAGGCGCACGAAGCGAAAGTCAGTAGAGCAGATAGTATAACGGTCTGGGGTACAGGCCGCGCACGCCGAGAATTCCTGCATGTCGACGACATGGCTGATGCAGCTGTGTTTTTGCTTGAAAGTGAGATCGGTGGAGGCTTGTACAACGTTGGCTGCGGCGCGGACGTCACTATCGAGGAACTGGCGCGTGCGGCAATGCATGCCGTGGACTTCGAAGGTCACATCGAGTTTGACGCCAGCAAACCGGACGGCACACCACAAAAGCTGCTCGACGTTAGCAAGCTCGCTGACCTCGGCTGGCGCGCAAAGATTGGTCTCGAAGACGGATTGGCTACTACATATCGGGATTTCCTGCGACGCTACGAGTCGCAAGTTCTGGAACGGGCCTAGTCGCGTTCCGACAGCATACGAAAATGATCCAATTCTACGGGAGCGGTGCGATGTGGGCTTTGCCGAACAGACCGTGTCGTGCCTGATTGTGATGTGGAAGTTCTTGCTCGCGTGTCTATTGGGGCTGAAATCGATTGGTCTGGTCGCGGCATGCATGATGGTGTCGCGTATTGCAGAGTCGCTAACCACGAAACTTTCTGCCAAGCGCTATTTGAATTTGGATTGCAATATTTTGAGTGGTGAAGAGTTCGATCGGAATACGTACAGGAGCGCGACATGACCACCCTTATGCTCGTCGAGCCCGAAGCCACGGGTCACCGGATGATTCTGTACGTGCGTCTGATTGTTGCGGAGGCGCTCGCTCGTGGATGGCGGGTGATATTGTTGACTAACGCTTCGGCGACTCTTCATCCCGCTTGTAAAGCAGTCGTATCTGAGTTCGGCGAACGATTGAGAATCGTGTTGATGCCCGACGTAGCGCGTGGAGGCAGTGGCCAACTCGATTTGCTTCGCTCGCAATACTTATCAATTCGCGCGTTCCAGGCCGGGTATCGGGCGGTTTCGCGGCACGATCGTGTCGATTTCGTTTACGTACCCTATTTTAACTATATCGATAAGGTTGTGGGCTGGTACGGATCGCCGTTTGGCGATGTACTTTTCGGCGGAATGATGGTTGCCGCGAAGTTTCACCACTACAAATGTGGTATCGCCGGAGTGAGCGGCAAGCAGGACAAGATCAATGAGTTGTTGTTTCGTCTTGCGCTGCGTGTGCCGAATCTCGGATTGTTGACGTCGATCGACGAACCGCTGGAGACTTACGTACATCACGCGATACCACGCCATTCCAGAAAATTTTGCTACGTTCCGGATGTCTCGTCTATTCGGCAACCTTGCGAACGAATCAGCGCGCGTGCTACGTATGGGTTTTCCGCAACCGATTTTGTTGTCGTGTCATATGGTTCTTTAAGTCCGCGCAAAGGGCTGGCGAAATTGTTGACCTTGTTCGGGGCACCGGATCTTCCGTCGCATTTTCGGTTGTTGCTAGTGGGATCGCAGGACGCTGATGCGCAACGTATGGTTAGCGAATTTCTCTTTCGTCATCCAGAACGCGAAATGCAGCTAGTTATCGTCGACCGCTTTGTTACCGAAGTGGTGGAGGGGCAGGTATTTGCTTGCGCCGACGTCGTCTGGCTTTGTTATGAAAACTTCAGTGGCATGAGCGGCGTACTGATTCAATCTGCACAGGCAGGTGTTCCGGTGGTCACAGCTGGCTATGGTTTGATTGAACGCAACCGTAAGAAGCACGCGCTCGGAATCCAGTGGGACGAGTTCGCAATCGCGGATAGCGCTGGTATGCGTTTCGACTGGTCGCGGCTGATCAACTCGGTCTCCGCAATGAGTGGCTCCTCGTCGTTACGCGAGTTCGCTGGGGCGCATGCGCCGCAAGCGTTCGGGCGTAACGTCATCGATGCGATTGCCGCCGCCCGCATCCGGTGCGCTGCTTCGGAGCAGTGCCCTGTTTCTTGATTTTTTCGGAAGTGTGGAGCGTGCATGGTGAGTAAAGAAGTCATGTCGGAGCCGAGCAGCGAAGGTGCCGCAGCAGCCGGTCGGTTTGCGGCGAAACGTACGGTCTTCTATGTGCAACCTTTAATTGCACGGTACCGCATGGAGGTGGTTGCCGCATTGGGGCGGATTTTCAAGGTAAAGGTATTCGCCAGTTCACACGGGGTCGAGTCGCGCGGATTTTCGAGAGAGGAGCCGGTGTGTGAGGAGTTCGTTGAGACTGGCATTACTCGTCTACTTTCGCAGCGAATCAAGATCCAGAACAAGGTATTCGGGCGTATTGTGCGCGAACGCCCCGCCGCTGTTTTGATTTTCGCGGACGTGACGTACCTCTCGTTGTGGCTCGCGCTTGCTTCCGGGCGCGCGTTGAGAGTTCCCGTGGTGATTCATGGTCAGGGGCTCTACCGGTACGCGAAACCGGGTTTGGCGCGAGTTCTTTGCTATCGGGCAGCAGTTGGGTTGTCGACTCAATATGTTTGCTACTCCGAAGCTTCGAGACGTTCGCTTGAGCGAATCGGTTGCCCGAGTTCGAAACTAGTTGTGGCCAGTAATTCGCTCACCGTCACGCAGACTGTAGATCCTTCAGAGAAGACGGGCGCGGAGCATGGCGTGTTGTTTCTCGGGCGCTTGCGCGATGGCTCTAACGTTGAATATCTCATCGAGGCGGTGGCGCAGATGCGAAACGCAGGCCATGCAATCGTTCTGCATGTGGTGGGCGATGGAGAACTGCGTGATCGACTGAAGAATACGTATTCGCATTGCACCTATCTCTTTTGGCACGGCGCAGTCTTCGACGACAAGGAAATTGCAGCGATCAGCCGGGCATGCCGAATCGGATGTTATCCAGGCGCTGCGGGTTTGAGCGTCGTACACATGTTCGGATTAAGTTTGCCTCCGCTGGTACATGACCAGTTACCGCTGCACATGGGTCCCGAACCAGAGTATGTAGAAGATGGCCAAACCGGGTTTCTGTACTCTCGGGAAGGCGGAGCAAATTCATTGGCCGCGTCCCTTAGTAATATCTGGGCTCGTCCCCCGGAAGCAATACAGGCAATTGCCACGTGCGCCTTTTCGAAATATCAGCAACTCAATTCACCGACGTTGGGCCGGAGGTTGGCCGACATCATTGATAGGGCGCTTGAACGATGAAATCTGAACCATTTGCCACGGAGGACGCTGCGCAAGCGGCAACGGAGCGGACGTTCCAGGACTTGCGCCAGTTTTCAATGCCGGGCGGATTCAGGGGGCGTAATGCATTAGTCGTCCAGTTATGGTGGATTTGCTGGACGCTGCTATTTCGCGCGTCGCCTCAGTTCTTGTATGGCTGGCGCCGCTTTTTGCTGCGCGCGTTCGGCGCACGCGTTGGCAAAGGAGTGTTGCTTAGGCCGACGGTCGTAGTGACCTATCCATGGAAAGTGACGTTCGGGGAATACAGTTGGATCGGCGACGATGCAGTGCTTTACAGCCTTGGCCCTATCGAGATAGGAGCACATGCGGTGGTTTCTCAACGTTCCTATCTGTGCGGCGGTGATCATGATCCGGCGCGCGTCGATTTTGCGATACGCGGCAAGCCTATCCATATCGGTGAACAGGCTTGGGTGGCGGCAGAGGTATTTATCGCGCCGGGGGTGACGATCGGCCGCGGCGCACTGATTGGCGCGCGCAGTTCGGTGTTCGCCGATATGCCGGCGGGAACGGTTTGTTTAGGCCACCCGTGTCGTCCAATAAAGCGTAGGGAAACCGCATGAAGATCCTGATCTATGGCATGAACTACGCGCCGGAATTGACGGGTATTGGTAAGTATTCGGCAGAGATGGCCGAATCACTTGTGGCTTTGGGACACGACGTGCGCGTGGTGTGCGCCCCCCCTTACTACCCCGATTGGCGTGTGGCGCAGGGCTTCAGCGGCTGGCGATACAGTCGTCAGGCGCAAGCAGGTGTGGATGTTTGGCGCGGCCCAGTCTGGGTGCCCAAAACTCCGGGTGGCGCCACGCGTATGGTGCACCTCGTCAGCTTCGCAATATCGAGTTTTCCGGTGGTTTTGCGCCAGGTGCTCTGGCGACCGGACGCCGTCGTAGCTGTTGCGCCCAGTTTGATGAATGCCCCGGTCGCTTGGTTCAGCGCGCGACTAGCACGCGCGAGCGCTTGGCTTCATATCCAGGACTTCGAAGTCGATGCTGCGTTCGGACTTGGGATGTTGAAGGGGGGGCGACTCAAGCGAGTTGCGCTATCTATCGAGCGTCTGCTGATGCAGCGCTTTGACGTAGTCTCGACGATTTCGAGAAAGATGATCGAGCGCGCCGCGAGCAAGGGCGTTTCCCCAAGAAAGCTGTTCGCGTTTCCGAACTGGGTTGATATCGACACAATTTTTCCGCTTGAAAAGCCAAGCGAAATGCGTATTGAACTTGACATACCAACGTCGGCAACGGTCGTACTGTATTCAGGCAACATGGGGGCCAAGCAGGGACTCGAGGTGCTTGCGGCAGCTGCAGTGTCGCTCGCGAATCGGGAGGATATTGTGTTTGTTTTCTGCGGCAATGGACCGACGAAGAAAGTGCTGATGAACCAATGCGAGGGTTTGAGGAACTGCCGCTTCGTGTCGCTACAACCGATCGAACGTCTGAACACGCTTCTGAACCTTGCCGACATTCATGTGCTGCCGCAACGCGCAGATGCAGCAGATCTCGTCATGCCGTCGAAGCTCACAGGCATGCTCGCGAGTGGTCGCGCGATTGTTGCCATGGCGCAGGCGGGAACGGAGTTGCACGACGTAGTAGCACCCCGTGGCGTGGTTGTGCCGCCAGAGCAGCTCGAACCGCTAGCCAACGCGCTCATTGCACTGGCGTCGGATTCCGCGAGGCGCGCCAAGCTCGGGGAGGAAGCGCGTGCCTATGCGGTATCGGCGCTGTCCCGAGATGCGGTGATAGGCGACTTCGATGCGAGACTGCGCGCCTTGCATCCAGAATACACGCGGCAAATGGAGAGGGAAGGTGGCGACCAACAGCAGACGCGGAAGCCGACGGCGGTGGCCTTGCACGCTGACAGGAGCGACCGGTAACGGGTGCTTTCGTAAGGGTCAGAAATCTGCTGTCACTACAAACAAATTGACGGAAGTCGAGTGGGATGATCGAGGGCCTGCGTGAACGAAGCGTCGATGTGGGAGCGTAAGGTTCAAGCCATTGCACCACGGCAGACTTGCTATACCGGATGTCGACGCCATGCGAGTGGGTGAACCAAAGGTTGCGGTAGTGGGAAACATGGGCGAACTGCGCCGTCGCTAGGCCCAGAGCCGGGCAAGAGTGTCTAAACCAATGGCACGTGTATGTCAGTACATTTGGGGCAATCGTGGTCAGGATGCATTTGTTGTCGCGATCCGTGGTACGAGGCGCATGCCTTGATTGGGAACCTACGGATCTGGGCTCCGGCGGCGTTGAGGCAGTAATACTTGAGCGGACTTGTGTGACATGAGGCAGGCTCAGTCAATTCGCATGGCTTATGTTCTCGTCGATAAATTATTTTCACATTTACAAATGAAACAGATCGCAGCATTCGTCTCCAACATCTTTTTGCCGAGCCGGTTTGATTCGTCGACTGAGCAAGGACGATCACGTGAAAGGGAGCGGAGGATCATGCTGTCGAGCATGGCTGCGATTTTGGCGAAGTTTCTTTCCGCAGCCGTGGGCTTGATGACAGTGCCTATTACTCTTAAATATTTGGGTTCTGAGCGGTACGGATTGTGGATGACCATATCTTCCATCGTCGCAATGCTCGGGTTTGCGGATCTTGGAATGGGTAACGGTTTGCTCAACGTTGTGGCGAGGGCGCATGGGGGGGGGGACACCAAAGCAATAAAAAGAAGCTTTGCAAGTGCCGGCATTTTTTTGTCCTGTATCGCATGCGCCATTCTTGCGGTCTTCGCTCTGATATATCCAGCAGCGCCATGGGCAGATTGGTTGAACGTGCGTACCTCATTGGCTGTATCGGAGTCGGGTCAGGCAGTAGGAGCATTTGTAGTTTGCTTTGCTTTTAATATACCCGCAAATCTCGTTCAGCGATTGCAACTAGGCCTTCAGATGGGGTTTGTTGCGAATTTGTGGCAGATGGTGGGGAGTATTTTTGCATTTATTGCGGTTCTTGTGGCGGTGCATTATGAAGCGGGGCTTCCATGGTTAGTTTTTGCGCTGAGTGGCGCGCCAGTTCTGGCGGCGCTATTGAATGGAATAATCTTTTTCCTTGTTGTTCGTCCAGATTTGATTCCGAAACTTTCGGACGCTTCGTGGGATGACGCGGCGCGCGTTGGAAAAACTGGCGTGTTATTCGTATTTTTACAGTTAATCGCTGCCGCTGCATTTGCTTCAGATAATTTTATCATAGGCAGGATACTTGGGATGGGTGCTGTATCCCAGTATGCGGTCATCGCGAAGATGTTCAGTGTCATCCCGTTGATATTGTCTACCTTGCTGACACCATTGTGGCCCGCGTACGGTGAGGCGTTGGCTCGAAATGATACAGATTGGGCCGTGCGCGTGCTTAAGAAGTCACTGAAAATGGCCCTTCTCGGAACACTTGCGCTTTCTTCGTTCCTTGTGTTGTTTGGAAATCAAATAATGGAAGCATGGGTCGGTAAAACGATAACCCCATCGTTGGCTATATTGAGTAGCTTTGCTATCTGGAAAATTCTGGAGGCCGTTGGTAGTACGTTTGCAGTTTTCTTGAACGGGGCAAATATCATTCGAACCCAGTTGATATTGGGTTTTGTAACTGCGTGCTCGGCAGTCGCATTAAAAATATTTTTAACGAGAGAGATTGGATTTATTGGGGTAATTTTTGGAACGTCCATTAGTTATGCAGTGTTTTCAATCACCCCCTACTGTTTTTTATTTTGGCGATTTATTCGAGTTGGGAAGATAAAATTTTGATTTATTGATTTTGTTGTGATCTATATGCGAAAGTTTGAGATTGATTTGTGCGGCCCGTATCTAGTGGATATTTTATGAAAATCTCCTCCCTGATTGGCAGCTTTGCCAGAAATTTTTTGCCTCCAAAAATATACTTCAAATTCTATAGATTTGTAAAACGAAGTAGATTGAAGGTGGGTGCGGGGTCATTCGTGCATGATACTGTACAAATAATCGGGCAATCGAACGTTGCTATAGATCGGAACGTTGTGATCGGTGAGAGTGGTTGGTTTAATGTGAACCATAGAGAGGTTGGAAAGTCGGCTATTTTGATTGGAGATAACTGCTTTTTTGGCAGAAGAAGTTTCCTTTCTAGTGGGGACAAAATTCAGTTCGGAGAGTATTGCCTGACAGCTGCAGATTGCAGGTTCCTTGGCAGTTCGCATGAGATATCCGATCCGTCGATGCCTTATGTTACGACAGGAACAACACGGGGCGATTCTATCGTTATTGGACATAAATTGTTCTTCGGTTATGGGTCGGTCGTTTTAGGAAATGTCACGATAGGGTCAGGGTCCGTGATTGGGGCGGGTGCTCTAATCTTAGAGGACGTTCCATCTTTTAGCATGGTGGTTGGTAATCCTGGAAAAGTTGTCCGGAGATACAGTTTTTCACAAAAGGCATGGATTCCAATCGGTATTTTATGTCCGTCAGATCTGGATGAAAATCCCTCGGACGTTGCTTTTTTAGCAATGCTTCGTCGAAGAGGTGGTACGCCTAGTTTGCCAATAATTGCAGCTGGATCAGATATGGGTAATTTATGAGAGGCAAAACTGCGCTGGTTACTGGCGCCAACGGTTTCCTTGGGCGGCACGTTAGCCGGAATTTATCTGAGTCGGGATGGGATGTCCTAGGTTTGGGACACGGCACATGGGCGCCGAAGGAAGCAAACCGTTGGGGAGTGGCAGAATGGTTTTCGAATGATGTCACATTGGCCGCTCTGCAAGATATGAATGCACGCCCCCAAGTGATAGTTCATTGTGCTGGTAGCGGCTCGGTGTCGTATTCGTTGATGCGGCCGTTGCTCGATTTTTCGCGGACGGCTTTAACTTTAGCAGCAGTCTTGGAATATGCACGGACGCATGTGCCGGAAGCGGTGGTGGTATATCCATCGAGCGCCGCCGTCTATGGCAACGCTGTTTCACTACCGATTGAAGAGCGCACACCACTGTTACCAGAATCACCCTACGGCGTACATAAGGTAATAGCAGAGCAGCTTTGTTCATCCTATGCAAGAAATTTTAACATCGCAACGGTAGTGATTCGATTTTTCTCGATTTACGGAGAAGAATTGAGAAAGCAACTGATTTGGGATGCTTGTAAGAAAATTTACAGTGGAGATTTCAAATTTTTCGGAACCGGTGAGGAAACCAGGGACTGGTTGCACGTTGAGGATGCTGCAAATCTTATTCGTGCAGCTATTGTGCATGCGACACCTGAGTGTCCCATCGTAAATGGGGCATCTGGCCGCGCAACCTCAGTTAGCGAAATTTTAAAAGAATTGTTTTTGAACATCGCTCCGCATCATGCCCCAAGCTTTTCTCGTCAGGAAAAACCAGGTGATCCGAAGCATTTTCAGGGGGATGTTTCTGCAGCGCTAAAATGGGGCTGGTCACCATCGATTGGCATAAATGACGGGCTGCATCAGTATGTGAAATGGTTTAAGGGGGAGGTTGTATGATAAAGGTGGCATTTGTTTTTGGTTTTCGGAATGAAAATTGGCTGGGTGGAATTAATTACTATAGAAATTTGATTTCAGCAATTAAATCATTGCCTGACAGAAAAATCGATCCTGTCATTTTGATTGGTACCCGAGGCTCTGAAGATTTGCTTCGAGATTTTCCCCAGCTCGAGGTGGTAAAAACAACACTGTTGGATCGACGTCATCCTTCGTGGTTTTTCAGAAAATTATTATATCGGATATCGGGACGTGACATCGTCTTTGAAAAATTTTTGATTAAAAATGGCGTTTCCGTTCTTTCACATCATCATCCTCTGGGGAAGCGGGCGAGGGTGCCGGTTATGGGCTGGATTCCGGATTTCCAGCACAAACATTTACCGGAGCTATTTTCGGAGATCGAATTGAAATCTCGAGATAAATGGTACGGCGAGATTGCTTCCCAATGCTCAAGGATTATTGTCAGTAGCGATCACGCGCGAAAGGATCTGGAAAAATATTTTCAAGTGGAAGCGCGACGCATAAGCGTGCTTAAATTCGTGGTTGATTATCCGAAAGATCTTGATTTATTGGATCGTGCCGCCCTTGAGGAGAAATTCTCCTTTGAGGGGGGATATTTTCATCTGCCGAATCAATTTTGGCAACACAAAAACCACGAGATTGTTGTGGATGCGTTAAAAATATTGAAGGACAAGGGGCAGAAGGTTGTTGTTTTGGCGACGGGGAATACCGTTGACTACAGAAAAAAGGATCATTTTAATTGGTTGTGTAAAAAAATTGAGGAGGCTGGGGTCGCGGATGGATTTAGGATACTTGGGGTGGTCTCATATGGCGATCTCGTTTCACTTATGGTTCATTCTGCGGCAGTCATAAATCCATCTCGATTTGAAGGTTGGAGTACCACTGTGGAAGAGGCGAAAACACTTGATAAACCGGTAATTTTATCAAGAATTGAAGTTCATCAGGAGCAAGCCCCGAAAAACGCATTGTACTTCGATCCAAAAAACGCTAGTGAGCTAGCGGATTGTATCTCGAAAGCGTTGTTATGTGATACTCGAGGCAAAGGCGGTGGGTTTCCATTGAATGATCTGGCGGTTTCAAATAATTTTGCACAGCGAATTGCGTTTGCGAACGAGTTTCAGGAGGCTGTACTGGCGGCTGCGTATCCGCAGGAAAAAGTTCATTCCCCGATGCTATGAACGGCACTTTATACTGGTACGGCCTATTCATCTGAATCTTAATGTAGTCGGTCCGATATATTTTAAGCATGTTGTTTATTTGATTTCCGGATTGGGTCATGCACGGGAGTTCTCGCCGAATGCTCACGTTTCCGCAAGTGATCCAGACGATTCTGTGCAAGGATGTTTATGAATCTACGGTATCTGGTCTCGATCACAATCCTTGCTACGGTAACGAGTTCGTTAAGTGCGGTGAGGAACGATGCGACGCAAGGCCATGTGCACGCTGGACGCATTTTGTGCTGGGGAGATTCTCTAACTGCGGGTGCGGGCGGAGAGGGAGTGACTTTCCCTGAGGTACTGTCGCAAATTTTGGGTGAGGAAGTAAAAAATGATGGAGTTGGAGGCCAAACATCTTCGCAAATTGCGCAGCGTGTAGGTGCTATACCTATTATTGTGTCGGTTATTGGCGACCACATTCCAGGAAATGGGGCCGTAGAGCTAGTAAAAATCTTGAATGCACCCGTCAGCAAAAACGCTACGTTGCCGGGCAAATTGCTACACATCAACGGCCTATTAATTAGGGATGTTAATGAAAAATTCACTTTTGAAAGGTTAGCGTCTGGTAATCCAGTTAAAGTTATAGGTGGCGCGGAGTTCGAGGCCAATGTGGATGTCGATGCGAATGATCGAGTCATTATTTGGGCCGGTCGCAATGATCGTACGCAGGTGGAAATGGTTGAGGCGAACGTTGCCGATATGGTGCGTTTGGTTCGCTCGAAGGGCGCCGATTTCATCGTGATTTCCATCTTGAATGGTATCTGGGAGCCTAGAGGTTCCGTTGGGTATCGGCAAATCAGCGAGATAAATGACTCGTTTGCGCATACCTACGGAGATCATTATCTTGATGTACGAGAATGGCTGGTCTCCCAGTTCGACCGGCGCAACCTAGGAGACAATCTAGATCATGACGCGGACATCCCACCACGAAGCCTGCGGTCCGACGGTTTGCACTTGAATGCGATTGGCTATTCGCGGCTTGGCGCCTTTCTCGCATCGCGATTGGAAGAGTCGCCTTCGGCAATGCGGCGCTAACATATGAAAATGTCGAAACTGTTAATCTCAGCACACCTGCAGCGGTCTATCTCTATCACGGTATTGGGAATAGTGCTTGCTATGTCCAGTCCGCCAGTGCTGGCGAAAAACGCATGCGTCACGACTGATTTGGAAAAAATTTCCTCAGCCGACCGATCATATTGCGGTCCGAACATTTTCTTGTCTTTGGAAGATGCCGTTTCTGCTTTGGCGGGTAAATCGAAAGACACGAATGCCGGCGACGAGATCGTGATCTATCCAGGTACGTATCGATTGGCTCGGACGCTGGTGATCGACGGAGCGTCGTTCCCGGATGGTCTTGTCGTCCGGGCAAAGAAGGCGGGGACGGTATGGATATCAGGCGGCGCGCCGTTGTCGCCCTTGGAGGAGTTAAGCCCGTCTGAGCGAGACTCGCTACCTGCACCTGCCAACAGCCTCGCCAAGGTGGCGCGACTGTCTGGTGGTCGAGCAATGCTGTCGAGTGATTTCCAAACGCCGGTGGCTGCTGCGCTATTTTTCAAAAGTGCAGCTCTGCCAATTTCGCGTTGGCCGGAGGAAGGATTTGGCGTAACCAATTCTGTTGCTAGCGATCACCAAAGTTTTGGCGTCGATCCCGCGCCTCCGCCACTATACGGAAACTGGGATAATGTCTGGGCTAACGGGTATTGGGGAACTGACTGGGCTGACCAGCTTACGCGGATCATAGTGGGGCGCAACGGGATTAGGTTCTCCGTCGCTCATCCGCTTAAATATTCGATGTCAGAAGGACGGAGGGTGGTCCTCTATAACTCTCCTTCGCTAATGTTTCAACCCGGACAATGGAGCGTTAATGCGCGAGGTGACAAATATCTTGTAATCCCTCCTACTGACTATCGGAGCGGGGAGGAAATCACTGTTCCAGTCGTGGACGTGCTATTCAACATTCTTGGAGCTAGGGATGTGGTCCTTGAGGGGCTGTCGTGGGAGGAAGCTAGCTCTTCCGCTATCGTCGCTCGAAATGTCTACGGGCTGCGAATCGAAAGCTGCAAAATTCGCAATATTGGTGGGACGGCTATTGTTTTGCAGGGTATGGACAGTTACATTCGGCGCTGTGAGATCGCTGATGTAGGTGCGGGCGGCATCGATCTTGAAGGAGGCGATAGGCAAACCCTCAAGCCAGGTAGGATTTACGTTGAGAATTCGAAGCTTTACCAATTTAATCAGTGGTCTTGGACCTATTCGCCTGCAATATTGATTAAAGGGGTTGGTAACGCCGTACGTGACAGTACAATTTCAGGCGGTACTCACAGCGCTATTATTTTTTATGGGAATGATCATGTGATAGAAAACAACGATATATCGCACGTGGTTATGGAGACGGGTGACGCAGGTGCGATTTACACAGGCCGTGACACCACGGCCCGCGGAAATATCGTACGTAATAATTTCCTGCACGATATAGTCGGCGTCGGTAGCAAGGGTGCTACCGCTGTTTATCTTGATGATCAAGCTGCAGGTAATTCTGTTTTCAAAAATGTCTTCCTTAGAGTGCACCGCGGCGTATTAATCGGAGGCGGGCGTGATAACGACGTGGAAAACAACATTTTTCTAGCCAGTAAAAGTGCTATTTATATGGACGCGAGAGGGTTGAGCTGGCAGAAAGGCGCTTTGCTCGACAGGAGCAATCGGTTGGCGCAAGAACTCGCACGAATACCTTACCAATCGACGCAGTACGCGAAATATCCGCACCTCGCCAACATACTGGTAGATGAGCCGGGGGCGCCCATTTATAATATAGTTCGCAACAACGTTGTTATTGGTGGTGACTTGCTTGATCAAGATAATAACAGGAAAATGGACGCCACCCGATGGCTATTCTTGAGCAACAATGCTCTCGGCGAGAGGTGTAAAGTGGACATTGAATCTGATGCGTTGCTTCCCCTTGTGTTCGTTGCGCTACGCCGTTGTGTGCAATTCCCAGCTGGCTTCAAGGAAATTCACGCGCCTATGGGGATGCGAAACTAATAAGTGATCGGACGCACGCTGATCAAGTTGTTCGGGGTGCTCTGAGCAATGAACGTGTCTATCGCTTACATGTCTATATAAATAGGCTCGCTCATTAGTCTGTTGGTGCGTGCGAGTCAAAACTAATAATCACTTTGAAAATAACGAAAAAATTAGGGTTTCGGATGTTTAAGTCAAATTTTGATCCATGTATCTTCCGCAGGCACAATTGCGGCAGAGGTGTGTGGGCGGAATAACGAAAAAATCGCTAAAGAAACTCGTGACGAAATTTGCTTTTTTAAAAGTGGAGTTGTTCTCTATGAAATTGCGCCCCTCGACGCTGATCGAATTTTCCATGATGTTGGTAGTCGTAGGTTCTTCGTTGAGAAACGTAACTTCTGCTGAATTTGATGGAGTTGTCTATTCCGCGTTAGGTAATTTTCTTCGAGAGGCAGCTTTCCCTCTTGCAATTGTTGGTTTTGTTATCCTTCTGGTGCGTTTTGTTATAATAAAAGGAGATATTCGTGCCAATTGGAGTGCGCCCGCAGTTCTGCTGTTATGTTTTCAGGTCGGATTGATTTTTCGAACCGGACTTTTGGATGAAATGGACGTTCGCCTAGTGTTGGGGCTTGTATTGCAGTGCTTGATAGTGTTGATTTTTTCGATAGGCCTGCCTACTATCAGAAAAAATGGAGGGTGGCTCAAAGAATTGACTGTTGGAGCTGCTTTCGCTTGTTGTTTATATGTATTAGAGAATGTATATGAATTTATTTTAAATGGGGCTGCTACAACCTGGAAGGGGCGTTTTTTGGGTCTAACGAATCATCCAAATTTTTTGGGGGTTTCCGCAGCCCATTCTTGTGTTTTATTATTTGCATTTGTTCTGGATGCTAAAATTCAGAAGAGGGTCAGATTTGTTTTCGGATTTCTTGCTCTAGGGGCCGGGTGGCTAGTTTTTGCTTCTGGATCGCGAACTGCATTTATTAGTTGTATTTTTGGCTTGTTGCTTCTCGCTTTTATATCTGGCGGAAAGAAAGCTATTCGTTATGTTTTTATGCTTTCACCGTTTCTCTTGGTGGGTGCGGTAATTTATTTTTCTTCCGGGACGAGCGATTATGATGTAAATTCGTACCGATTTGCGTCAACGCAGAATACTCGCAGCGAAACTTGGTCGGCGCTACTTGATAATTTCAATGGTAGTCCTTTTTGGGGGGTTGGGTATCAAACCGCGGGGACAGCAAGTTCGTATCTTCGTGCGTTGGCGTCCTCGGGAATATTCGGATGCGTACCTTTGGCATTTGCATTGGTCATTATTTTAGCAAAATGGTGCAGGCTCGTTTTGTTTGTGAAGAGGAATGCTTACGATTTTCGTTTTGCTGCGATTCCTCTCCTTCTGACGACGCTAACTGGAGCCGTTACGGAGGGTTATCTTCTCGATCTTTTTACGCTTCCGCTGCTTTTGTTTTATATGGAAATGTTTTCAATAGCGTATCTCGATAGATTGGTGGCTAAGCCCATCTGGTTATACGGAAGTGAAGACGCGACATCGACCCTGCGTAGTCGGAACTCGAAGAAATCTGGGCACAAGGGGTTGCCCCCGGTGTCACAATAGATATCGGTGTGCCAAGAAGGAAAGCGATGGTATGTCGCCGAACATGCTGTATCCGTGATGAGGGCAGGCCCCAATTCGCTTTGGGACTGCGTGACCGACCGGATTTCATGCAGCAGTCAAATTCCCCTTCTGTCTCACCTCGTCGAACACACATCGTTCGCTCTGCTTGAGCAGCACGCCACCGTTCGCCCCAATGCTCTCAACTTAAGCCCGAAAGGGCTTGTATACGGGGCGTTAGACCTGTAAACTTCATCGCATAACTGATTGATAATTAAACGATATGAACTCAAATACCAGCGTCTTCCCAACTCCTGGCTGAGTTCTGCGATTTTCTGTCCGATCCGGCGCTCGCTGAACGCGTGCGCCGATCTCCCTCCGCCTTCACCCGCAATCGCACCCTGACGTTGCCGCGCATGTGCGCGAGCGTGCAGGCCCGAACTCGATAGCCTGTTCGGCGTACTGGACGGGCGCGGCGTGCGCACCCGCGCGGTCAGTGCACAGGCCTTCAGCAAGGCGCGCAGGGGACTGTCGGCCGAGCTGTTCGAGCTGGCCCGCGCACGTCTGATTGAACTCGCCCAGCCCCGCATCGACGCGATGCGCTGGAACGGTCTGAGGCCGGTCGCCGCGGATGGTAGCCGCCTGCGTGTAGGCACGCGTCGCGGCCATGAACTGCGTGCCGATCACTACGCCTTTGCCCTGTTCCTGCCGGGCCCGGAACTGACTCTGCACGCCGCGCTTCATCCCGCCGACGGCGCCGAACGGTAGATGCTGTTCGAAGCGCTCGATGTGCTGCAGCCCCATACCGACCTGCTGCTGCTCGATCGTGGCTATATCGGCAATATGATGGTGGCCGCCCTTGCGCAGCGTGAAATCCACTTCTGTCTGCGCGTCGATACCCGCGGCTGGACCTGCGTGAAAGAGTTCGCGCACAGCGGCCAGGCCGAGCGCATCGTGACGCTGCCGGCGCCCAACTCGGACGACGCCCGCGACTATGAACTGACGCGCACGCCTACTACCGTGCGCCTGATCCGCGATGTCACGCCCAGCGGCCGGGTGCGCGTGCTGATGACCTCGCTGCTGGACGGCCAACGCTACCCGGCTGTCACCTTTCGGCGTAATGGAGCCAGGCATTTTCGCCGTAATGACGCCACTGGAAACGAGCAAATCGAGGGCTCGAACGGGGATCAAGGTTGCTTGATTTTGCCTCCTTTTGCAAGCTCGGTTCTGAATGTTTCGACGCCCGGTTTTAGTCCGCGATAGCTCTCGCCGTCGAGGACGATTTTGTGAGCGCCATGACGCAAGCGGTCGAGGGTTGCAGCGCCGATCATCTTGTTTCCTGGGAATGCTTCCCCCCATTCTGGGAAGTCCAAATTCGACGTTAAAATCGTTGCTGCGCGCTCATAACGCTCGGCGATCAGGTCGTGGAAGTCTTCATCGTCTGGCGAACGCAGTGGCTTAAGACCAAAGTCGTCAATGATCAGAAGTGGAAGCTTGGCGAGATACTGGAAACGACGGTCGTAAGTGCCCACGGCTGCCGCGCTGCGCAGGCTTGCTAATAGTTGGCTTTGTGTTGAGAACAGCACATCGTGTCCTTGCCGAGCTGCAGCGTGTCCGAGGGCTTGCGCAAGATGGCTTTTCCCCGTTCCGCAAGGCCCGGCAATCAGGACCGCCACCTTCTCGTCAATAAATCGGCACGTGGCGAGATCATGGATAGCGGATCGATTCAGCCCTGGTAGCCGGTCGAAGTCGAATCCTTCGAGCGTCTTCTGGCTACGGAAGTTGGCGCGTCGCATGCGCAGGCTGAGCTTCTTGTTATCGCGCCGGGCTACTTCGTCGTGAATGAGCAGCGAAAGGAATTCGGTGAAGGCGAGCTTGCGATCGATGGCCTCGCGGTTTCGCGCTTCCAGCGAATCGAGGATGCCGGACAAGCGCAGCTGCTTAAGCAGTGGAGTCAATTCAGGAATGGGATGCATGGCCGGCCTTATTGGAGAATGGTTTGTGTGTTGCGGCAGAAACGGCCGCCTTCGGTGTAGGTGCTCGCCAGCGCATCAAAGGCGTTTAACAGCGTCAGCTGATCCAATCCCTTTTGCAGAATGGTTTTAACGGCCGTGTAGTGCGGCGTGCCGTAGTGGTTGGCGCGCGAGCATGCTGCTTCAAGGCGGACTGCTCCGTATTTCTGTTTGAGCCGCAAAACGCCTTGCACCGAGCGCATCTTGATTAAGACTTTGTCGCCGAAGAGCGCCTGCACCAGGGCATAGCAGGCAGGCCCGATCTGCTCAGCAGCTGCCAAACACCACTGGGTGTCCTGCAGTTGCCACGCCTGGGCAGCGGATGGCAGATGATCGTCTACCGTGCGACGGTCGCCTGCGCGAGTTAGGCGGGCGTGGGCTGCGACCGATTCCTGCCCGCGATACAGCGTCACCATGGTGTCGGTCGCCTTGAGCCACAGTTCCTGGCCGACCAGCCTATACGGGACCGAGTAAAAACTCTGCTCGAACTGGACATGAGCGTCGCGGTGCACCTTGGCCTTCGCCCACACGGCGAGCTCCGGCGGCACGTCCGGCAAGCTGATCAGCAGGCTTCGTTCAACTTCCGCGAAGCGCTTGAGCGGCATGTCGCGAGTCGTACCGTGAATGCGGTTGCCGGCTTCGTTCATCACCCACGCGTGTACCTGGCGATTGGCGTCAGCCACGCCACGAAACTCGCGTAAGGGCAAGAAGCCTCGCTTCACAAATTTGACGCCCGATTCCACGATTCCCTTTTTTTGCGGATCCCTTGGCGGACAAGCATCAATCTTGAAACCGTATCCTTCTGCGCACTCGCCGTACGCGCGTTGCACCTCGGGCTCGTAATAGCACGCGCGCGTGATCGCACATTTGCAATTGTCGATGATGACCCGAGCCGGCACACCACCAAATGCCTCGAACGCGCGCCGGTGACATCCCAGCCAGGTTGCTACCGTCTGGTCTCGGACAAACTCAACATATTGGTGGCGCGACCAGGCTAGGGTCATGACGAAGAACCATGTCTTGTGGATCTCGCCGGTGAGCGCGTCGGTCATCATCGGACCGGCGCCGAAATCAACCTGGGCCGCTTCGGCCGGCTTGAATTCCAGGCGCAGCGGCACGTCGGGCGTGTGCGATGCATCTATATGCAGAAGGAAACGATAGACCGACGAATAGCTGCCGCCGTATCCGTGGTTGCGAACGAGCGTGGAGTGGATCGTCGTGCATTGAACTCCGGTTGCCCGCCACTTGGTGATCTGCTCCCGCCACGGTTCCAACGTTGAGACGCAGCTCGACGGTAGCGGCGCCTCTTTGCGATCCAGGAAAGCGGCCATTACGTGTTCGTCGGGCAAAACCGCTTCACGCGCCAACCATCCGTTCCTGGCGGCAATCTCCCGCACCTGCGCGATCTTCTTGCGCCCCATGGTCTTCGATCGTGCGATATCCCGGTCGGAGTCGCCTCGGCGCATGCGCACTAGGATCTGTCGGTACTGGTACATCTCGAACCTCCGATTGGCCACGGCCTCTCCCGGCAAAAGGCCGGGAGTCTAGCCGATCAATGAAGTTCGAACCCTCGCTGCTCGTCATCTGGGTGGCGCCATTACGCCGAAAAACTACTGGCGCCTTTACGCCGAAAACGCCCTGGCTCCATTACGCCGGAAATCCGGTGGCGCCATTACGCCGAAAACGAAATGGCGCCTATATGCCGGAAATTCACACCGGCAGCCGCTTTCGGCGCGCTCTATCACCAGCGCTGGCGCATCGAGGAAGCGTTCAAACGACTGAAGCACCGGTTGCGGCTTGAGGCTGTTACAGGGCTCGATTACCTGGCGCTGCAGCAGGACTTCGGCGCAAAAATTGTTGCCGACAACCTACGCTGCTCAGCGATATTGACAGGCCGCGTGATGATGAACCTGCCAGTCGCCCGAACCGGCTTTACGCCATCGGTGCACTTAAACCTATCCTCGGTGGGTGCCTTCTGCGCATTGGATTATGTCTCGGGAAGCTGGCCGATATGCTTGAGCTTATCCACCAGACCCGATCTCGTGTCCAGCCCTCACGCTCTTACCCTCGACCACCCAGAAAAGCCAAACCCCATCTCCATCTCGCGTACAAGCTCGCTTGATGTGATGGGGCTTAAGTTGAGAGCATTGCCGTTCGCCCAGGGTGATCGAGAAGTTAAAAAGTGCTGAACTCGGGCGATATCTATTTCGCCACCTTTATCGCGCTGGCGCCGCCATCTGCATCAAGATCTGTTGCTCGTTGCGTCAGCGAGTCTAAACACATCCCCGCTGCTGCATCCTCACCGTAATCCTAACTCGAAAGGAGCTGCGCTAGCGGTGTGTCATCGGGCCGCAGGAAAGGGTGCAATCCGACTGTGTCTGCCGTCGTACAAGGGCTATAAGCGAAGATGAAGTACCTTCAGGATTTAGAGGGCGAAACAGACGCGGTAGACGACCCGCTTGCATGTGGCAAGCCAGTCAAATCGGCCTGCAGAACATTCAGAAAATCTTTCGCCATTGCCTGAACGGTGAAGCGTGAATTGAACGTTTTGACAGCTTGTGTCCCCATCTGCGTGCGCAATATTGGCTCAAGCGCGAGCCAACGGCGCAGATTCTGCTCGGTGCCGGCGATTGTATCCTGCGCGATGAACCCCGCGCAGTCGGCCTGAACTTCGCGCCAGATGTTTACCTTACTCGAGATCAGTACGGGGACGCCGCAGGCGAGCGCCTCGGCAACCGCAATGCCGAAATTCTCTTGATGCGATGGCAGAATGAATGCGTCGCTCGCGTAGAACGCGCCCCACTTCAAATCGCCTCGCAGCATACCGGGCCACGTGATACGGTGGGCGATACCGAGTTCTTCGGCCAACGCTTTCAACGTGGTCATCCAGCCCGTGCTGTCGGGCCCGGCGATGACAAGGTGCGCAGCGTTGTCCAGATTAGCGACCTTCGCGAATGCGCGGATCAGCAAATCGCAGCCTTTCTTCGGGTGAATCCGGCCGAGGAACAGAATTAGGCGTTTGTTCTTCAGTGCCGGGTAGGTCATCCAAAACTGCTCGCGCAGATGCGCGGCGTTCGCGGGTGGCGCGCTGGTTCCAAAGGATACGACTCGTTCATTCGCTCGATAGAGCCAGAATGACTGGCGCGCGAGGAACCGTTCGTCCTCCGTCGTGAAGAGGACCGCGCGTGCATCGCGCAGCACGCGATACTCCGCCCACGGCCAATAGAGCCATTTCTTCAGATGCTTGAGCGGATACGCGTGCTTGAACCACGGGTCGAGCATGCCATGCGCGAACACGTAGTAGCGGACGTCAAGGTCCCGCAACGCCTTCCACGCACCGAAACCAAGGTATTGCCACAACCCATTGATGACCACTGCGTCGAAATCCGGCGCATGCTTGTGCAGCCACGGCACAAGGAGCGGCGTGTATCCATAATTGCGGTGCGTCGGTCCCAACGCATGCGTGGGCAGCGGAAATGCGGGAATAAATGGCGCGTTGGGCGCATCAAGTGACGCCACCTCGACTTCATGCCCCATCGACACCATCTCGATGCCGCTCTGGCGCACACTCTCGGTTGGCCCGCCGGCTCTCGGGTCGAGCGTCGCGAGTAAATGCAGAATTTTCATCGAAGTAAGCTGCTTTTAGGGAATGCGGGTTGCACGATAGACTTCATCAAACATTGGCTCGCAAAGCGCCCCGCGACGAGGACGAGTATCACGCCTACGGCAAGCGAAATCTGCGTAATGGGACTCGACATTTCATCGGCTGCCGTGTTGCCCATCGCGAACAGACACGGTAGGAGGAGGTTGCTTGATACTGCGAGCGGTGCGCTGAAAGCAACTCCGCTAAACCGGAGATCCAGCTTCATACCTGAACTATTCCGCGAACAATCGATTTACCATGGCGGCCTGTAGATCGTGCTCGCAGGATGCGAAACGGTGGTACCACTGAGTGAATCGTGTTGCGAGGCAGAAGTCGATGTCGGGGTAAGGGTAGTAGCCGGTTCGAATTCGTGGGATTCATGGCGTTCACCTGCGACGCGAGTGCCAACTGCATTGTGATGCGATGTTGCTCCTTCAGCGGAAGCGTTCCCGCCCCTGGCAGCCTGCTCTTCGGGTCCGTAGCCGAGGCTAGAAATGTAGCTATCCTCGTAGTCCTCCGGGGCACCCAACAGAGGACTTAACGCGGAATCCGGGTGGGACTGTGCCTTGCGTGTCTGGTTGCTTCGCGTCGAAGCGTGGTCCTGCGCCGGACTTGAGGCGCGGGTGTCGGGCAGATAGGTTTCCGAGCCGTCCTGCGGCGCCCCCAACAGGGGGCTCAGGGGTGACGCTGAAGCGGAATGTGCGTTGTTCCGTTGACTGTGGGACGAAGTGTGATCGTGCACCGAATTCAAGCTGATTTGTGCGCTGGCCGACGCACAGGCGAGGGCTGTCACCGCCGGCGCTAACGCCATTAACAAGGTTTTCATTTTCATACGCGACTCATGCATATCCAGGTCGATCCAACAGCTAGATTGCCGTTGTCTGCGCCGAACCACAACCAATCAAAGCCCCTCGCCTCGTTGGCGAAGGGCGTGCGCGGGCAATGAATGCCAATGAGAGATTCCCGAGCACCTTCAACTCATCACGCACGATATGAAGGCTTGGCGCGTAGCGCTGCGGGTATGCGGCCAATTCGTCACCACGACGCAGTGCGGGCCGCATCGCGGCCAATCGTATAGTACGTCCAGCCGCTATCCCGCATCGCACCGGGATCGTATAGATTGCGTCCGTCAAATACGACCGTGTCCTTGAGTGCCGACTTCACCTGCTCGAAATCCGGGCTGCGGAATTCCTTCCATTCGGTCAGGATCACCAGCGCGTCAGCATTTCGGAGCGCCACGTCGCGTTCTTTTGCAAAGGTCACGTGCTCGTAATGGTCCGGACCGAGGTCTTCCGCCAGCCGCCGCCGGGCTTCGTCGAGCGCAACAGGATCGTACACGCTGACCGACGCGCCCGCGCGAATCAATGCTGCGATCAGTTGCCGGCTGGTTGCCGCTCGCATATCGTCGGTGTTCGGCTTGAAAGCGAGGCCCCAAATGGCAAAGTGCTTGCCATTAAGTGCGTCGTTGAAGTGCTGTTTGATCTTGTCGAACAGCACCGTCTTTTGCAGGGTGTTCACATACTCGACCGAAGCCAGGACGTTCAGCTCCATGCCGTGTTCGTTGGCGGTGTGCATCAGCGCCTGCACGTCCTTTGGAAAGCAGGAGCCACCGTATCCACAACCGGCGTACAGGAAGCTGTAACCGATGCGTGGATCAGAACCAATGCCGCGCCGGACATGTTCGATATCCGCGCCAACGCGGTCCGCCAGGTTCGCAAGTTCATTGATGAAGGATATCCGTGTGGCGAGCATTGCATTGGCCGCGTACTTGGTGAACTCGGCCGATCGCACGTCCATGCACAGGGTGCGTTGATGATTGCGGTTAAACGGTGCATAGAGCTGTTCCATCAGACTCTTCCCGCGCAACCCCGGGACGTCGGAATCGTATCCCAATACGATACGATCAGGGCGCATGAAGTCCTCTACCGCAGCGCCTTCCTTGAGAAACTCCGGGTTTGAGACCACGGCGAACTGTGCGTCGCTGCCACGTGCCGCTAATTCCTCCAAGATCGCATCACGCACCTTGTCTGCGGTACCCACCGGTACGGTTGACTTATCAACAATGACCTTGAATGAGTCCATGTGCTGGCCTATGCTGCGCGCGGCAGCAAGCACGTACTTCAAGTCTGCGGAGCCGTCCTCATCGGGTGGGGTTCCGACCGCGATGAACTGAATATCGCCGTGTGCAACCCCCTTCGCGATGTCGGTGGAAAACGTCAGACGACCGGCGTCGCGATTACGCGTGATCACTTCCGATAGACCAGGTTCGTAGATGGGTACGCCTCCGCTGTTTAGCTTTTCAATCTTCGCTGCATCAACATCGAGACACAGCACATCATTACCCAACTCCGCGAGGCATGCTCCGGTGACAAGACCGACATAACCTGTTCCGACGATAGTGACTTTCATGGATTCTGGTGCGCGTAGAAAGTGGAAATATTCTGCGAGTCGGCACACAAATGCACGCCTGGTCGGCTTGTCCGAAGGCGTAACGGTCCGACGAGTTCGAATCTTTACTCAACGAAACCTGTTTCGGGAATATCTGGCGCAAGGCGACAAGGTAATTTCTCTTTCCGTCAAGGTTTGATCGGCATGGCGAGCGTGGCGGATGCGCGGTGAGAGTGTCGGCTTCGCTAGTAGGAAGTCGACGGTTGGAAGATTCCGGTGAATGAAGGGTGGTTTGCAGCAGTGGTGCCTCTATACGGAGGCACCGCTCTCTCTTTCACGATGCTGTTGCATTGATTGTCAGAAGTTCGCATATCAAGCATATCCGAGGTACTTTCGCGTACTTCTATGAGACTGCGCTTGACATTCACTGCATAACGCGGCGTCGTATTTCGTTACGTGAGTAGCGTAGCGATGCATTGACGAGATAAGCGACGAGAAGACGGCGGATAAGTTCCCAAGATTGTCGGACAGAGATAAATCTTGCAACGTACACTTGCTGGGATACGCACGTCTTCGGTGAGCGAAATTATGCGTACGATGTCTATCTCAAAGACATATCGGCACGGGGTACGCGCATTGATCGATGCTTTTTCCCGCGATCTGTCATGGGTTTCTCACACGTAACAACATTCTTTTTGATCATTTCCTGCTGAATGACCATGCTTCCAACTCTTATGTTCTTGAATGTCGTCGATGCAACACCATTGGTAGCCATCGACCTTATCATTGAGAACGAGATGGGCGGTTATCTTCTCGGGCGTCGCGTCAACAAACCCGCTCAGGGTTTCTGGTTTGTCCCGGGCGGTCGCATTCGCAAGAACGAGCGCCTTGACGACGCCTTTCACCGGATCGCAAGCGAGGAACTGGGTCGAGCCGACCTCAGACGGGCCGACGCTGATCTTCTTGGCGTGTACGAACATCTGTACGAGGACAATTTTAGTGGTGAATCCGGCATCTCGACTCATTACGTTGTACTCGGGTACAAACTGCGGGGCACTATTGACCTTGCGAGCCTGCCCGACCTGCAACACACGGCGTACCGTTGGGCCACGAAAGAAGAGATCACGACCGATGCGGAGGTTCATCTGAACACGCAAGCTTATTTCGGTGGTCCCGCGCTACGATGAGGAGGTCGTTTTTCAGTATGACTGGACGCTTTCCTCGAACCCGGGGCCGACTGTTTTGCCAAGCGCGAATACGTTGGCAAAATGGTTAGCCCGCGCATGCACGCGGCGGAGGATTAAAGAATTATCGTGTCCGTTAACGTCAGAGGTTGGTTGGTATCTGCCAACCGGTCTCCATGCACGCCGGTGCTCGCTCATACTTCCGTTGCTTATTGGCCTTGGTTAGCGTTTCCGCGCCTTCGAAACCTCGTGTTTCCCACCAATTCAATACTTGAGCGCTTGTTTTGATTCCTCGAGATGTCGGACGGGGACAGACAACACGCCTCTCGAAATACGTGCGTGGTCAGGCGTTGGAATTGGCGCGCAATGGAACTCGCAATAGCGTTAGAGGCCGTTGGGCCGGTGGCGGAGCCCACTTCAACGGACGGCACGGCGAACCCCTGGCGCCGGCCGTCAAGGAATGACACGAACACCGCAAAGGGTTGAAGCGTACTGGTAGCGCACAGGATGCACAGGCGCGGGATTAATTGGAAACGGGGTTGGTAAGGGGGAGTGATCGATGACGGAGAATGAAATCATCCAGGAGTCGGCCGCGCTGCGTGGCCAAGGCAAATATCGGGAAGCGATCGACCTCATTGAGGCGAACCTTCCGAACATTGAGGGGGGCATCCGACTCAATGCCCAACTCGAGGCATTCCGGGCCGCAGTAGAAGCAGGGGATGCCGAAACGGCGCACGAGTATGCGACAACGATCGCGGCCGAAGAACCGGGTCGGCCGAGCATCCTAGCCGTTGCGCTGACCAACGGCGTATTAATGTGGTCGATCAGGCCGGAAACGGTAGCACGGGGCGGCCACGCCTAAGTGGACCGAAGCGCGGCGCGTCATGGCAGCGGACACTGGACGGCTGCGCGGCGTCTCACCGTGCAGTGCGCGAAATGAAGGGCGATGGCTTGCGCTGCATTTTATTCCCGGCAACGGGACGTCGTCGCCGTCATCGGTATTCCTGTCCAACATCTACTTGCTCGCTTAGCCGCATGGCGTGGCCGTCGATCGATTGTGGCGAGATCATCCGCTACGAGAGAGTGGGCAGGGGCAGCTTGAAGTGCTCGCAATCGCGTACGTGAAGGCAGGGAAATAAAAAGAAGCCCGCCGGACAAGGTGTCGGCGGGCAAAAAGAATCGAGGGTGTCGTTGGACCAGAATGACCCCCCAGTCGCTAGTATTGAGCGATAAAAATGGCGCGATGCACAAGTGGCGGTGATAGTTAAGATTTTGTCCGAATCGGGCATTCGCTGCCATTACGCAGGCTGGATGCAAGCCTGGTAGTCATGCAAAACAATGATCTGCGAGTGGCTCGCCTGTGACAGACTGTGGCGAAACCATCCGCAGTGCGTGCCCGGCTCTGCACGCTGATCGGTTGGCGGCGGACGTTTAATGAAGGCAGAAATAGCCGGCTGATGGAGGCCGGTGGGCCGAAAAGGTCCTTAGAGGGGAGAGATTAGCCCGAGATGGGCATAAGCTGAAGAAGCTTATGCGTACTTGTCGGAGTGCAAGGCATAGATCCAATCTTGAAGACTCACCTCCGATCCATCCGCATAGAGTGGAAAAATGGAGTATTCGGCCAACATGTTAGCTTTTTCCGTCAGCGGCATTCCGCTATGCAGCAATCTGGATATGATGCACTGCAATCTAAATAGATTTTTCTCTGCGCTGTAACGAATCGTGGAAGTCGCTGTGTCAGGCAGTTCAATATTCTTTGCTGCTCAACGTCAAATCGGCAATTTTGGTGCGTAAGTTGATACATCATATTGAAATAAACAAATAGCATCGTCGCAATTAATTCGGCATACTTATTTATGAAAGCGGCAGATTTGCCTAATATCCGAGGGAGACTTTTCTAACGCGATCCAGTCGTGGGGTTTTGTGAAAAGCGCGTGGCGTGAAAAGAGAGGCATCGTCCAGAATTAGCGAAAGACAACACGAGGCGGCTGAACTGGACGTGGGCGTGACGTATCAGCGAGCGGGCTGTTGATGGATACGTCGAGTATCAAACATCAAGATATGCTGATAATCGCCGCGATCGCGACGGGTTGGTCGACAGCAACGCGAACTGATACAAACAATTAGAAATATGACTCGAAATTTACGCGGACAACCACTCCGATCGGCGCCGCGCGCGCTGGCGCTTGCTGCGGCTTTAGCTTTCTCCGCTTCAGCGCAAGCGATCGACCCTGCGCTCAATGCGCTCGGGCAGGCGGGTGGCTTGGTGATTCCCTATGCGTTTGCACTGCCCGAAGGGACAGTGGAGGCGCAGTACAACAACTACATCGACCCGCGCTACGGAAAGCGGGCGACGGGCGCGCAAATGTACTGGGGCGCGGTGGGTTTGTTGCCTTATGTCGAGGTGTCTGGCGGACTCGCCAATTACCCGGCTGATGTCCCGGCGCCATTCAGCGGCGCCGACCACTTCCTGTTTCGCCACCTGATGGCTGACGTCAAGCTCGAAGTACCGAAGTTCTTCAAGTATCAGCCGAGCATTGCGTTCGGTATTAGCGACATTGGCGGTCAGACACATTTCTTCCGTTCGAAATACGGGGTGGTGTCGCAGGCATTTGGACCGGTGACGTTGACTGCCGGTTACGGACAGGGCGATCGCCTTGATGGTTTCTTCGGCGGCGCGCAGGTCTCGCTGTGGAACACGGGTTTGTCTCTTCTCGCGGAAGACGATTCGAAGACGCCCTATGCAGGTGTGCGCTATCAGTCTCCGCGGATTAGCTGGCTAGCCGATGCGAACGTGATCGGCACGGTCATGCGGTCGATCCGATCGACGGATGGGGTGTCGCCGCGAATGTCGTTCTCGGTGGGGATTCAGATTCCGCTGGGCAAGCGCTTTAGCAGTGCGCGTTGTGCAACCGGCTTGTGCGAGGGCCCGCAAGTGCCGGCCGCCCAGACCGCGGATGCCGGCGATGACGGCCCGATCCGCCTCGCGAGCCTGCAACCGGTGGACACGCGCGCCGCTATTGGTAACAACAACGCGCTGGCCGCCGCGCCGATTACGTATGTGCCGCCGCTGCAGTCGTATGCGTCTGTGATGCTGAGTGACGTGACGGCGGCTAAATCGTCGGATGCGCAGTCTCCCGCTATTCCGGAAGCGCTGGATACCTCAGCGCTCGACGAAATCGCCGCGCAACTGTTTGTCGCCGGCCTCGAGCGCGTGCGTGTTGGGATGAGCGGTCGTGATCTGGTGGTCGAGTACGAAAACCATCGCTACAACCAGAACGAAGCTGACGCACTCGGCATTGTGCTCGGTGTGGCGAGCGTGAATGCGCCGCACGGCACCGACAAGATTCACGTGGTCATCAAGAAGGCCAATGAGCCGTTAGGCGAGGTCATTGTCGATCGTGACGCGTTTGCGCAGTTCGTTGCCGGCGGTGCGCCGACGGGCGCAAGCGCCTCACTGACAATGCGCACGCGTCCGACATACGACGCGGATTCGATCGTATGGTATGGCAACGAGCACGCTCATGGGCTCACGCGAATTCAGATTGAGCCGATCGTCAGTTACTTGTACGGAACCGAGTACGGCAACTTCGACATCTCGCTCGGCGCCAACATTGAAGGGTTCGTGCCGCTGTGGCGTGGCGCGGAGTTGTACGCGAGTTATATCGCTCCGATCTACAACACGAAGAACATGGACGAAGGCCGCGTATTTAGCAACTATCGCCTGCGCGGCGGTCTGAATGCGGTCGCATTGGCACAAAGCTTCTGGATCGTGCCGCAAGTGTTCAACGTGGCATCGGTCGGCAAGTTCGATTACTCATATGTTGGCGTGCAAAACGAAACGACGGTGTTCGTGCCGGGTCGCCCCGATCTGATTCGCTTGCGGCTTGCCTATTTGCGCCATGAACCAGGCCATGACGCATTGCCGAGTGAGAAGAATGCCCAACTGACATACCGCTGGGTGCAGCCGTCCTGGAAGTTGTGGATCGAAGCGGGCGTGGCGCGCTTTGTTGGCGGAGACAAGGGGCCGGTCGCGACGCTGACGCGCTGGTTCGACGACGTATCGGTGAGTGTGCATGGCGAGCATAGTGGTCAGGGCACGTTTGTGGGCGCTGCAATCAGCTTCCCGCTGACGTTGCGCCAGGGCATGAAGCCCGGGATCAGTCAGGTGTACGGCTCTGAACAGTTCCAGCTCGACTTCCGCACGCGAGTTGGTTCGACGAATTATCTGACGACCAATGCGGCGGAGAACATGACGTTCCCGTATAGCACGCAGCAGTTCCTGCTGAATCAGGGCCGCTTTAGCGGCGAGTACTTCTCGACTCAGCTTTACCGGATGCGTGATGCGTATCTGCGTTACGGGCGGCCCGGTAAGGACGAAATGAAACCGAAGCCGCAAGCGAGTGTGTCTGCTGTCTCAACGGGCGCCGCGCTTTCACATGGCGTCTGCGGAAACAGTTTGCAGGGTGTAAGCGACGGACCGGCGTTGGTGCCAGTCAATTGTGAATGACTTTCTTTGGAGATAGGCGATGAAGCTTCTAAACGGCGCCACGCTGCGCACGCTGCAGTTCGGATCGATAGTGCTTGCGACCAGTGCGCTGGTTGCATGTGGCGGCAGCGGCGACTCGCCGGGTGCGACGGTGAGCGGTACGGCTGCGGTGGGCGCAGCAATGGCAAACGCAAGCATTGTCCTGACTTGCAAGAACGGTACGGGCAGTGCGACGGCTAACTCAAACGGCGCGTATTCGGCGACCTTTCACTTTGACGGACCGTGTGCGATCACTGCGTCGAGCGGCGCCACCACGCTCCATGCGTTTGCGGCCGGCGCGGGCACCTACAACGTGAGTCCCTTGACCGAATTGCTTTTGAGCTATTTGGCCGGGCAGCTTGGAACCACGGTTAGCGGGCTGCTGTCGGGAATCACGAGCAATGCAACATTTCAGAGCGCGCTGTCCAACAGCACGGTGATCGCGAACGCAGAGGTGGCCGTCGCCCAGTTGATCAAGACCCAGTACGGGATAACGCTTTCGTCATCGTCGTTCTTGACGGTTTCGTTCACGCCAGGGCAGCCCGGCCCGGATGCAGATCTGGACACTTTGCAGACTGCTGGCGCGATTACCGCGAATGGTCAGCCGGCGGCGTCGTTGACAACCGCTGCCACGGCGGCGGGGGCGGCAGCGCCGATCTCCGGCGGCGGCAATGGCGGTGGAGCAACCGGCGGAACGGGCGGCACCGGCGGCACGGGAACCAACACGAAATAGCGTTCACGTGCGGAAGCGGAAAATCGAGCTGCCGGACCGGTTCAGGTTCCCAACGGAACTGGGCCGGCCGCTCGCTAATGTACCTTTGTACAACACGAAATCGCTCTAATAAGCCTGAAGAGTATTTGAGGCTTCGGTCGCGATGGTTTGAATGGGATAACGATGATCTTTGCGATTCAGCCGCGAAGATCCATGAGCGGAACAACAGGGGCTTGGGACGCGAAGGGCAACTATTCGTAGCCGAGCGTGTGACTCAGAATGGGCGCAAAAAAGAGTGCAATCGCAGCGCCCGCCGCCTTACCCTCGAACTCCGCCGCCGCAGCAGCGGCCCGCATTCCGTACAGGTACGTGGACAGATCGAATAGCTGAGGTAGGCAGTAGAGCACCGCGATCACAATGCAATAAGTTTGCATGACCGACATGCGCCAGCCTTTCTCGAAAGCGACAGCAGCGGCGACAATGCGCAGAACGCTGAATAATACAAGCGCACCCACAGCCGCCTGTTCGCGGAGCAGATACTCTGGAATAAACTCGCCCATAACTTCCCGTTCACCTGGTACGTTAACCCACCTGAACCACCTGAAATTGAAAGCCGCCCATTCGAACATTGCCATCGGATGCCGGCCGCTTCGGGACAATCGGTCTTCGGAATTGAGGAACGAGTTGACCGGTTTTGATGTTACCGAAACTGAACCCGGGCAATGAAAGCGCGGCTGAATGAACCACAATGTTGGCCGATATAGTCAAGCGCCGCGCTCCGTAAAATGGGCGGGCGCTATCCATGCGCGGCTCTTCTTTTCAAGATCCGCGGTCGTGTTGGCCGTGTCTGCTTTGACTGGCAACGCGACTGCGAAGGGACTCATTCGTCTCGGCAGACTGTCAAGGGTAGTAATTGGGGAGGGCAATCTGTGACGCACGCCTGAGGTAGGGGCTGCCGCGGTGCCCCCCCGGATTGGACTCGTGCCGTTGATCCGGCACCTATGCTTGAGGCACTTCTAGAGTGCCACTTCGTTGCGCATCCGATAGTCCGTCGGTGTTGTCGCCAGATATTTTCTGAATAGCTTCGACAACTGCCCGCCGCTGCCGATACCACAGCGGCGCGCGATCTTGTCGACCGGCAAACGCGATTCAATGAGCATCCGACAACTCATCTTTAATCGTGCGCGAAGCAGATAGTCGGAGGGCGTCATGCCGATCTCGCTCTTGAAGCGGCGCAGGAAGTTGCGCTCGCTCATCGCCGCGACCTGCGCAGCATCGTCGATTGAGATGGGACGATCGACGTTCGCTTCCAGCCAGCGCGCCGACGCCAGGATCTTCTCGCTGACTTGCGGCGCCGCGCCAAGCGTGACTGACGAGGTGAGCGGTGTATTGGATTGCGGCGCGATCGACTCTGCTACCTGCTGCGCCAAATCGGCCCCGAGATCCTCTTCGACGATGCGTAACGCCGTGGATACGGCGCCCGGCGCTTCCGTCAGTGACCGCGTTGGACGCAGACCGTGCGCTTCGTTACCGCCATAGGGAAGCGGGCAGTAGCGACTGGGCAGCCCGGCTGCTTGCAGCAGCAACTGGCCTTCCGCGATCGGATGCACGATCTCGCTGAATGGATGCCTGCGGCGTAGCCAGTTGCTCAACCGCTCGTCGCGACATGCCTGCTGTGCGCCCGCACCGCCGGCAATGAACAACAGATGTGTCTCGTTCGTGCCTCGGTGCGACTGGACGTCGTCGGTCCAGACAAATACCGAGGACGAACTGGCGATGCGCCCACCCGCGGCGGAAAGCAGCGAGACGTCGTAGCGTGCACGGCCCGATCGCTGTGCGGCGACGAGCGCGTTTGCCTTCTGGAAGATCTCAATGATTGCTGCGACCGTAGGCAGTGCAAACCCATTGAACAGCGCGATGTCGATGCGAGTCAGCGCGTTCGTTTGCATCGGCACGGCACTTTGCCGCGCGCTGAGCGGCAGAGTATGTACCAAATCCATTTAGTTTTCCCCGGAAATGTGTGGTCTGCAAAGTCTTCTCCCCAAGACTCTGTCTTTTTCTTATATGAGCATGCTATGCATACGATTCTCTTGTCAGTATTTAATGGCCGAATTAGCCAACACATTGGCTGTTGAGGACACTGAGCAGCGAGATAGCGGGCAGCCGTTCAGGTCTTATGATTCTACCCCGCGAACTGGTAAGATTTCGAATGCCCAGTGCATATTCCAACAAATTGAGACGGAATGTATAGCGCATCTTTTTTATATTTATATACTGTGGCGAATAATTGTTTGTCAATATCGATGAATTGATCATTACAAGCGACATATCTCGTCAGTAATACAGTTTGGGGCTATGTTGACCTAACCTAGTGCATTCGCTACGCCGCGCCGCACGCTTTCACAAAGCGTCACCGCCGATGCCGGGTTCGTGGGACTCGGCGTCGGTCGGGCTGCAGGCTTTGGACGTGCCGATCGCTTTGCGGATTGCTCAATACGCTAGAGTCACGCCAGCCGCCGAATGGTGGCGCGGGGGATAAAAAATTTTTTAGCAAACGATTGCGCGTGAACCTAAATAAGCTCTGCGCGCGACCGTTAACGGGTTCATGCACAAACAAGACATTCAGACAATTGTTTCCGCGGCTCACGAAACGGCCGATTCGATCGTCGGTGCGCGCGCGTGGAAGACGGCCGAAGATGCCAGCGCGATGCACGATGTGATCTTCTGGGACATGCTTGCCAAGCGATTGCCTAACACGAACATCGCCGATCTGCTGTCAATGTTCGATTAGACGGCGTCGTCGACACGGCTCAGGCGAGGCATCTCCACAGCTCGCGGCACAAGGCAGCGTGGCGCGCGATTGCGGACGTATCCGACGTCCGTTCCTGGTTTCGGTTGACGCTCACCCTGTTGCTGAATGAAGACTTGCATTGCGCGCATCATCTCTTGACTCGACGGTCATCAAGCAATTTTTTATTGCGGTCCGCATGCGAATTTGATCGGTCTGCCTGCCTTGCGACATACCTAGCCACTGACCCGCAACCCGACGGGCTTGTTCACCTACTTTTCCTCCTGGGTCAACGTTCGCAAGCTGATGGCGCCGCATGGCATCCGTGCACGGCACAAGCGCAAGTACATCGCGACGACAAACTCGAATCACAACCTGCCGGTTGCCCCGAACCTGCTGGAGCGCAACTTCACGGCGTCGGCCCCAAACCGAACCACCATCATTCACTCGCGTGACGAAAATATCACGGTCGGCGAATCGTTCCGACGGCGAAGGATCACGCATTTTTTTATGCTTAATTACACGATTTCGCCAATTTTAAACTGAGAAAAATTTATAATGTCAATGTAAATTTTATGAGCAAGTCACTAAATTCACTTCTGGTTTTCACAAAACAGGTGCATGCTCGTTCGTGCACTGTAATTATGCGGTGTAGTTAGAAATGGTTGTATCCGCCAACATGTTGGCCTATTCAGTCAGTGACATTACGACGCGTGCGATCTTTATGTACGATTGATTCCATCAATGAATTCAGCTCAAAGCAAGCTGGAACGGCCCACTTAAATTCCGGGGAACGTGAGATGGAGAGCTTTGTAGAGGCGCGCCATAACAGCGCGGTGCCGCCGCTCGTTTTGCCAGACGTGCGCGCGGTGAGAAATATTGGCGTAGTTTTGTCAAGCGGCTTTGCGTTACCGGAGGCAGCCTCGATCCTCGAGATATTCGAATCGGTGAATGCGCTCATCGATTCCGGGGCGATACCGAGCGACAGAATACATTATAACGTTTGCCTCCTATCTGCTGGTGGCGGCAGAGTCGCCAGTTCGTCTTCTGTGTTCGTCTGGACCGAAAGCGTCGAAGCCCGCCGCTGCACCGACAATTTCCACGCGCTATTTATTGGCGCCGGCGAGGGGGGGCGCAATGGCGTTCGGGACGAACGCTTGACTACCTGGCTGCGTCGCGCGTGCCCACGCAGTGCGTTGGTATTCCCGATCGGCGACGGACGCTTGCTCCTCGAAGCCATCGGATTCGGAAACGCGGCCAGCGGCCAGCGCTTCGGCGAGCACGCCCGAGAAATCTCAAAGAACTGGCCCGGTGTAGGCTTCTCGACGGTCTCCGTCAGCCCATTCCGCAATGCATTGGCGGTCGTTCAGGAAGATTTCGGTGCTGAAATCGCCCGCCAGATTGCCGATCGTGTCGCACCGCAGCCTCAGCAGAAGCGCTTCACCCCCACCATCGGCGAGAACGCGTCTGCTTACGTTAGCGAACAGATTCGGGCCTCTGCCAAGTGGCTGGAGGCGAACGGCGACCGGGAGATCGCCATTGATGAGGCGGCGCAGGTCGCCGCCATGAGTGAGCGGAATTTCCTGCGGCGCTTCAAGATCGAAATGGGCGTCACGCCGTCAGAGTATCTGTTGTCGGTGCGGCTCGACATGTGCTGCCGCCTTCTTGTTGAAACCAATCTACCGATCGACAAGATTGCGCGTCGTTGTGGGCTCGGGGGAGGTGGCTGGCTCGCGAAACTCTTCCGCAAGCATCTCGCGACAACGCCAACCGAGTATCGCGCCAGTAAGCGGCCCATCAGCACATCGTAGCAACGGGCGTAGGTCATCAGTCATGTTTTGTAATTGCGCCGCATAAGCGTTCAGTCATCGGTGATGCATATGGCATCACCGATTCGATGACGGATAACAGGCAGCGTTATAACGACCGAATCGATAACCAATTTTTGTTGCTTAAATGCAATTTGATAATTTTAGACTTGTAATTTCTGGAAATCAGGAGGCTATACACGTCATAAACCTATTGAATTGACAGCCACGAGAAAAGAAGGTGTTAGCCTCGCGAGTCGATCGCAAACGCTTGCGACGTCTGTAAAAACGATTGCTATCTGCAAGAAGTGAATAGTTTCGGTGTGTCGCTTTGGATTTCTATCAATGGAACAGTGAATAGTCCAGGTTGTGCTGTGACAGAAGCACTCTTTCGCGTCTTTTTCTGAAAAAATCCGGATCCTTGCTCTCCGTCGCTCGCACTTCAAACGAATGCCATAGCGCTCGAAGCCCGCGCTCTTTGTGCGGACAAGCCGCCTGCGGCCGGGCGGGAAGCTGACGTCCGCCGGCAGCCGTCGATGCGGAACTTCGGCACCGAACCCATCAATGACATTCGGGATCTCTCATGCTGAAAGTTACAAAAGCGGTATTTCCGGTAGCCGGTCTCGGCACCCGGTTCCTCCCTGCCACGAAGGCAAGCCCGAAGGAGATGCTGCCGATCGTCGACAAGCCGCTGATCCAGTATGCGGTGGAAGAGGCGATGGCAGCAGGCATCACCGAAATGATCTTCGTCACGGGTCGCAGCAAGCGCGCGATCGAGGACCACTTCGATAAATCCTATGAAATCGAAGCGGAACTGGAAGCCCGCGGCAAGGCCAAGCTGCTGGAACTGGTGCGCAGCATCAAGCCGAGCCACGTTGACTGCTTCTATGTGCGCCAGCCAGAAGCGCTCGGCCTCGGCCATGCGGTGATGTGCGCCGAAAAAATGGTGGGCGACAACCCGTTTGCCGTGATTCTCGCTGACGACCTGCTGTACGGCATGCCGCCGGTGATGACGCAGATGATCCGGGTGTTCGACCACTATCACAGCTCGGTCATCGGTGTGGAAGAGATCCCAGCGCAAGAGACGAAGTCGTACGGCATCGTCGACGGAAAGAAATGGGAAGACTCGATCATCAAGATGTCGGGCATTGTCGAAAAGCCGGCGCCGGAAGTCGCGCCGTCGAATCTCGGCGTGGTGGGTCGCTATGTGCTCAAGCCGCGGATTTTCGAACATCTGCGCGCGTTGAAGCCGGGCGCAGGCGGCGAATTGCAACTGACGGACGCGATTCAATCGCTGCTCGCCGACGAACAGGTGCTGGCGTACAAGTACCACGGCACGCGGTTCGACTGCGGCAGCAAGCTCGGTTACCTGAAGGCGACGGTGGAATTCGCGCTGAGGCACCCGGAAGTAAGCGTTGAGTTTCGGGCATACCTGGATGAGCATCTATCCCTCTTGCCGGTGGGCTAAGCGGTGGACTTTAGTCACCGCTCGTCCAAGACAAGCCAGCGATTTTCCGGGGTTCGCCAGGAGTTACACGGCTTGTCCGCTGCCACATAACTTTCCGCGGGTCCCCCGTGCACGGTCGTAACGACACGACTCGCGCTTTACCTGCAACGCTTTCGGGTGGGCTTTCGCGAAGCGAACGTGGTGGGTGGCGCGCAGTACAAACGGGGGCATCACCGACAAGGTGTCGTATTCGCTGACCGTCGCACGCCGCGCGGTCACCGATAGCTTGCTGTCCTACTCCGGCGCGCGCAACGAGGCGTCCGGCCTCGAATGGGGCGGCGTGACGTCCAACGGCGGCGCCTTGCCAGCCTTGCGTGAGACGACGGCACGAGGGGCCTGTACACGAACGCCTCCTACCAGGTGTTCACGGGCGACCGCGTGCCGACCAACAACCGGCGTGTCGTATTCGCTGAGCGCGGTGGGCGAATATCAGCCGGCGCCGCTCAGTTCGCCGTATCTGTCGCGATCGAATTGACGTGATGTGAAGCCTGCGAAGTCGCGATCCAGAACTGATGTAAAAAAAGCCCACTCGTCCGGGGAGAGGAGCAGGCAAAAATCCGAGGAGTTACGGGGTTGATCTGCCTACCCCTCGGAGGACCAAGCGATAGCTTAGCTATTCGAAGTGCATCGGGGAGAGAGTGGCGGACAAGACTAAGCTTTTGACGCCATTCAACGCTACTTCGTCTACTTCCCCGTTCCAGACCCGCCAGTGGCACCCGTTGTAGTACCTGTCCCGCCACCAGAAATCGGTGCCGCAGTTCCCGCCGCCGTAGCGGCAGTAGCCAACGAAGCCGCCGATATCGGTCACGAGCGAGTTCAGTGCTGAGTCGATAGCGTGAGCCGACGCCGAGAATGCCAGTGCGGCGCCGAGCGCAAGCGCTTGTGGGGCGAATCCAGGTTGTTTCACGCGCAATTTGCTGAGCCTTTTTTATATGTCGGGTGTCGGGAAGCCGTTCGCTTCGTCGAGCGGAACATAGACGGGAGCTTGTATGGGTATCGCTTTTTTGACGCTTTCCAGACTTTGCTTCGCGTGGATCATTGTCTATCTGATTTTCGGTTTTCTGAACTCCACATGGATCGTGACACAGCATCTCGACAGACTCGTTCGTACTGAATTTCGTTCGCGTCGTGTATGCGGATCAATGGGCGCGGCCTGGCGGCGCGTATTGAAGCAAATGAGACGGTACACGGCTGTCGTGCTTCGAGTCGGCATCATGTCGTATTGCGTCTCTGTGTTTCTATCGTAGGCCGTGTTTCGGGTAAAGTTACGATGCTTCCATTCGACATGCGCTCTGTTGTCGCGTTCGGTCAACACCGTGTCTCGATCCGCCAATCGCGTCCGCGATATATGCCTGTCAACCTATGATCTCACCTGGCCTTCCGAGGGGAGGTCAAGCGGACCCTCGGAACCCCTCGGAATTTCGAGCCTGCGCGCCCGGCGCGAGCAGGCTCCTTTTTCTCCACACGGCATCATCAAGTATCTGCGCGTAAAACGCGGCCCCGCTATTGGTTACGCTTTGTTGGCCACAAAATAAAATAAGACAGTATTGCTAAACTAAATAGTACCAGGTCGAAACTGACAAAAATACTGCGTTCAAAAGGTCGGAACAGAGAAATAGCGTACGCTGCTAATATCTTCCGCATTCCGTCGTGCAATCTTCGGAGAGCCACACGAAATGACATCCCACTGTCTGCCTAAGTACCGGGCTACGCATCTTGGTGGCAATAGTAATGAGACCATTGTCATCGGTACCGCGGCGTCTGTTTTTGAGGAAGTCGTACGGATGGCCGCCACGATTTGTCAAGTGCCGATCGCCGCGGTGAGTTTGCCGGACCCGGACTCGAAGTGGCTTCATTCAGATGTCGAGTTATCCGCGGAAGAGTGGACGGCCACTGAAGCGGCGTTCTGCCTGTTCGTCCCAGGCGACCATCACGGAATAGAGGTGATCGACACGGCTGACGATCCGCGCCTTGCCCAGAATCCGTTCATCTTCGATAGACTTGAGATTCGGTTCTATGCGAATGCCCCGATCGTTCTCCCGACGGGGCACTGCATTGGTGTGCTATCGGTGGCGGCACGCGAGCCCCGACAACTGACTCCTATCCAACGAGCTGCATTGGACGGCCTGGCTCACATTGTCAGCACGTGCCTGCTCAACTCCTCTACGGGTGCTCTCGCCGGCTCATTGTCCGGAAATGGATTCAATCGGAACGCACTGCCGGAACAGGAGGCAGACCTGGTCGTACTGGCGGGTTCTGGTGGAGAGATTGGCTACATTAGCGACGCCTTCGCACGCTATATGGACGGCTCCTCGCAGAGCCTTGCGGGTGCCAACCTGCTTGATACCGTTGCCGATAAAGACCGCGCATCGGCGGCTGCGGTTCTGCGCGACGTGATGACAAGTCGATCAAGCGCGACGCTGGTCGCCCGTGTGGCGTCAGTGAATAATGTCGAGCGATGGGTGCATTGGAACTATCGGCCGATGACAGACATCGCTGGACGGATCGTAGCGATCTATGCGGTGGGGCGCGATGTCAGTGAACGCAGGCGAGTCGAACAGGCGTTGACCGAAAGCGAGCGGAGGTATCGCGAACTCTACGAACGCACCCCGGCGATGCTTCACTCGATTGATGTGCAAGGCAGGCTCATTAGCGTGAGCGACCTATGGCTTCGCACGCTCCGGTATAGTCGGGCCGAGGTACTTGGGAGGCCCTCATCCGATTTCCTGACGCCCGCGTCGCGCGAATATGCCCGTGAGGTAGTGCTTCCGGAGTTCTTCCGCATCGGCCATTGCCGCGATGTCGAATACGAAATGGTGCGGAAGGACGGTGAAGTGATCCACGTATCGTTGTCTGCCTTTCTCGAAAGGCAGAGCGACGGCACACCATGGCGGTCCATGGCAGTTATCGACGATATCACTGACCGCAGGAAGATCGAGGCAACCCTACTCGAGAGCGAGCACCGGTATCGCGCGCTTTTTGAACACATGCAGGTAGGCTTCGTATTGCTGGATATTGTTAGCGACGCGAGCGTGAAGGTTGTCGACTTCCGGTTCATTGCGGCAAACCCCGCAATCGCGAGGACGAGCCATATTCCGTCCGAGCTCATGATCGGCAAGAAGGTCTCCGAGGTGTTCGCGGGGCCGGCAGACGAGGGATGGGACTGGCTCGGCACGCTAACTTCGGTTGTACTCACTGGCGATCCAGTTGCACGACAGGACCTCCCCGCAGCGGGAGGCGGCTGGTTTGACATGGTGGCATATCGCCCCGGCCCCGGTCAGTGTGCTGTTCTTGTCCTCGAGACGACTGAGCGAAAACGGATGCAGGCGACCTTGGCCGAACAGCATGAATTTCTCCAGGTAACGTTGCATTCAATCGATGACGGCGTCGTCACAACCGATCCGGATGGTCGCGTCACATACCTGAATCCGGCGGCGGAGCGGCTAACGGGCTGGCCCGTTGCCCAGGCGCGCGGCCGCGACCTGAAGGACGTATTCGATGCCCGCAACGAGTCAACCCGAGTACACGCCTCGAATCCGGTTACGCAATGTTTGGCCGAGAACCGCGTCGTGAGTAGCACCGACGATACTGTCCTGATATCACGGGGCGGCGCAGAAAACGCGATCAAGGATTCCGCTGCCCCGATCATCAGTACGAGCGGCGAAGTCCTAGGTGTCGTACTGGTTTTTCACGACGTAACCGAAGAACGTCGGCTCGCCAAAGAAATGACCTACCGTGCCACGCACGACGCCCTAACCGGGTTGCTAAATCGCTCGGAGTTCGAAACGCAACTTAGCCGTGTGCTTTCCCATGCACGCGAGGCGGGTAGCAGACATGCTGTGCTGTACATCGACCTGGACCAATTCAAGGTCGTGAACGATACCTTCGGTCATATCGCCGGTGATCAACTGCTGCAGCAAGTGACGGAGCAGTTGGGCCAGTGTATTCGGGCAACCGACACACTGGCCCGGCTAGGAGGCGACGAGTTTGGTGTCATCCTGGAACAGTGTGACACCGAGCGGGCCCGTCGGATCGCTTCCCAGATCTGTGAGCGCCTCGACGAATTTCGATTTGCTTACAACGGGCGGCGCTTCCATATTGGTGCAAGCATTGGTCTGGTGCCAATTGACGATCGTTGGCCGACGACGGCGGCTGTGCTCCAGGCTGCCGATAGTGCATGCTATGCCGCCAAGGACGCTGGACGTAATCAGGTGCACTCGTGGTTTGACGCGGACCAGGTTGTACTTGCACGACGCGGCGAGATGCAGTGGATCGCACGTCTGGAGCAAGCACTTGACGAAGACCGTTTCGAGCTATATGCCCAGCGCATACGGGCACTTGGTCGCGAGGAGAAGAACCTCGTCCGGTGCGAATTCCTGTTGCGTCTGCGCGAGCCAGATGGGAGTCTGGTACTGCCCGGTGTCTTTTTATCAGCGGCTGAACGTTTCCACATGGTCTCACGCATCGATCGCTGGGTGGTCAAATACGTATTCGCGTGGATGACGCACCATCGCGACCAGTTGGCCCACGTTGAAAGCATCGCGGTGAACCTCTCCGGCCAGTCCATTGGCGACCGCGCCTTTCATCGATACGTATGGGATCTGGCTGACGCTTTGCAATTTGACACGCATAAGCTCTGCTTTGAGGTCACAGAGACGGCGGCGATCACGAATCTGTCAGTTGCAACTGAATTCATCCAGTCGCTGCGATTGCGGGGCATACACTTCGCTCTGGACGATTTCGGAAGTGGCGCATCATCGTTCGGTTATCTTAAAGCGCTACCCGTGGACTATCTGAAGATCGACGGGCAGTTCATTACCAATCTGGAACATGACGCCATTGATCAGGCAATGGTCCGGTGTATTTGCGATGTGGCAAAAGCCGTTGGCAAGCGAACGATTGCGGAATTCGTCGAAACATCAGCCGTCGCGGTACTGCTGCAAGAGCTGGGAGTTGACTATATTCAGGGGTACTTCGTCCATGTGCCTGCCCCTATGGAGGAGATTCTTGTCAGCGAAATTGATGCACGTAGTTGATAAACGGCGCGGACGTTGCGCCCCGGCGCATCTGTGGCAGCGGCTTAGGTCTCTTTTAGACCGAAAGCATCGGTAATTGTCGTATGGCCGCTAGCTCGTTTCATTGCCGCTCTCAGCCAATTCCGTGGCCTTGTCCGCCACTCTGACCGCCATAAATGGCTGTCGGTTTATGATCGTGACCAATCATCTCTGGGGATTCACTCTCGTTGAGCGCTCAGAGATTTGACTTGCCGCCTCGCGAGCGCGAGCAGGCCTTTTTTATTCTTCAGTTGAGTTCGTGCGTGGGCGCGATCTGCCTAGTGCTATATGAACGATTCTGACTTGGTATGCCTCACAATTGCAGTGATTCTGGTGGTGACATGGATTTGTCACTAGGGCACGCTTGCGTCGCAATCCCGCTGCGGCGAAGCGCGGCGAATGCCGCGAACGTAGAAAATCATGAATGAAATCGTTGACCTCCTGAATGAGTACATGGCGATCCCTGATAGGGAGTCGCTGTACGCACGCGTGCTGATGTCCTTTATTGCCGAGCGTGAACCGTGCGTGCGGCATGACCTGGAGAGACAAATCGAAGCGACCACGAGCGATCAAGGGCACCGCGAACAGTTACAACATTTCGCGCGAACTGCTCCGCTCGAACGCCTCGCCGAGCTATATGAAGAGAATCGTGCTGGGCGCAATGAAACAGCGTGATGCTTGTAGGTGAGACCGTCCTGTGCCACTCATAACCCTCAGGCGGCGTGCCGCCGGAGCGGTGATGACGCTTGAGTTCAACGAGATAGCGCTGAATCGAATCGAGTCGGCGTGGCGCTAGTTGTTGAGTTCGTCTCGACGTGTGACCGATACGCCGACTGTTTAGACATCAGCGACTAGTGAGAGTGACAAATGACTAAGATCGATCCTGTCGAAATCGCATCCGGGGTACTGGCAGCGAGGAGATTCATACAGATGATTGAGTGCATTGTGAAATCCGGTCGAGACAACGAGCGCGGCGACTTCGACATTACCGCCATAGCGAAGCTACTTGAAAGCGATGAGTTCACGTCGGACCTTCGACATCGTCGTGGCTTCGCTCTGGCTTTGGCAGACGCTCTCAGCTCCGCTATCGAAGTGGGTAATATCGATTCCACGATGTTGAATCCGATGGAGCGGTTGGAAGCTTTCGATCGGGCCTCAGGGTTGGGGGGCTACCCTCGCATCTGCTCGCCGAGCGTTGATATCCGCAGCTAGATCGACCATATGCCGGGGCATTGGCAGGTGTGACGCCGTGCTTCCGGTCTTTGATGAAATTGTCAACGTTCGGTAGCTGCATGCTTTCCCCGAAAGCGTCGTGCGATTCTCCCGCCGAAACTGATCGTCCATCGCCGTGGACGGCAGTCGCACTCGTTGACGAACCAGAGCGTGTGCCGGCCTGACCACCCCGCTTCCTGAGCGACAGTATCTCCGGTGTTTCGCGAACCTCCACACGAGTAGTTCCCGACGTCATCCATACCGCCTGGTATAGAAGAGGTCCACGAAAAAGAACCTGCCGCCCATGGGAGCGGCAGGCTAAAAGATCGAGGGGCGGGGTTGCCTCAGAGAGGCCCCCTCGAAAGACCGAAGGGGAGCTTATTTGATCGGAACATGTGGCAGACGCAAGCGGCGGATTTGGTCAACATGTTGACTGAACAGCACATGAAAGCGGGTTCGTTCTGACGAGAGGTAACCAAATGCTCCCTCATCAGAGTGCCTTGCTAAAACGGTAGGCGCCGATTTTCCGATTGACCGGCAACGATTCGACCCACGCAGCGCTATACCGGGCTGGTTTCAATCGTGGCTTTCCAGCGAATGACACTGTAATGCCACTCAGGGCCGCAGAACCCTTGCAGGACGGGCAAAAAGACCGGGCTTCAAACCCGGTTGAGGGCGTCAGCCGCTCTCAGGTCGGTTCGACTCCGGCTGCCTTCCGCCCGTGTCCAGCAAGGCTTTCAAGCATGAGCGATTTTACTCATGCCCCTCTGGATCGCAGGAATGAGGCTGGAATGACACTCAAATGCCACGCCTTGCGAAAACATGGTGATGGTTCGGGACCCACACCGCGATCTGCTTCCGGCATCCACCGACCATAGACGCGCTAGATGATCGTTTGATCGGCATGTCCTATCTGCTTCAATACCCACATCGGATGCTCTCCAGCGGAGAGCATCATCGACGCGAACGTGCGTTTGGTAAGGGTTCCGGTAAGGGACCTTCGCCTTCTTGATGAGGGATTGCGACCGAACCCACACCTTGGTGTGGCCGGCCCATCGCTGATTGGTATGGAGGGTGGTCGATCAGCCTTATCTGCTCTGGAGACCGGTCGATCATCACGGCACCGGACTACGACGGGCCGCCCGCGTCCGCCTTGACCCTGCGGGATGTGTTGCGCTCCAGTTTCATGTACAGGTTCGCCGCCACGATACCGAAGACGATGTGAACGAACAGGCTGGCCAAGTTGCGCGCTTCTGCGAACCACGGAAAAAACCGTGTCATGCCGTAGAAATTAATCAGGTAAACGGCTGCAGCGAAAGCGCCACCCGCCAGTGAAGCCATCCCCATGCTCGAGTCAAGGTTGAATGACGTCATGATCAGACCGAGGATAAGCGCCAATACGATGGCAAGGGCAAAATGCACCACAAAGGCCGCGAGCACGATGCCAATTGAGAATGCTTGCGGCGATTGCAATGCGCCTCGTCCCAGCATGATCGCGGCGACCATGCGTGGGGGCTCCAGCAGACTTCCGCCCGTCGTCAGCGCCATCAGGATAACCCCTAACGCCAGGAACACAGCGCCCGCGATGACGCCTGCCAGCACGGCTGCCCGCCAGTCGGGCTGGCCGTGTGTGAAATGATGGGAATCCATGTGAAGTTGCACAATTTCTCTCCCAATTAATTCGGATAATTCATTCTAGTCCTCCAGCTCGCGAGACTGATAGCGCCGCATGGCTATCGCCAACCCGACGGATGATCCTCGTTCTGGCGACGACGTGCCGTGATGAACTGTACGTGCAAGAGACCCTTGCTTCAGCAAGCCAACGCGTCAAGGCTCTAAACATTAAACCCGCTGTTGCGCTTCACCCTTGAAACCGTCCATTTGAAATGCCTGCGTGCCGCTGGATCCATCGCGCGGTTCCCTCCACGGGGCATAGACCGCGGCAGCGGCGAACCCGATTCATGCAGTGAACTGCACGCATGGGCATCGATCTGGCTTATCGAATGCGCCGAAGCCGGGGCTTTGTCCATCCGCCATATGGAGCCAACGGTGAACTGATTGAGCGAGCGCCGGGCCTGTATAACGTGGGGCTAAACCCGGCTGAGGCGGTATACGGTTTATACGGCGTGCCGCACTGATCTCCGGTCGATGCCGTCGCTCCAGGTCGGCCCCCGCGGAACACATCCGGGCGGCCTCGGGTTAAACACGCAGGTCGCTCAATTGTCGTCTGATCTGCTCGGTTGATGCTCGTGCGGGACCGGTTCAGCTTCCGCGGCATCAGGAACATCACCCGGAGTGCCCGGCGTGGCTTTCGGCGCCGGCGACTTGGTGCTTGGCGTAACGCCGTGGACGGGGTGGTCCGGAAGCCCGGGCCGGTGAATCGGTCGTGTGGTCGGGTCTGAGGGCATGATTTCCTCCTATGCTGACTTGACCGGCAACCACCATCTTACTTCTATCGGAGACGCAGGACGTACCGTTTCAAGCCCAGTATCTGGCTGCCTTCAGCGAAACCGCAGACTGCTGACGTGGCCCGCCGAGCGCGACCGAACAGACGTACCTCCCGCAGGTGGGAGATTCGCCTCCGGCAACACGCCGGGCACAGCGCAAAATGTATCGAGCCGATTGCGATCGCGCCAGCTACGCCCCCACAGCAGATCGGTACGCCGGTGGAATTGCCAATGCATCGGCGCGTCGCTTTCCGCGCGCTTCTGTGTGTGGGCATATTTTTTGCGGACCAAGTAGGGAGACGAAGGAAACATGCGGTGTCAGGCGCCCGCTCCCGGCGCCCATTCCGCGCTGGAATCCGCCTTAATGGCTGCTTTCGACAACGGCCGCAATCGTATCCGTTCGGTTTGCGCGGAAGCGATAGACCAGAACGGCGGCAAAGGCGTAGTGTTACATAGCGGACTGTTCAGAGTGGACGGCATGGAACCCGATCGCGGCACCACGGCATAGTCCCGGCGCGTGCCACCGCATGCACCTGTGCCTGGGCGCGGGTGAGGTGGGGCGGCATAGTCTGCAACCGCTAGTCAACGATGGAAGGAGGCCACATGTCACTCATCGTCGCAGCACGCTTTACGACATTCACCGCCGCTGAAGACGCGGCGCAACGGCTCTTCAATGCCGGTTTCGTCGAGGAGGACGTCACCCTGTTTTTCGTCAATCCGCCCGGCCAGCACGCCCGTTTTCGGCCCGGCGGCGATACCAGCGCCGACACAAACGCGAGGGGGGCGCCGAAGGGTGCCGAGATAGGCATCACGATTGGCGCAGCGGTTGGCGCCGTGGTCGGCGTCGGGATCTTCGCGGCGTTTTCGGCGCCGCTTATCGTGTCGCTGATCGCGGCCGGGGTGAGTGCGTATGTCGGTTCATTGGTCGGCGCGATGGTGCGCACGCTTGAAACCAGCAACGAAGAAATCCGTGATTCCGGCGTGCTGGTGGCCGTACACGTGTCGTCGGACAGCCAGTTGGACGCTGCACGGGTGCTGCGCGATGCGGGAGGCGCGGCGATCGAACGCGCGACCGGCCGCTGGCAACAAGGGCGGTGGGCCGACTTCGATCCGCTCAAGCAGCCTGTGCCGCTCAACGAATTCAGTGAGAAGCACGCCTGATTTGAAGGTGTTTTTCGCTGAGATTTTCAGCGAGCCAGGAAACAAAAACGGCCCGGCATTTGTCGGGTCGTTTTGTGTTGTGCGCCCAGCATGGGCGCACTCCTGTGGGTGCAAGGGTGCGGCAACCGTCGACGAAGACGGAGGCAGGCGTGGCAAACTCCACTAGGCTCGAGCTGTTTTGTCGGTTATTCCTTGGTCTCTTTGTGGGGTTTTTTTGCATAACAACCGCCCTTTTCGTGCGTTACATGTCGGCGAACCAACTGCCGCAAATAACCGTCGTGCAGTTGAAAAGCGCATCACAAGCCTTGTCGGGAAGCGCCCCGCCAGTCCCATTCTCATCCGCTTCCCAATACCAACCGACAACGCCTTCGCTAGATTCCGAGGAAAAGACACTCATTGTGTCGTCGGCCTCCACTATCGTCACGTTCATTGTGGCTGCGGTGACTAACTTCCTAAGCTGGCGGAAGGACAAGGCGACGGCGACCAAAGAAAAACGGGACGCGTCCCGCTAGTCCCTTGAACTGGAGAGGTTGCGACTCGATCCGCGCGCCGTCAGCCGTGAGACCTGGTACGCATGCCGCCCACGCCGACCTTGCCACGCCCGACACGGCCGCTTTTGCTATGCACCGAACTGCCAGGGCGCAGCTTCTTCCTGGAGACGGCCGTGAACGTCATCTGATCTGCAGGGAAGTAAGTCGCCCTGTGCACCGCTGCGTGATAGGCGGGATGGACCGGGTTGAGGGCGAGCTTGACGGATTTCACGCCGTAAAATTTTCCACTGCCCTTGATTACGTCCCCCAGCGGAACCGACAGCGATTTGCCACACGGCGCAGGGGCGTTCCCGACGACGGCTCCGCCCGCAATTGCGAGCTCCGCGGGAGGAAACACCGGTGCCGCGAGGCCGAGAAGCGCACCGGTCGAACCGCCGAGCGCCACGCCGCGTTCGAGCGAGTGCACGACGTCGCTGCTTTGCAGCAAGGATGCCTCGGGTAACTGTTCGAGTGCGACACTGTGATTCGCGAGGACATGGATAGGTCGCCATGCGATCCGCGCCCGCAGCAAGTCGTCTACGATCGCCTTCGCCGTCGTCGTGTCAGGTACGAGGAAATGAAGACGTCTCATGTCGGCTCTCCATCAATCAAGCATTCCCCAACGGGTCGATGCTGTTTATCGTACGCCTGCCGCAGGCAATCAGGGGTGTAGGTGACCTGCCCTGGAATTTTTGGACCAGCGTAAATCCGACACCAGACGGCCGCCTCGGCAACCAATACTGGAGGCGGCCGTTTTGCATTGCACCGCAGCAAGTGACTCCTCCATTCGCGCGATACGTATATGGCACGCTTCCCCCTTGCGCTGCCTTGCACGATGCAGAGGAGAGGACTACCTTTCTCTATAGACGTGCCGGCGCAGACAATACCGAAGTGCGGCATGGCCGCACAACGACGCCAGGAGCGTTTTGTTAGCGGCTCCAGCGAGTGACACGCAGCGAGGTGGCCTATGCCGCTTGCGATTGCCCTGATCCTGATCATCGTATTGGCGGTGGGGTTTCACTTTGCCAGTCCCTGGTGGATCACGCCGATCGCCTCGAACTGGGTGCGCATGGACGACATGCTGACGATCACGATCGTCATTACCGGCGCGTTTTTCATCGCGATCAACCTGTTCATCGTGATCGCACTGGTGCGCTACCGCCACCGCAGGGGTCATCGCGCTGCTCACGAGCCGCACAACAAGCGGCTGGAATGGTGGCTGATCGGCCTGACCTCTGTCGGCGTGGCAGCGTTGCTAGCACCGGGGCTCTTCGTCTACGCGGACTACATACGGCCGCCGCCCAACGTGCTGCGGATGGAAGTGCTCGCCCAGCAATGGCAATGGCGCTTCCGCTTTGCCGGCCCCGGTGGCAAGCTGGGCACGACGGACGTGCGCTACATCAGCAACGACAACCCCTTCGGCCTGAACCCCGGCGACCCCAACGGCCGTGACAACTACCTGATCGAGACGCCCGAGGTGCACCTGCCGCTCAACCGGCCGATCCAGGTCCTGACACGGTCGCGCGACGTGCTGCACGACTTCTACGTGCCGCCGTTCCGTGCGCGCATGAACATAGTGCCTGGCATGGTGACCACCTTCTGGTTCACGCCGACCAAGGCAGGGCGTTACGACATCCTGTGCGCGCAGCTTTGCGGTATCGGGCACTCCAACATGCGCGGCGTGGTGGTGGTGGAAGACGAAGCATCGTTCTCGCGCTGGCTGGCGCAGCAGAGCACGTTCGCGCAGCGGCAGCAGGCCAAGGTGCAGGCCGCACCCGCCGCTGCAGGCGGCAGCGCCCAGGCGCTCGCTGACCAGGGCAAGGCGCTCGCAGAGGCCAAGGGCTGCGTCGCCTGCCATACCGTGGACGGCAGTCCGCGCGTGGGCCCCACCTGGAAGGGCCTGTACGGCAAGACCGAAACGATGGCCGACGGCAGCACCGCGAAGGTGGACGAAGCCTATCTGCGCGCCTTCATCCGCAACCCGAAGGCCCGCGTCGTGAAAGGCTTCGCACCCATCATGCCGAACTTCGACCTGAGCGAGCAGGAGCTGACCGCGCTGGTGACCTACATCGAATCGCAAGGCGGCCCGGCCGCCAGCAGCGCAGCCCAACCCTAGCGGAGCAGACGCAATGTCCTACGCGCACACCGACCACGTCCCGCAAAGCTTCTGGACCCGCTATGTCTGGAGCCAGGACCACAAGGTCATCGCCGTGCAGTATTCGCTGACGGCCATCGCCGTCGGCCTGGTCGGCCTTGTGTTGTCGGACCTGATGCGGTTGCAGCTCGGCTTTCCGGGCAAGTTCAGTTTCATCGACGCCAACCACTACTACCAGTTCGTCACCATGCACGGGATGATCATGGTGATCTACCTGCTGACGGCGCTGTTTCTGGGCGGCTTCGGCAACTACCTGATCCCGCTGATGCTGGGCGCCCGCGACATGGTGTTCCCGTTTCTCAACATGCTGAGCTACTGGGTCTACCTGCTGGCCGTGCTGGTGCTGATGGCGAGCTTCTTCGTGCCAGGCGGGCCGACCGGCGCGGGCTGGACGCTGTATCCACCCCAGGCCATCCTGCCGGGCACACCGGGCGTGGAATGGGGCATCGTGTTGATGCTGGTGTCGCTGGCGATCTTCATCGTCGCGACAACGATGGGCGGCTTGAATTACGTCACCACCACGCTGCAGGCGCGCACGCGCGGCATGACGCTCATGCGCATGCCGCTCACGGTGTGGGGCATCTTCGTGGCGACCATCATGGCGCTGCTGGCATTTCCGGCGCTGTTCGTGTCGGCGGTGATGATGCTGCTCGACAAGACACTCGGCACCAGCTTCTTCATACCGGCCGTGGTGTCGATGGGGCAGACGCTCAAGCATGCCGGCGGCAGCCCGCTGCTGTTCCAGCACCTGTTCTGGTTCTTCGGGCATCCGGAGGTCTACATCGTCGCGCTGCCGGCCTTTGGCATCGTGTCGGACCTCATCAGCACGCACGCGCGCAAGAGCATCTTCGGCTACAAGATGATGGTGTGGGCCATCGTCATCATCGGTGCGTTGAGCTTCGTGGTCTGGGCGCACCACATGTTCATCGCCGGCATGAATCCGTACTTCGGCTTCTTCTTTGCCACCACCACGCTCATCATCGCCGTCCCGACCGCCCTCAAGGTCTACAACTGGGTGCTGACGCTGTGGCGCGGCGATATCCACCTGAGCGTGCCGATGCTGTTTGCCATCGGCTTCATCAGCACCTTCGTCCTGGGTGGGCTGACCGGGCTCTACCTCGGCAACGTGAGCGTGGACATTCCGCTGTCGAACACGTACTTCGTGGTGGCGCACTTCCATATGGTGATGGCCGTGTCGCCGATCCTTGTGGTGTTTGGCGGCATCTACCACTGGTATCCGAAGGTGACGGGCCGCATGCTCAACGACACGCTCGGGCACGTGCACTTCTGGGTTACCTTCCTCGGCACCTATGCGATCTACTTCCCGATGCACTATCTCGGCATCCTGGGCATGCCGCGGCGGTATTACGCGTATGACGGCTACAGCTTCATTCCATCTTCGGCGCAGACACTCAACACGTTCATCACCGTCATTGCGCTGATCGTTGCAGTGGCGCAGTTGCTGTTCCTGTACAACCTGGCGTGGAGCCTGGCGCGCGGCAAGCGTGCCGGCAGCAACCCTTGGCGGGCCACCACGCTGGAATGGCAGACGCCGCAAACGCCGCCAGTGCATGGCAACTGGGGCGCCGCGCCGCCCGTCGTATACCGCTGGGCGTACGAATACAGCCCGCCGGGGCAGGAGGAAGACTTCGTCCCGCAAAACCAGCCGCCTGCGACGGCGCCTGAACCGGCCGCCCACCCGACGCTTCAACCCGGAGAGGCACGCGAATGACCACACTGCCCCGCTCCTTCGTTCCTGGCGCGCCACCTGTTTCGCCGAATGCGAGCCGCATCGGCCTGACCGTCTTCATGGCGGTGGCAACGACATTGTTTTCACTGCTGCTGTTCGCCTATGCAATGCGTATGCGCGAGCCCGACTGGCAGCCGATCCCGCATCCGTCGCTGCTGTGGTGGAACACCGGCGCGCTGGTGCTGGCAAGCATTGCCATGCAGCGTGCCCGGCAGATAACCTTGCACCGGGCGGCGTGGCTTGTGTCCAGCGGTGTGCTGGCGGCCGTGTTCGTGATCGGACAACTGACCGTCTGGCGCATGCTGTCGGCGGCCGGGCAGACCGTCACCGTCAATCCTTCCAATAGCTTCCTCTACCTGCTCACTGGCCTGCACGGGTTGCATGTGCTGGGCGGGCTGGTGGCCTGGGCGGTGACGATCGCGCGTCTCCAGCGCGGGGACCCCTTCCGAGCCCAGCGCGCCATCGCGCTGTGCGCCATCTACTGGCATTTCCTGCTGGCTGTCTGGCTCGTGCTGCTGGCGGCGATGTGGTGGATCACCCCTGGGTTCGTCGCCGCCATCTGCGGGCCGCTGTATGGAGCCGCGCCATGACCACGCCCACGCTCCCGACCGAATCCGCTGCCACCACCACGCCCACCGACGCCGGGCCTGACGGCTGGCGCGGCATCGTCACGGACTGGTCGGCCGACCGCCAAGCCTTCAAGGTGCCGTGGGGCAAGGCGATGATGTGGATCTTCCTGCTGTCGGACACCTTCATCTTCAGCAGCTTCCTGATCGGCTACATGACGGTGCGCATGTCGACCACGGTGCCGTGGCCTGACCCTTCCAAGGTGTTCGCGCTCACTGTGGGCGGCGTGGATGTGCCCTTGCTGCTGATCGCCATCATGACGTTCATCCTGATCAGCAGCAGCGGCACCATGGCGATGGCTGTCAACTTTGGCTACCGGCGCAACGCAAAGCGCGCCGCTGCACTGTTGCTGGCGACTGCGCTCCTAGGCGCGACCTTCGTGTCGATGCAGGCCTTCGAATGGACCAAACTGATCGCCCATGAAGGTATCCGCCCCTGGGGCAACCCGATGGGCGCGGCGCAGTTTGGCGCGTGCTTCTTCATGATCACCGGGTTCCACGGCTTTCACGTGAGCTGCGGTGTGATCTACCTGCTGCTGATCGCACGCAAGATCCTGCAGCCGGGGTTCACCGAACACGGCAACTTCCAGATCGTGGAGATTGCCGGCTTGTACTGGCACTTCGTCGACCTGGTGTGGGTGTTCATCTTTGCGCTGTTCTATTTGTGGTGAGGCAGACCATGGACCACACCGATTCCGCCCATCGACCCGACGCCGCGCACGGCCAGCAGCATCCGATCGGCATCTACCTGAAGATCTGGGGCCTGCTGTTCGTACTGAGCACGATGTCGTACATGGTGGATTACTTCCACGTGCAGGGCCTGCTGCGCTGGGCGCTGATCGTCGTGCTCATGATCGCCAAGGCCGGGCTGATCGTGTCGATTTTCATGCACATGATGTGGGAGCGGCTGGCGCTGGTGTACGCCATCCTGATACCGCCCCTGTGCCTGCTGGTGCTGCTGGTGCTGATGGCTGCCGAAGCGCATCACACCTTCGGCATGCGGGAACTCTTCTTCCACTGACAGTTATCAATGTTTTGCGTGCAATCGGATATTCAGCGGTATCCGTCGCCAGCCCCCCTGGCGCTTGCGTCGCGCGAGACGTCCAGCCTGAACATTGAAACGGCTGTTCTCAGATCGTTCGCCTGCGACTCGAGCGCACCGGCGGCGGCCGCCGCCTGTTCGACCAGGGCCGCGTTCTGCTGCGTGACTTCGTCCATCTGCGTGACGGCCTGGTTGACCTGGCCAATGCCCTTGCTTTGTTCCTGCGAGGCGGCGGTGATCTCACCCATGATGTCTGTCACGCGCCTGATCTCGCGGGTGATCTCGTGCATCTTCGTTCCGGCTTCCTGTACATGGCTGGCGCCTGTCCGGACCCGCTCCACGGAATCGTGGATCAGCTCCTTGATTTCCTTGGCCGCCGCTGACGAACGCTGCGCCAGCGAACGCACCTCCGAGGCCACCACTGCAAAACCCCGTCCCTGCTCTCCCGCACGGGCCGCTTCGACAGCTGCATTCAGCGCGAGGATATTGGTCTGGAAGGCGATACCCTCGATGATGCCGACAATATTGGCAATCTTGTCCGAGCTGGCGTTGATGCCCTCCATGGTTTCGACCACGCGCGAAACCACAGTGCCGCCCTGTTCTGCCACCTGGGCGGCCTGTGCCGCAAGCTGGTTGGCCTGACTGGCATTGTCGGCGTTCTGGGTGACGGTCGAGGTCAGCTGTTCCATGCTGGACGCCGTTTCCTCGAGCGAGGCGGCCTGCTCTTCGGTGCGCTGCGACAGATCCTGGTTGCCCGCCGCAATCTGGTGCGTGGCGGTGGCAATCGATTCGGCCGAAGTCTTGATCGTGCCGATCGTCTGCGTGAGTTGTTCCTGCATGCGCTTCATTGAAAAGAGCAGGCTCGAGCGGTCATCCGGTGCCGTCTTCACCACGGCAGTCAGATCGTTATTGGCAATCTGGTTGGCGATTTCGGCGGCATAGGACGGCTCGCCGCCCAGTGAGCGGAGGATGCCGCGGTTGAGCAGCACCACAACAGCCGACAGGGCCCCGGCCAGTACCACCAGAATCCCCAGGCTCTGGTATAGCGTCGAGCGGAAGGCCGCGTCGATATCGTCGACATAGAGCCCCGTCGAGAGAATCCAGTCCCACGGCTGGTAGGTCACGTTGTAGGCGATTTTCGGAGAGGCTCCGGTGGCTCCCGGCTTAGAAGCGCCATATGCGGTAAAGCCCTTGCCGTCGCGCTTGATGAGCGCAACGATATCCCTGAAGACGTAAACGCCGTTCGGATCCTTGTAGTCGCCGACGTCCTTGCCATTCATCTCCGCTCGCGTCGGATGCATCAGGACCCTCGGCTGGGAATTGAGAATCTGGAAATAGCCGTCCTCGCCGTACCGCATGTTCCGAATGCGGGCCATAGCCCGCTTCTGGGCTTCCGCCAAAGGCATGGCGCCGGCGGCCGCATCGTCGCCAGAGGTCTTGACGACACTCAGGGCGATCTCCGATGCGTGTATCAGGTCGGCCTTCCGCTCTGCCAGTCGCATTTCCCTCGTCTGGTAAGCGTTGTAGATCGATATTCCAGCGAGACACAGCAGGCTCAGGATCAGCGGCAGCCAGAGCTTCTGGACAAAAGACAGCTTCATTTCTATGGATCCCTTGCATTGAACATGTCACGAGCAGGCAATTGCCGCCCGTATAGAGCTTGGACGCTGCTGCGGCAAGCAGCCAGTACTAGCCATTTATTCTTTCGACGTGAAGCTGAAATCTTGTGCCGCCAAGGCGGCTATGCATGCGAGGCAAACTTCATACATACATCGGCTCAGGATGGCCGGCATTGAGCCGAAAACGAATTTATTAACAAGTGCATGTTTATCGGTTAAAACCGAGCGGACTTTATTCGAAAAAGCGCAATCAAGGATTGACAAAAAAAGGGCGCTGGCGAGCGTGTACCCGTGATACGAAGATTCGCGGAAGGGATCGGCCACGACTACGATGCTGACACCAGGAGGAAGGGTGGGCCAGTTTTACATCGGTGTTATCAAAACTGTAATCGCACGGTTCGCTTTGCGTCAGCTTGTCGGAGGTAAGTTAGTGAAGTGAGCCCCCATCTTATGCATAGTCGCCATGAACCAGCTTGCCGCCATGCGTATGTTCGCAAAAGTCGCCGAATCGCTGAGCTTTGCGGCTGCGGCGAAGCAACTCGGCGTATCCAGTGCCGTCGTGACACGAGGCATTGCGACGCTAGAGGCGCACCTCGACACACGCCTGCTCAACCGGATGAAGCGGCGTATATCGCTTACCGAGGCGGGTCAAGCCTACTTGCAAGGATGCGCAGAGCTGTTATCGCAACTCGACATGTTGGATGCGAGCGTCTCGTCCGCGACGCAGGAGTCGGTCGGCTCGCTGAAGATAGCGGCTTCGGAGTTCTTTGCTGCCACCTACCTCAGCGATTTACTGACCGCATATCACGCGGCAGAACCGGGCGTGAGATTCGAAATGACGGTCTTCGCAAGCACGCAGGATCTTGACGGCAACGATCATGACGTGTGGTTCAGTGCCGAACGCCGGCTGCGAGATTCGTCGCTGGTGTGCCGCCCGCTAACGCAGTGTCGCGACGTGATCGTGGCGTCGCCAACGTACCTTGCGCGGCGCGGTCCGCCAGAGGTCCCGCAGAACCTGCCTGACCATAACGTTCTGCTCGCGTCGAACGTAGCGACTCGCCACTGGGAATTCCGCGATGCTCACGGTCCCCGTCGAGTCGCCGTGCATCCGATCTTCACTTCGCCCAATCTGATGGCGGTAAAACGGGCAGCATTGGCGGGCCTCGGCGTTGCGCGCCTGCCGCGGCCGCTGATCGAGTCGCAACTGCGCGCGGGCGCGCTCAAGCTGCTGCTTGACCGTTTCGATCTCGAAGGCGACGAGCGCACTATGTGGATGCTCTATTCGGGGCCTCGTTACATAACGCAACGCGTGCGAAGTTTTGTCGATTTCGTTGTCGCTCGCTATCGGGAGCCGGCGATCCTCTGATAGCAGCCACCATCGTCGCAAAGGCTTCGGGTTGTTTGAGTAAGTGTTCAGGAGATAGAGTATTCAAACTGTGTGGGATAGCTACCCAGGTGAACCATGAATCGAGTACTTCAATGCGAGAGTAGCGCACGCGCGAGCTGTCCCAAGCGCTGAATGCCGTTTTTGATTCGGTCATTCCACTCGTAGCCGGCGCTCAGGCGTAGGCAATTTCGAAATCGGCGGCTGGCAGAGAAGACATCGCCAGGTGCAAAGCAAATACCTTGCTCAAGCGCTTCGTCGAAGAGCGCGCGCGAATCGAATCGCCTTGGCAGTTCGAGCCAGAGCATGAATCCGCCAGCTGGCCGGCTCACTTTCGTGTCAGCCGGAAAGCTTGCTTCGATCGCGCGCGTCATGCGGGCGAGGTTTTCTTCGAAGAGGTGGCGGATGCGGCGCAGATGTGCATCATAAGCACCACTCGCCAGGAAATCCGCGAGCGCGACTTGAGGTAAGACGGGGCTGCATAGGCTGAACGCCAGCTTGCGCTCCATCACCTGCTGAGTATATGCACCCGCTGCAATCCAGCCGATCCGGTATCCCGGCGCGAGGCTTTTCGAGAACGAGCTGCAATAGATCGTATTGGCGCCGTCGCCGAGCGCGATGAATGGCTTCGGCCGTTCGCGACCGAAATGGATGTCGCCGTAGACATCGTCCTCGATCAACGGCACAGCATGTCGCGCGAGTAACGCGAGGAGCGCCCGCTTGTCGGCTTCGGCCATTGTCGAGCCGAGCGGATTGCTGAAATTCGACGACAGTACGCAAGCCGCCACTGTTTCTGTAGCTAGCAAGCGTGCGAGCGCGCCAATATCGATTCCGCGAGCAGGATCGGTCGGCAGCTCGAAAGCCTTCAGGCCGAGCATTTCGAGCGTGTGCAGAAGCCCAAAGTATGTGGGGGATTCGACGGCGATCGTATCGCCGCGACTGGCGACTGCTGTCAGTGCAAGCGTCAGCGCTTCGGTGCAACCGTTCGTTATGAGTACATCGTCGGGCGACAGCGCATGCCCGAACCGCATCGCCCGCCTGGCGATTTCCTGGCGCAGGCGTGGCTCACCGTGTGGCGGGCAATAGACGTTATAGCGCGCGCCGTGTTGACGAGCCGCACGCGCGAGCGCCAGGTCGAGCCGCTTCGATTGCAGTACTCCCCCGTCGGGCACGGCGCAGCCAAGCGGAACGAGTGCGGAGTTCGACGCATGTTCGAGCAGCGTGGCAACGGCGCCACTGATCGACACGGTTGACGCCCTCGCTCGCGCGCGCGAAGTCGACGGCAACGCGAGCATGCCGCGGCGCGCTACCGCGACGTAAAAGCCCGACTGCGGCCGCGCGACGAGGATGCCGCGATCTTCGAGCAGACGGTACGCCTGTAACGCCGTGGAGATGCTGATGCGATGTTGCTCGCTGACGGCGCGCACGGATGGCAGACGCATGCCTGGCGCGAGCGCGCCATTGTCGATCATGCCAACGATGAGGTCGGCCAACTGCTCGTAACGGTACGGAGTATGCGTGTCCACGGGGGCACTCGTGACGGAGGATTTCACCATTATCTGGCTGGCACCCCCAGTTCGCCAAGTAAAACTGTGATGGTCAAATTAGCGGAAAATTGTGACTGTTATGGTCGACTGGTGAACGCTACGATGTGTGTATTCCAGTCGCAGCCGAAGGAGCCCAGATGTCCGTCCCCAGTAACGCCCCGCAAGCGGGCCTGAGTTCAGCCAAGACTGTGCCAGGACAGTCGCCCGAAGAGAAACGGTCTGGTTCCAGCGAACTGGATACCCGGGAGTGGCGTGGCAGATTTCCCTACAACGAGATCATCTCGCTGCTCGACGTGAACCGGCCGCTTAACCTCGCGGAGAGCACCTCCCAGGACCTGACGGTTGGCGAACTCCTGGATCTCGCCGGCCTTGAGCGTATCCGGGAACTGAAGCTCGGCTATGGCAGATCCGCAGGGGCGATCGAGCTCCGTGAGGCAATTGCGGACGTCTGCAAAGTGCCGGCCGAGCAGATCATCACGACACAGGGTACCGCGCTCGGGCTCTTCCTTCTCGCGTTCGAAGTCTGCCGACCGGGTGACGAGGCTGTGCTCGCGACACCATGCTTTCCGCCGAGCCGCGACAGCCTGCTCGGTGTCGGCGTCAACGTCCGTGAAGTCCGGCTGTCATTCGAAAACGGCTATCGGTTGGACCTGGCGCAGATTGAGGCGAATCTGTCACCGAAAACCAGACTGGTCAGTATCGCTTCACCGCAGAATCCAAGCGGCGTTCAGGTCTCGCGTACTGATATCGAGAAGCTTCTTGCCTTGCTGGCAAGGCGTTCCCCGGAAGCGTTACTTTTCATCGACGAGACCTATCGCGAAGCGACCTACGGCGACAATGCCGCAGTCGACAGCTTTGCCGGATTCGACCCGCGCATCGTCACCGGCGCATCGGTATCCAAGGCGCTCGGCGCGCCGGGCTTGCGGACAGGCTGGCTCACGGTCGCAGACGCTGACCTTCGGTCACGTCTGACAGTCGCCAAGATGAATACCGTCATCTCGGGTTCGGTACTCGATGAGACGCTCGCCGCAGTTCTGCTGCGTCGCCGGGAAAGTGTGCTCGTGTCGCGACGTCGGCTGCTTGCCGGCGCTCTCGAGGAACTGGCCGCCTGGTGCAAGAGTGAACACAAACGCATCGAGTGGCTGCGGCCTGATGCCGGTGCGCTGTGCTGCCTGCGTTTGCGTTCCGATGCATTCGACGATACAGCTGTCTCGCGGTTCTGGGACCTGTTGCCTGACTACGACCTGCAACTCGCGTCAGGGGCATGGTTTGGCGAAAGCAGTCGCGTGTTCCGGCTTGGCTTTGGTTACCTGCCACTTGAGCGCCTCGGCTCCGCACTGTCTGCGCTTTCGTCGGCGCTGGACGCGGCTGCGTCCTGATCGATGGGCTCGGTGCGCAACGTTGCATTGTCCAGGCGGCGACCAGTGCGAAGCTCGGCGAAGAAGTAGTGTAGATGAGGGCTGCCAGATCAACACGTGGAGTAAAGCTATGAAATTAAGAGTCGCATATATCGAAGAGCCGCCTTTCTACTGGACTGGAGAAGATCATTCGCCGACAGGCGCGGACATCGAACTGGCCGAGGTGGTGCTCCGTGCGATCGGTGTCACGTCCATCGAATATCAGCTGACCTCGTTCGGGGAGTTTCTGCCGGGCGTGCAGGAAGGCCGCTGGGACATGAACGTGCCCATTTTCGCGACCGCTGAACGTGCGCAGCACGTCGCATTCAGCGTGCCGGTCTGGTCGCTGGGCGACGGATTCGTCGTGCATCGGGGCAATCCGAAAGCACTGACGAGCTATGTGGCAGTGGCAGCACGAAGCGACGCGCGGCTGGGGCTTATTCCTGGGCAGATACAATTTGACGCCGCCAGGTCGGCGGGCGTGAGCGACAGCCAGATCGTGACGTTCAGGGACCAGCCGGATGCAATCGCCGCGCTGCTCGCAGGAAAGATCGATGCATTTGCGGCCACGGCAGTGGGGAACCGGGTCACTGCGAGCGCCAACAAGGAGCTCGAAGCCGTTGCACATGAGGTGAGCAAGGCAGGGAACGCACCTGTCGGCGCTTTCTCGTTCAGCAAGAGCAATCACAGCCTTCTACAGGCTGTGAATGAGCAACTTCGCAAGTACCTCGGTTCGGCCGATCACCGCACCCGTATGGGAAAATACGGTATCACGCACACCGAGATCGATGGCGTGGTGGCGGGCAAGGAGTGAGAACGGCGAGCATGTTGAACAGAGGCCAGCATGAAGCGACCCTACAAGGTAGTTGACGTCTTTACTTCACGACCGCTTCGAGGCAACCCTGTGGCCGTGATACTGGATGCAGAGGGATTGACCACTGACGAGATGCAGACCATCGCGGGGTGGACGAATCTCTCTGAAACGACATTCGTCCTCGCGCCCACGATAGCCGCGGCCGACTATCAGCTGCGGATTTTTACGCCGCGCAGTGAGCTCTCCTTCGCCGGGCATCCCACGCTGGGGAGTGCTCACGCGATCCTGGAAGCAGGGGGCGTCGCACTTCGTCAAGGTGGCCGGTTGGTCCAGCAATGCAATATCGGCCTCGTCGAACTGACGGTCGAAGGGCAAGGCCGAGATCGTCAGCTGACTTTTGACCTCCCGTCTTCGAAAATGGAGCCGCTGCACGCAGCTGATATTGCAGATCTGGAACTCATCCTTGGCTGTAAGGTGTCCGTACAGACCGCGCCGGCCATCGTCAACGTCGGTCCTGTCTGGGTCATTGCGCAGTTGAACGATGCGACTTCCGTGCTCGATCTGCGACCGGACTTCACGAGACTGGCGCAGTTCGAGCGTCGCCTCAGCGTCACGGGCGTGACGGTATTCGGTGCTCACGCGCACGGAGACGCGGCGATAGAGGTGCGCACCTTCGCGCCGTCCTGTGGGGTCGAGGAAGATCCTGTCTGCGGAAGCGGCAACGCCAGTGTGGCTGTCTTCCAGTGGGAGCGCGGCCTGTTATCGCCCGGTGGCACGGACTACGTCGCTACCCAGGGGCGCTGTGTCGGTCGGGACGGGCGCATAAAGGTGAACGTGGATGCGAACGGGAAGGTACGTGTCGGCGGCTCATGCGTCACCTGCGTAGAGGGCTCACTGACTTTTTAGAAGCCCGACGCGTCCGTGCTGCGACGGGGCGCTGGATGTCCAGGTTGTTGACAGCAGAAAATACGGCCGGAGGCTATCCGAACGCTATTCCACTCAGCGACTCACAGTCCTGCCAGAGTCGCCGTGCATCGGTTTCGTTTCTTGCCTGACCGGCGACCTTCGCCGGTCCCACGACTTCGCCGCGCGTTTCGAACAATCCGAGCGGACCATAGTAGCCGCCGTCGACGACATCGGCCGCTGTGGCGGCGTAGAGCGTTGGAAGCGCGCCAGCCTGGTCACTGTTCAACAGCGTATCGATCAAGACGCTTAGCGCAGACCGGACCATCCGGCTTGCGGCAAAATGGTCGCCACGGAACAAATTCGTATTGGCAACGCCGGGATGCGCGGCAACCGACATCACGCGCGATCGCACGGCGCGCAAGCGGCGGTCGAGTTCGAATGCGAACATGAGGTTGGCGAGTTTCGACTGTCGATAGGCGGTCATCGGCCTGTAGCGACGCGTTGCCTGAAGGTCGCCGAAGTCGAGTCGCCCGGTCTTGTGTGCGATAGAGGCGACCGTTACCACGCGCGGCCGCGCGGGGGACGTTCCCGCCGCCATCTCGAGCGCAGGTAACAGCATGCCCGTCAGCGCGAAATGCCCGAGTACGTTGGTGCCGAACTGTAATTCGAAACCGTCGACCGTTTCGAGGCGTCGGCGAGGCGCCATGACGCCCGCGTTGTTGATGAGGATGTCGAGCGGCCGGCATTGCGCGAGCTCGCGCTCGCAAAAGGCGCGAACCGAAGCAAGGCTTGCGAGATCGAGCCGTTCGAGCTGCAATCGGGCGTCGGGCATTTCCTTCCGCAGGCGGGCGAGCGCATCGGCGCCGCGCTGTTCGTCGCGGCAGGCGAGCACGACCTCCGCGCCGTTGCGAGCCAGTATTGCAGCGGTGTGATAGCCGATGCCGCTGTTGGCTCCGGTGATGATGACGCGCGCGCCATTCTGAGGCGCGATGTCATCGATGCTCAACTGTTTGTTCAGGTTCATTGGCGATTGTCGAGGGCAGGGCGTTAGTCAGGAAAACTGCTGGCGTAACTTCGACCGCGACGCGGATAAACCGTTCGACAAAGCTTTGCCAGCCCGATCCACCGTCATGACATCTTTGTAACCTTGCGTCCATCTCGGCGCAAGCGGCATCTCTCCATACTTGTCCTTCCTACTGTTTTCGGCGAGTTAAGGAGAAGATTATGAAGTGGCCAGCATTCGCATTTGGTGTAATGAGCCTTGCCGCAACAAGCATGGTTGCTGCGCAAGAAACGCAGGCCAGTCATGGTAAGACCCGGGAGCAGGTGCGCGAAGAACTTGTTCAGGCCTACCGCGATGGATTGTTGCCATACAAGCGGCATGAGTATCCTCCGAGCGCTGACACCATCGCAAGAAACAAGGCGCTTTACGCAATCACTCATCCCGAAGATGCTGCAGTGAAAGAAGCTTCCAAAGGAACCAATTGAGTGATTCCAAGGCGCTACATGCAGCTGTTCGCCCGAGGATTTAACGCTGTCCAGGGCGGCCCGTCTGCTGGCGCATTCGGAAGAGTATCCAGGCGCATCAGGCGTTTCCGAACTTCGCTTGTTAGCAACGACGGTGACCGACCTTTTTCACGGCTCGCTGTCAGCATCATTCGAGAGAAAAATGTTTAAGTTGATTGCGTTGCTCGGCGCGGCAGCGAGCTTGGGTGGTTGCGCTATAGCACCAGAATATGGATACGCCCAGCAGTACGATTCGGTGTACGGCTATCCCATCTACGGACCGGAGCATGCGACCTGCGGTGTTTGGGGCGACTGCGGCGGTTGGGGCGGCTATTACTGGCACGGCGACCGTTGGCACGGCGGATGGCACGGCGACCGTTGGCACGGCGGACACGGAGGCGGAGGCGGACATGGAGGCGGAGGCGGACATGGAGGCGGCCGCTGACACGTTTCCCTAGTCGGACTCTATGCGGCCGCTCACAGATTTCTCGCTTAACGGCGGGTTGCACATGGGTTAAGGAAGCGTCAACGTATGCGGCCGCGCAAAGCTGCGCGTCGCAAGCCCGGCACCAGCTGGCATCTGGATTGCCTGGTGCGGGAGTCCGTCGTCGTCAACCGGGCAGCTTCGCTGTATGAGGTTGCCAGTCGGCCTGCAGTGCCAGGGCACGCGCGTAGACCTTCTCCATCTCCGCGCGCAGCGGCGCGACGGATTCATCCGCGAGGTCGAACTCCGTGCCCAGTGTCTGGTAAGCGGCGTTGATCTCCCGCAGCAGCGCGCCTTCATCGACGCGCGTGAGTCGTCCGTTCCGCATGACTGCCTCGCCCGCGACAAACACGCTGTCGATAGCGGCGCCGCGTTCGGCATACACCAGTTGCCGCACCGGATCGGCTAACGGCGTGAAGCTGATCGCGTCAGTCCGGTAAGCGACCAGGTCGGCGCGATAACCCGGCTCGATTGCACCGAGCTGGCTTCCCAGTCCGAGCGCCGTCGCGCCGCCAATTGTCCCCGCATGCAGCGCTTCGGCTGCGGACAACCAGCGCGAATAATCGTCGCCGCGTATCTTCGACACCGCTGCGGCGCTGCCAAGCACGTTGAGCATATTGGCGGTGACCGTCGACGCGCAGCCATCGGATCCGAGACTCACGTTGACGCCCGCATCGAGCAGCGCTCGCACCGGTTGAATGCCCGAGCCGAGCATCAGATTGCTCCATGGATTGTGCTGCACGCTCGCACCCGATTGAGCCAGACACGCGATCTCCGCATCCGACAACCAGACCGCGTGGATCAGCGACGTGCCTGGCCGCAGAAATTCCAGTTCGGCAAGGCGCATTACCATGGACTTGCCGTAGAAGGCTTGCGCCGTTACCACCTGCAAGCGGGTTTCCTGAACGTGAATGATGACCGGCAGATCATGCGTGTCGGCGAATTCGCGGCAACGCGCGAGAAATTCTGGCGTGCAGCGCTGCGGTGCGGAAGGGGCGATCAGCATGCCCACCCGATCATGCTGGGGATGGTGATGCGCCAACTCGCTTTCCAGCAGTGCGAAGAACGCATCGGGAGAGGGGCGCGGCTGCACACGTAGTTGCGCAAGCAGCGCGGGCGGGAAAATGCTGTCGACCTCCGGGAAGTTATCGACGATCGCGCGATCCATCATCGAGAACCCCACAAGCGCGCGAATCCCCGCGTCCTCGTAGGCCTGGAAGATCGCGTCGACGGCGGCGGGGTCAATGGCCTGACCGAGGCTCACGTCGTCGACGAGCGTGGTTGTGCCGCTGCGCAGCGATTCGAGCGCGCCAATCAACGTTCGCAGATAGACCTGGCGCGGCGTCAGCTTCACGGGGCGCGGCGCGCGCACGTAGTGCATCCATAACTCGAGCGGCAGGTTTTCGAGCCGTCCCTTGTGAAAATGCTCGTGCGAATGTTGATGGCCGTTGATGAGCCCCGGCACCAGCAGGCAGTCGTCGAGCGGTATGCATTCGCCGTCGGTCGCGCTGCCGCCCGGCACGATAGCGGCGATGCGCTCGCCTTCGATCACGACGTCGACGCGTCGCGGCTCATAATGCTGTTCGGTGCCGTGTAGCGCCCTGACGTTGGAGAGTATCTTGCGCACGGTTCTGCCTGATCGAAGGATGGGGTTGACTGCGGCGGCTAGCGAAACTGCCGCGACAAGCCGGCGAGCCGCTCCATCAGCAGCATGGAAATCAAGGTGGCGATAATCAGCACGCCAGAGGCCGCGGCCGCCCGCACGTCGAGGCTGTCCTCGATGATATGCCACAGGTGGATGGGCAACACTTCAGATCGCGCGTCCGACAGGAACAGCGACAGCGCGACGTTATCGAACGAATTCATGAACGCAATGAACGCTCCCGACGCAATGCCTGGCACCAGCGCCGGCAGTACGACGCGGCGGAACGTGAACCAGCCGCCCGCGCCGAGGCATGTCGAGCTGTCGAGCAGCGCAGGATCGAGCTGCGCATAACTGGCCGATGTCGTGTACAGCACATACGGTGCGCACAGCGCGATATGTCCGGCGAGCAGACTGTAGAACGAGAGCCCCGCGCTTTCGAGGTTGAACAGGATCAGGATGCCCAACCCCAGCGCGAGCGACGGAATGGTCAGCGGCGCCATGAAAAACGAATCGAGCAGTCGCGCGGCGAACGTGCGGCGGCGCGCGAGCGTCACCGCAGCGGCGACCGCCAGCACGGTCGCGCAGGCGGTCGCAGCGGCAGCGAGCTTCAGGCTCAACAGCAGGTCGTCGATGATCTCCGGCGAATCGAAGATCAGCGCCTGATACCAGCGCAATGACAGTCCCGGCGGCGGAAACTTCAACGAGTAGCCCGACGTGAGCGACGTCACCAGTACGATCAGCGTGGGCCCGATCAGCATCGACAGCCCGATCCCGCCCATCAAGCCCATCACCGCATTGAAAGACAGGCGACCCGGCTGGGTGCGGCGCGCCGGCATGACGCCCGGCACGGCAAGTGTGGATTTAGCCATGGACAAACCCTCTGGTCTTGCGGCCGAAATAGTTGAGCAAGGTCACCACGACCAGCACGCTCACCAGCAGAATCACGGCAAGCGTCGCCGCAAACGGATAGTTCTGCGTCTGAATGGCCTGTTCATAGATATAGAACGGCACGTACATCAACTGGCCGCCGCCCACCAGGGTTTGAACCACGAACGCGCTGACCGCGCCGGTAAACACCAGCAGGGTTCCGCTGAGCAAACCCGGCATCGCAAGCGGCACCGTGATCTTCCACCAGGTGCGCCAGCTGCTGGCGCCCAGCGCATGCGACGCCTCGGGCAAGCGCGTATCGAGCGAACCGAGCGCGGTGACGAGCGGCAACACCATCAACGGCAATTCGATCTGCGCAAGCGAGAGGATCACCGCCAGCGGCGTGTACAGGAGCTTGACCGGTTGCCCCGTGTGCCCGAGCGCCATCAGCAGCGCGTTGACCAGCCCTTCATTGCCGAGAATCACGACCCACGCAAACGTGCGCACCACCGAACTGGTCAGAAGCGGCAGCAGGATCAGCACGATCAGCACACGCCGCCAGCGCGGCGAGCTCACCACGTACAGGTGCGCCACCGGATAGCCGAGCACGATCGTCACCAGCGTGGTCGCCACACCAAGCCAGAGCGTTTGCCAGAGGATGCCGCGGTTATAGCTGTCGCCAAAGAAAACCATGTATTGGCGAATGCCGAAATGCGTCATGGCTGTGTCGTTGTGCAGGCTGATCAGCGCGACGAGCAAGAGCGGCACGCCCACAAACGCGATGAAGAACAGGCCCAGTGGCAGCACGAGCAGCCAGTCGCGCGGCATCCGGTGAGTCGTGTTCATGATGCGTCAGACCTTGACCAGACGGTTGAAGCGGTCGATATACTCAGCGCGGCGCGGATTGATGCGTGCCCAGTCGACCTGCACGAACGACGTCATGTCACCGGCGTTATGAGCGACAGCGGCGAGCGCTGCACCGAACGGCACCTTCGTGTTGGTAGGCGCGACGTAGTAGGGCGCGCTCGTCATCTGCTGCTGCACTTCGACGCTCAACGCGGTGTTGATATACGCCGCGGCGAGATCCGCCGCCTGGGTGTTCTTCACGATATTCATCGTGCTGCGCACCATGCCCCAGTTGCTTGCGGGGCGCGCGAGCGCCACCGGCACGCCTTTCGCCTTCAGCGATTCCACGTTGTTGATGTAGTGGCAGGCAATATCCACCTGACCTTGCTGGAACAGCGTGCCGAGTGCGCCCGGATTGGCGGCAACCGCGCCGACGTTCGGCATCAGCCGCTTGATGTAATCGAACGCCGGGTCCATGTGATCTTCGTCGCCGCCCAGCATCTTGGCGAGCGCCACCATCCATACCGTGCCCAAGGTGGAGTCGAGACTCACGAGGCCGACGCGGCCCTTGAATTCCGGCTTGAGCAGATCATTCCAGGATTTCGGCGCGGTCTTCACGCGCTCTGTGTTGTACGCGATGCCATAGACCTGCGCGGACACATAGGCGCCCAGACCCTTCGGGTCGATGAAGTGCGCGGGCAGATTCGCCAGGTTCGGCACCCGGGCGGCCGGAATGGGCTCGAACACGCCTTGCGCGATGCCCTGCAGGTAGGGGCCCTCGTCCATCATGACCACGTCGAACGGCGGGTTGTTGCGCGCGGCCACCAGCTTGGTCAGCGTGTCGACCGCTTGCGATGCGGTGAGCACGGCGCTCACGCCCGCAGCCTTGCGAAACGCGGGCAACAGGATCTTGCGTTGCGACTCTTCCCACGCACCGGGAAACGTGGTGGCGGCGAGGGATTCGGACGCAGCCATGGCAAGCGGGCTGCCGAGCGACAGGCCGACAGCCCCCGCTGCGCCCATCAGTTGCAGGAGCTTGCGACGTTGGTGATCGATCAGCGACATAGGACCTCTGGATGGATAGTTGAACAGGATGAACCGGCGATAACGAAGCGGGCGGCGCGTTGGACCAGGACGATCGTGACCATGCGCTAAACACCTGCGGTACTGGGTTGCGCCGCCTTGAACGTGCGCACCCGCGCACCCGGCTTGAAATCGAGCGCGACGCGCAAGCCAGGGCGCAAGTCGGCACCCTCGGCGCGCGGCACGGAAATTTTCACGGTCTGTCCGGCATCGGTCTGCAGATCGACCACCAGCGTGGGACCGATCGGCATCGCCAGTTGCACTGTAGCCAGCAGCTGACGCGCGCTGGCACCGGATTGGGGCAACTGCCACGCCCATTGCTCGGGGCGAACCGCCAGCATCGCCGCACCGGCGTCACGCCACGGGCCGGGCTGAGCAACGGCCAGCACGGCGCCGTCGTCGAAGTTTGCCAGGCACTGGCTGCCTTGCACGCGCAAGGTGACCGGCAGCAGATTCGCCGTGCCGACGAAGGTGGCGACGAAGGGGGTTGCGGGCTGATCGTAGATCGCGACCGCCGAGTCGTATTGTTCGAGCCGCCCGCGATTGAGCACCGCAACCCGGTCGGCCATGCTCATCGCCTCTTCCTGATCGTGCGTCACCATCACCGTCGTGATATTCAATTCGCGCTGCAGACGGCGGATTTCGATCTGCATATCGAGCCGCAGGTTTTTGTCGAGCGCCGCAAAAGGCTCGTCCAGCAGCAGGATGCGCGGCTCGACGGCAAGCGTACGGGCCAGTGCCACACGTTGCTGCTGACCGCCCGACAACTCGCGCGGATAGCGCTTCGCAAATGCCTGCATGCGTACCATCTCGAGCATCTGCGTGGCCTTGTGAGCAGCATCACGACGCGCGACGCCGTTGGCTTCCAGGCCGTAGGCGACGTTGGCGGCGACCGTCATGTGCGGAAACAGCGCGTAGTTCTGGAAGACGATGCCCACGCCACGTTGGCGCGGCGCGAGGCCGTCCACGCGTTGACCGCCGATACGCACTTCGCCCTCGGACTGCACCTGCAGACCGGCGAGGATGCGCAACAGGGTGCTCTTGCCACAGCCCGATGGGCCGAGCAACGCAACCAGCTCGCCTGCGGCAATTTCAAGCGTGACGTCTTCGATCACCGGCACGGCGGCAAAACGATGCCGGATGCCGCGCATCTGCACGGCGGCACCGGTTTGCGAGGCGCTTGCTTGCGAAGCCGCAAGGCCGGCGCCCGCTGCGCCGTGCTTCGACTGCGAATCGATACTGTGCGGGGTGCTCATGCGCCAGCCCTCTTCCATAGTTGCGTGGCGGCGTGCTTTCCAGCCGCAATGACGGCATCGGCGTCGCAACGGGTGGGCGCGCCGCCGTCTACCACAATCTCCCCGTCCACGATGACCATCTCGACATCGCGCCCAAGTCCCGTGTGCACCAGCGTGCCCAACGGATTGGGGTGCGGAGTCAGATGCGCGCGCTGGAAATCGAATATGGCGAGGTCGGCGAGCCAGCCTGTCTTGAGGCAGCCGAGTTCGTCGCCAAGCCCCATGGCGTGCGCGCCGTTGAGCGTCGCCATGGTGAGCGCATCGGCGGGTTGCCAATCCGCAGCGACTTCGCCCAACTGGATGCGCGCGATGGCCAGCGCCCAGCGCATGACCTCGGTCATATCCGCGTGCATGTTGTCGGTGCCCAATGCAATGCGCGCGCCGGCGGCGCGCAGACGCGGCGTGGGCGCCATCGTGCCGCCCGTCGCGTTGCCTTTGGGGATGTGCGCCACCGTGATGCCGGCCCGTCCGACGCGCGCGATGTCGTTGTCGTCCAGATACAGACAGTGCGCTGCCACGAGTCTTTCATTGAGCAGCCCGACCTCGTCTAGCAACTGCGCGGGGCTCTTGCCCGAACGCTGCTTCACCACGTCGACTTCGGTGCGGCTTTGCGCGAGGTGAGTCGTCACGCCGAGGTCATGCGTACGTGCCGCCTCGGCGATCAGACGCAGAAAGTCGTCGGAGCAGGTATCGGGCGCATGAACGGTGAGTTGGACGCCCGTGCGGGCGTTGTGCTTACGATGCCAGCGCCCGGCCAGCACCAGTGCGTCGTTGAGCGTGCGCTCGCCGGTCGCGGCATGGTATTCCCAACGCCCGTCCGCGACGCCGGAAAAATCGACGTCGTGCAGGCGGCCGCATGAATACACCCGCAAGCCGAGGTCGGCCATGGCCTCCATGGTCAGATCGGCGTGGACGTAGCTGTCGTTGATCAGCGTCGAGCCGAACAGCATCGCTTCGAGCGCGCCGAGACGCGCCAGCGCGATAGCTTCGTCTGGGCGCACGTCATGGCCGTGAGGAATCCCTGGCGTGTAGGCGGGCGCGAAGCCGAGGTCTTCGGCGACGCCGCGCACCATTGTCAGAATGGCGTGGGTATGGACGTTCACGTAGCCGGGCACGATCACGCGTCCGGCAAGCCGGCGCGTGGTCCGCGCGCGTGTCCGCACCGGCAGATCCTGCGCGCGGCCGACAAAGGCGAGCCGGTTGCCGCGAATGCCGATGGCCGCGTCGTGCAACAGCGGTTGAGCCGGGTCCATCGTCACGACGGTGGCGCCCAGTAGCAACAGGTCAAGGTCAAGCTCGATAGGTGGGGCAGTCATCAGCCAGGTGGTCCGGTTTAGTTCAGGTGTGCAGGTGCTGAAGGAAACGCCGCGTGCGCTCTTCGCGCGGACGGCCGAAGACGTCGCCGGGTGTGCCTTGTTCGACGATGGCGCCGGCGTCCATGAAGACCACCCGATGCGCGACGTTGCGCGCGAAGCTCATTTCGTGTGTCACGACCATCATCGTCATTCGGGCTGCGGCGAGATCGCGCATCACGTCGAGCACTTCGTTGACGAGTTCCGGGTCGAGCGCCGAGGTCGGCTCGTCGAACAGGATCATCTGCGGCTCCATCGCGAGTGCGCGGGCAATCGCCACGCGTTGCTGCTGGCCGCCCGAGAGTTGCGCGGGCCGCTTGTCGACGTGCTGCGCGAGGTGGACTTTTTCCAGGGCAACTCGTGCGCGAGCGCGGGCCGCGTCGCGCGAGAGTCCCAGCACACGCTGCGGGCCGGCGGCGACGTTATCCAGCGCACTTAGATGCGCGAACAGGTTGAAGCGCTGAAACACGAAGCCGAAGCGGCTGCGTTGCCGCGCCAGTTCGGCTTCGGGCAGCGCGCGGCCTTGCTCCGACAACCCGATACGCTGGCCGCCAAGGCGGATCGTGCCGCCGTCCGGTCTCTCCAGGAAGTTGAGACAGCGCAGGAGCGTGGTCTTGCCCGAACCCGACGGCCCGATCAGTACCACGGTCTCGCCGTGCCCGACCTCCAGCGAGACGGAGGGCAGGATGACCTTGTCGCCGAAGCGCTTGTGCAGCCCTTCTATGGACAGCAGCGTTGCAGCGCCGCCTTCATGCACGTGCGCGGCGGCGTCCATAGCGGACGCTGCGGGCAGATCGGAGACGGTAACGGTGGAAGACATGCTGGAACCCGTGCTCATGAAGTCAGTATTGCGGCAGCCGCCGCTCGAGGTAGCGCGACAGCCACGCTAGCGCCGAGATCAACGCGTAGTAGTAGAGGGCGATCAGCAGGAAAATCTCGAAAGGCGAAAAATACGTTGCGATGATTTCCTGACCGGCGTGCGTGAGTTCATACACGGAGATCGCGGACAGCAGCGCCGAACCCTTGATCAGCGAGATCAGTTCGTTGGTGAGCGGCGGCAGGATGCGCCGCCACGCTTGCGGAAAAAGCACGTGCAGAACGATCTGGCCGTGACGCATGCCGATGGATTGCGCGGCTTCAGTCTGGCCGCGATCGACCGACTGCATGCTGGCGCGCACGATCTCGCAGATGAAGCCGCCTGCGTTCAGACTGAGCGCGATGACGCCGGCCCAGTACTCGTTGAAGTTGATGCCGATGACGGGCAGCGCAAAATAGACGAGAAAGATCTGCACGAGCAGCGGTGTGCCGCGCACGAAATCCACATACGCCAGTACGGCGATGCGAACCGCCCTGAAGCGGCTGAGCGCACCGAAACCCAACGCGAAGCCGAGCACGATACCGATCGCGATGGCCGCGAGGCAAACCTTCAGCGTGGCGAGCAGGCCGACCGCGAGGATCGGCAACGCCATGACGATAATGCTCCAGTCCATGGACGCCGCGCTCTCAGGACAGCACCGGAATCGCATCCGGCAGGTTCATGTCGAAACCAAACCACTTCTGCTGCAGCGTATGCAACGTGCCGTCTGTTCTGAACTTGCGCAGTTGCTGGTCGATAAAGCCGATCAGCGCGGTGTCATCCGTGCGTGCTGCGATGCCCGCCCAGTTATCCGCGCCGATGCCCTTGACGATAGCGTATTTGCCCGGCGCATTCTTCAGGACGAGCGAAAGCGTCGGCAATGTGTTGAGCACGCCGTCCACTTTGCCTTCCGCCAGCGCGATATAGGCGGCCGGATGGTCGTCGAAGGTTTTCACTTCCTTGAAACCCGCACCGCCCGCTGCTTTCAATTGCGCATCGAGCTTCGGTTCGAGTATCTGACCCGGCGAGCCGAGCTTGAGTCCAAGCACCTTGCCGTTCATGCCGTTGAGGCTGTTGACGCTGTTCCGATCCGCCGCGCGAATCAGCAGTGCCTGGGACGCCTCGACGTAAGGCACGGAAAAGTCCACGTGTTTTTCGCGCTCGGCCGTGTAACTCAGGCTGCTCATCACCAGATCGAACTTCTTCGTGTAGAGCGACGGAATCACGCCCGACCAGACCGTGTCGATGAACTGCGCCTTGACGCCGAGATTGCGGCAAAACGCGTTGGCGAGATCCACGTCGTAGCCGATCATCGCGCCGCCCGCGTCGCGATACGTCAGCGGCGGATAGCTCGCTTCGCAGCCGATGCGCAGCACGCCGGTCTTCTTGATCTCGTCAAGCGTGAGCCCGGCGGCCATCGCAAAGCGGGGCAGGCAAATCGACACCAGGGCTGCACCCGCGCCAGCGCGCTGCAGGAATTGACGACGCGAAAATCGTTCGGACATCAGGCTCTCCAGAGTAAATCACGGTACGTACGTTATAAAGACAGCGTGTAAAGCGGCGCGGAAGGTGCTGAATGCACTGCACGTTCCGCGCGAGCCCGCAAAGCGCTTCCTACTCGCGATAGACGGCGGGAAAGGCAAAGCGCGGCAGCACACGGTGAGCGTCGATGCGTTGGTTCAACGGCCGATGCGGTTGCGCCGGTTGCGGGCGCAAGGCCGGCAGGAACTCGCCGCGGCCGCGCGTGCCACCGGGTTGCACGCCGTCCCACACTACGTCGCCGCGCGACAGCGTCAGCGCTGGCCACGCTTTCATCTGCCAACCCTCGTACGGCGTGTAGTCGACGTTGTGGTGCAACGCATCGTTGGTGAGCGTGAAGGCACGATCTGTGTCCCAGATCACCAGATCGGCGTCGCCGCCGATTGCGATTGAACCCTTGCGCGGATAAAGGCCGTAGAGCTTCGCGGCGTTGGTCGCGGTCAATGCGACGAAGGCATGAATGTCGATGCGTCCGTTCATCACGCCTTCGGACATCAGCAAGGCCATGCGCGTTTCGAGACCCGGTATGCCGTTGGGCACCTGATCGAAGCTCGGGTTTTCGCCGGCCACCTGCTTACCGTGCGGACCGTCGAAGCGGAACGGCGCATGGTCGGAGGAGAGCACCTGAAACGTACCGTTCACGAGACCGTCCCAGACGGCCTGGCGGTTGCCTTCGTCGCGCGGCGGCGGACTGCAGATGCATTGATAGCCGCGAGGGCCATCTTCGAGCATGTCTTCGGTCAGCAGCAGATAGTGCGGACATGTCTCGGCGTAGACGGCGAGGCCATGTCCTTGCGCCCAGCGAATCTGCTCGATCGCTTCGCGGCCGGAGACGTGCACGATCAGCACGGGCGTGTCGACCAGCTGCGCGAGACTGATGGCACGATGCGTCGCTTCGCGCTCGACCAGCATCGGGCGGGACAGCGCATGACCGATCGGCGCGGTAATGCCCTTCTCCAGCAGCGCTTCGGTGAGCCACGCAATGCAATCGGCGTTTTCGGCATGAATCATCACCATGGCGCCGTGGACGCGGGCCAATGCGAGCAGTTCGATTATCTGACGGTCGTTCAGCTTGAGCGCGTCATACGTCATGTAGATCTTGAACGACGTATAACCCTCTTCGATCAGTTGCGGCAGCTCCTGTTCGAGCACATGCGGCGTGGGATCGGTGACGATCAGATGGAAGGCGTAGTCGATCACCGCGCGGGCGTTGGCGCGTCGGTGGTACGTATCGATCGCCGCACGCAGCGTTTTTCCCTTCTGCTGGCACGCAAACGGGATCACCGTGGTGGTGCCGCCGCAGGCAGCGGAAACCGTGCCGCTCAGGAAGTCGTCGGCCATCACGCTGTCGTCGCCGGTGTCCTGATCCAGGTGGCAGTGGCTGTCCACGCCGCCTGGCGTGACGAGGCGGCCGCCTGCAACGATCTCGCTGGCGCCCCGAGCCAGTCTTCTGCCCAGCGCGACGATGCGCCCGTCGCGTACGCCGATGTCGGCGGTGAAGCGGTCGGCCGCCGTGGCGATATCCGCGTCGCGGATCACGAGGTCGAAGGCCGCCGCGTCGCTCATGCGACCTCCCGGAACAGGCTGCCCCAGCCGGTGACGCGCGACGTATCGATGCCGCTCATCCGCAGCGCTTTCCAGACCACCGTCGAGATGGTGTCGTACACCGGAATGCCGAGTTCGGCTTCGAGCTCTTCAGCGAGCGGCGCGCCGCGCAAATTGGTGCAGAAAATCGTAATCGCGTCGGGTTTGCTCTTTGCGACTTCACGCGCCATCTCACGCAACGTGTCCGCACTGACTTCCGAAAACGAAAAATTGTCCTGCTTGTTCAGATGACGTTCACCGACACATTCAAAGCCCGCGCTGCCATACGTTGAGATGACCTTTGCCTGCACGTCGTCGCGATATGGCGTGACCAGACCGAAGCGACGCACGCCCGTCATGGCGAAAATCTCGTTGAGCGCGAGCACCGAGGTGCAGGCGGCAATGCCGGTGCGTTCCGTGATGCTGCGGCACAGACGCTCGTCTGCGTCAAACCCGAGCCAGCCCGACGATGTCCCGTTCCAGCCGATTACGTCCAGCTTCGCGTCGGCGAGCAACCCTGCCGCACCGAGAATCTCCTCGTCGTCGAACTGGGCCAGCGCCTGTTCGGACAATGCGATCTGGGTCACCCGGAAGCGGCCGAAATGCGCACTGACGTCGGGCAGGCCCGCGAGCATCGCCGAAGTGACCGGTTCGAGAACCGTGTTGGAAGACGGGGTTAACATGCCAATCAGAGTGCGTTGCGTCATGATTTCCATATCAAGGGTAGCTTCTGGCGGGCCGCGCCGGAAAAAGATGCTTGGTGGATTCTCCTAATGCAAACTTTATGCCAACATAAATCTACATATTTGTACGCAATAAAAATGGGATTGTATGCAATGGTGGATGCGCGTTCGATAGCGGACACGGCTGCTTCCTGAGCACCTTTCTCTGGAACGAACGTCAGTGGATCATGGCGGAAACTAGGGTAAGCACGCGTGCATGAAGATGGTGCGCAGGCGCACCAAAATCGAATCATCGGCACCAGATGAGGGTTGTTGCGCGGGCCAGAAGGCACCTGCGAAAGCGGTCTCCAGGTTGTCAGGATCGACAAGCGGCAATGAACGTTTGCATACAATAAAATTGCAGTTTCCTCCGTTGGAACATGGTTTCGATGCGAACGCTTCGTCGAATTTTTCGTGTACAAAAACGCTCTTGATTGCTCTATCATCGATTTATTTCCCAGTTGCGAGAAACCCTTTGAGCCGAGCCTCTTCCATGCCTACCAGTAAAGTTGCCGCGCCCAAGGCGCCGTTTACGAACGAGGAAATCTACGGCCGCATCCAGAAGGCGGTGCTTGAACATCGCCTTGCACCCGGGACAAAATTGATTGAGGAGCGGCTCGCGGAAGTCTCAGGCGTGAGCCGGACCAAGATTCGCGAAGTGCTCAACAAGCTTGCCCATGAAGGGCTGGTCGAGTTGGTGCCGAATCGCGGAGCGTTTATCGCCAGTCCGAGCGTCCAGCAGGCGCGAGACGTATTTGTCACGCGGAGCATGATCGAGCCGGAAATGGCCAGGCTGTTGAGCCGCAGCGCGACATCGGCGCAAGTGCGTGCGTTACGCAAGCACGTGCGGCAGGAAAGCGACGCGCGCAAGCAGAATGACCGGCCCGCCATCATCCGGCTGTCAGGCGAGTTTCATGTGCTGATCGCGGAGATGATCGGCAACGAAATCCTGTTGCGGATGATGCGAGAACTCGCGCCGTTGACGTGCCTCGTCATCACGCTTTACGACAAGCCCAACGCCCCGGCGTGCCCGCATCACGAGCACGGTGATCTGATCGATGCAATCGAAGCGCATGACGAAGCAAAGGCTGCGGCGAGCATGCTGGAACACCTGCAGCATATCGAAGCGACACTGAACTTCGACGAGGTGAAAGACGCGTCGCCGGATATCGAAGCGATCTTTTCCTGAGTTAGCCCAACGTCGTTCTATCGTACCCGCCTGACGCAGCGCATCTGCCGCCGTATTGCACTGTGCGATAGCCATTTGCAGTGCGGTGCTGCCGCGCGCATCCACATCGTTCGCATTTGCGCCGTGCGTCGCTTGATCGGCGCGACGGACGGACACGTTCCTGCGACCTGATCCGGGCGAAAAAAAAGCCGACCGGGTTAGGGTCGGCGAAGGATTCTGGCCGTTACGAGGGCGTGCCAGAACCTGAGAGAGCTGCATCATGCCAGAAATTGGCACACCAGAAGCTGCGCATCCAGCAGCATGACTGCTCGGTCGCGCGCAGTCATGTCGGCGTTTATTGCGGGGGCTGCAACGGAAGGGACGGAAGCTGCGGAGGAAACTGCGGCCGTTGCTGCGAGGAGGGCTGCTGCGAGGAGGATTGCTGCGAGGAGGGCTGCTGCGAGGAGGATTGCTGCGATGCGAGTTGCTGCGCGGAGGACTGTTGCGAGGCGGATTGCTGCGATGCGAACTGCTGCGAGGAGGGCAGTTGCGAGGAGGACTGCTGGGATGCGAACTGCTGCAATGAGGGCTGCTGCGATGAGGATTGCTGGGATGAGAGCTGCTGCAATGCGAGCTGCTGCTGCGATGAGAGTTGCTGGGATGGGGGCTGCTGCGAAGCGAGTTGCTTCAGCAGTTCGCTTTGCGCAAACACGGGTGTAGTCACAAAAAGCGCGAGCATTGCTAGATAAATGCGTGTCATATGATTTCTCTTGGGTTGGTGGTTGGTCTGCGGGGTTTGGGAGTAACGGGCCATATCGGGGAATCGACAAGCCGCGCCGACGCCGCCAGCATGTTGCAAGCCGGACGACTTGCGAGCGACCGGCCGCTGCTGCTGGCCAATCAGTTGCCGAAGTAGATCGACTTATCCGAAGCGTGAGCGGCGAACGAACCGTTCACGCCGCCGTAGTTTGCGAACGCCTGCTGCTGAGCCGCCGCGCTCTTTAGGGTAGCCAGGAGATTCGCCCGATATTGAGTCGCGCCGGTTGTGCGGTCGTAGTCCGCCTGCTGCAGTTGGGCCAGTTCCGCGCGCGTTTGCTCACGCGTCAATGGATCGTTGCCTTGAGCGAACGTGAACGTCGGGATGGCGAGGTCCGACGCGATAACGACAACAGGAATAAATGCCTTAGCCATGATGAGACCTTCAATATCGAGCGCCTGGTACAACGAACGCTGGGTTAGTGAAACAACGGCTTGGCGGGGAGCCTGTATGCCACGTCGTTGAGCGCCAGTTTATCCACTTGCTATCCGCGTACAAGCGCCTTGGCGGCAACGAATAATTCCCGTTGCTGCAACGTGCAGGGCCGCCGCGGGAAGCTGTCCTCCTATATCTAATGCCTCTGTGTAGCGTGACACGCACCTCACGCACCTCGTCGGTATAGCTCCGAGGTGAGCGGATCGAGATGTGTGAAAACGCATTGATCGCCTAAACTGAATCAACGCACTGAGACCGGGCGGCTCATGAAGCGGTTCGCTGAACGCGATGACCGTAAGCAGGTCGCACGACTTCCCGAATGCGCCGATGACTACATCGGACAGGACAGTCCGGTCAGGGTCATGAATGTCTTCGTCGACGAACTGGACCTTGTTGAAGTGGGATTCAACGGTACCGTGCCGGCCGCATCGTCGAATCGTGTCATGGACTGAAGCTGCTATCTGGCGACACGGTGGCCATCGACGGCAGCAAGTTAAAAGTTCGGTCTGCGATGTTAAACGACGCGTGTCGGCCGACACAGACGTTAAATCGGGTCATTGAGACTGACTTTCTCGCTCCAGATGGCGACAATCCGATCTGGCCGTCGCCACGTTCAGGCGAAGGCGACGATTGGCGGCCCACAGCACACCGCATGCTAAAAAAGCGACCAGGAGCAGCGCGCCCAGCGCTGCGTATGCGATCAGCCCGACTCCAGGCAAGGCAACTGCAGGCTGCGATGCGGCGTTTTGCTTCGCAGGTTCTGCTGCCGCGATGTCCGACGCCGCTTTCGGCGCAACGGCCTGTTGCACGACTGCGGACGCTGCAGGGCTCGATGCCGCATGCGACGGGGTGTGCCGGCGCGTCTTGGGCTTCGGCGTCGGCGCTGCGGTATGCGGCGCCGCGGCCACGACGGATTGAGGCGGCGCGGGGAGGGTCGGGGAGCGTGATGCGTCAGCCGCCATTGGCGGGCCCGGCTGCGTGGACGCCGCCGGGCCTGACATGGCCGGAGGGGTCGGCATGGCCTGAGCGGGGCCGGGCGGGGGCGCCCCGAAGAACGGAGGTGGCGGAGGCGGCGGTATTGGAACGACGATACCGACGCTCGTATGGGCCGATGCCGTGTAAGCAGCCAGTCCGGAGACCGCCAGGGTTGCAAGAAGGAAAAGCCTTTGCGGTCTCATCGCTGGTAATTCACCTCTGGGTCGCTCGCCGGGGAGCGAGTCACTTCATGACGCTTTGTCTACCGGCTTCGGTGGGCTGGCGAACAAAAACGATATAATAATCGTATATGATTTTATAATCAATTAAGTGTCGTCGGCTCGCATCGCGAGTGAGCACCCCGTGACCTCAAATGCGACTCCGTGATTGCGGCGCCATGGCGCTGCGTGCCAGTCAGCTATCGAAGCGAACCGGGTTATCCGAAGCCACGTGAGCTGGCGAACCCGCAGTCGACGAACTGGTCGCGCCGCCGTAGCTTTCAAACGCTTGCCGTTGAGCCGCCACGCGCGCTAGCGCGGCCTGGAAGTTCATCGAGAATTGCGTATCGGCGCTCGAGCGGTCGTAATAGCCCGTCCGTTGCAGTTGAACCTGTTCCGCACGCACTTGCTCAAGCGTTAGCGGACCGCTGCTGTAAGCGAACGCGACCGCGGGGATGCAGAGCACCGACGCGACAACGGGAGCGGGGATGAATGCCTTAGCCTTAGCCATGATGAAACCTCCATATCGAGCGTCGGATACAACGGACGCGGGGTTTGTGAACAACGGCCTGGCGGCGCGGAAGCCCGGGCGCCAGTTCATTGAGGGCCAGTTTATCCACTTACTATCTGCTCGCAAGCGCCTGGGCGGCAACGAACAGTTCCCGTTGCTGCAACGTCGTGGGCCAATCGTGTGAAACCGTCCTCACTTTTTGGATATGCCGGCGGAAAGGTGCAGAGCGATGCATACCTGCTTTCTTCTGTGCCGTTCGGCAATGGTGACGATCAATCTGTGAGAGCGTCAACGGATGCGTTGCGAGTAGGTCCAGATAACCTGGTCGTCCTGACGTCGTCGAGGTGGATGAACTCAACGCTGAGCCGACGAATCTGGGGCAGTCGCGTTAGTTGTGTGAAATTCGGGAATAAGGCAGACCGTCTATTGACGATACTGCAACTAATAGTTGTGAGGGTCGAATGGCTGCGTGGTGTGCGTATACTGCATCCCGCACCTGAGACAGCAGGTGCCCGGCTAACAGACGGGTTCACGCAAGTGCAACGGCCACAAGTTCCGCTTTTTGTTGCTGTCCCGAGTACCTCTTTCCGCGGGCAGGCCAAGGTGACGGAATCTTCGCGCTCGCCGGGTGCTTGTGTGACCGGTCTGTCAACGTTACCGTGCGCCTGCCTATCCGACAGTGGGATGCAGGCTGCGTCATTCACACAGGAGTATTTATGGCACAGCAACTCACGTCCCAGATCGGGCAATCGAAAACAGAAGTGGTCCACGAGATCGTGCAGCACGCGCTGCGCAGTGCTGCTACAGCTTCCACCTCTAACGGTGCCATCGACGCGCTCGGCGACGCACTGCTCCAGCTTGAGCGCCTGGTGACGCACAGGAGCGTTTGGACGCACAGAGCCCCTCCAGTGGCCCTGTACAAACGCGTCCAACCGAGTCGTAAAACAATGCCTGATTTAAAGTGGAGATCACACAATGAAGAAGTGGTTTGCCGCACTGCTGGTTTCGCTCGTGACCAGCTCGCATGCGTCTAGTGATTCGTCAATCGATGCAACCGTTGAGAGTGCCGCGGGAATGAATGAAAACGGCGGATTTGTGGTGCTACGGTCGACCGACGGAACGTGCCGCTATTACGGCGTACTTCAGGAGACGGCTCGAGCGCCCCGTAAGACCGTTGAACGAATGATGGCGCTGACAAGCGGGGGGAAGGTGTACGACTGGATGACGGTCATCAGCTATTCGGCATGTTTGCAGCGTGACGGAAATTACGTTAAGCAGCGTATTTCACTGGTTTCGCCCGGCGGGCAGCGGCTCCGCATCGGAGATGGCGTAGTCCTGCGGTCGTCCATCTAGCGAGGGGCGGCGCGGTGTTCATCCCGCCCACCTCCCGAGAGCGACGGAGACCGTTTCTTGTCATGATTGACTAATAGCGCAATTATGATGATAATATCATCAATCGTGGCGCCCGGCGTCGTACTGTTATCGCGCGTCCGGCGATGCCTGCGCCGGTGATCGTGCTGCCTGCGCCCAGTTTTACTGGAGCTGCCCGAATCTGCTGTCGGCGGCCGCTGCAATAAAGCAGAGGGCAAGCAGGAGCAGCGCTGCATCAACTACCGTAAAGGTTGACGGATGATTTTCCACTGCAAACGAAATGATTCGCCGGATCGGTGGCGAGAATGAAGCGACGCGCGCTCTTTGTCTTGACCTGCCTGTGCGTTTTCTCTATCGCGGCGATGGTCAGCGGTTGCTCGACGACGGTCACACCTACGCCTCGTGTCATAGCGATCGTCGTTCCAGTGATGCCCCTACCTCCAGTGGTGGCGCCTGCTGCTCCAGCATATCGGATTGCTCCTCCATGGTTGATTGAAGTCACCGGTCCATCCGATGGCCAATCCAATGACCGAGGCCGACACATACCCGGGATCTTTTCCCCGATGCAACACGAGTCGCTCGATCAGTTTTCCAAAAAGACGTGCTTATGACTGTCTACCATCGCCAATCTCTGTTCTGGGGTGCCATAGCGCTAGCGGCCGGCATCTTGCTGTGGAACCTACGTCCCGTTCTCACGCCGTTTCTGCTTGGCGCGCTCATCGCGTACGTTTTGCAGCCGGGGGTGGAGTGGCTGGTACGCCATCACATGCCGCGTGGACTGGCGGCGCTGGTGATGATCTCCTTCTTTGCGTCGGTCGTCGCGCTGCTAGCGCTGCTGGTGTTCGCCGTGATCCAGAAGGAAGGGCCTGAACTCACGAGACAGATTCCCTTCATGGTAGCGAAGCTCGATGCATGGCTGAGCCCTCGGCTGGCTTTCATGGGCCTTAGTTATTCGCTCGATTTGACCGGTATCCGTGACGCGCTGGCTGCGCATCTCAAAGCGAGCGAACAGGGGGCTGTTCTTGCTGCGTGGCAGTACCTGCGCACGAGCGGTGACATGATGATCAGCGTCGTGGGCAATACGGTGCTGGTGCCGCTTGTTCTCTTCTATCTTCTCTACGATAGGCACGAGGCGTTCGAGCGCATGGAGAGCTTCGTGCCACGGCGCTGGCTCGGCAAGACGCGGGAATTGGCGACGGAGATCGATCACATGATGTCGCAGTACCTGCGCGGGCAACTGCTCGTGATGGCAGTGCTAGCCGCGTTCTACCCGACTGCACTGATGATCGCGGGGTTCGAAATCGCGCTGCCTGTCGGTCTCCTCACGGCACTCGCCGTGTTCATCCCGTACATTGGCTTTGCGACCGGGCTCGCATTTGCGCTCCTCGCGGCGCTACTCCAGTTCGGTAACTGGTATGGGTTCGGTGCGGTGATCGTTGTGTACGGTATTGGCCAGATCGTCGAAAGCGTTGTTCTTACACCGAGACTCGTCGGCGAGCGCATCGGCCTGCATCCGCTCGCGGTAATTTTCGCGTTGCTGGCTTTTGGCCGACTGTTCGGGTTCTTCGGCGTGCTCCTTGCGCTGCCGATCAGCGCCATCTTCGCCTCGGCACTGCGGGAATTGCGCCGCCGTTATCTGGCGAGTGCGCTTTACAGAAACTGACTGTATCCCTGTGGTGCGGACAGATATTGGAACCTTTATGCCGCATACCCGTGAACCCGACATCACCAAACGCGCCACGTCGGCGGCGCTGACTTCGCCCGGCGCGGCAGAAGTCATCGCTGTCGCCGTGCGTCATACGTTTACGCGTGCAACGCGTGAGCCGTTGACGCTGCGTGCCGGCACGCTATGCGCGATGTCCGCCTGCTCCCTGCTAACGGACTAATGGCCCTTCTCAACCGGTCTTGACGTCGGAGCCTGCGGGCAGCGGACGTTGTGCGATTCTCTCGGCCTCCACGCGTTTGAGACCGAACGCCTGCAACACAATTGCCGCCGTGCGCTCGGCAAACCTTGCTTCGCTGGAACGAAGCACCTTTCGCGCGCGGACCGTCCGCTTCGATGAGGCAGCGAAGTGCAGTTCAGCAGCAATTCCCGCGAGGATGGTGCCGATAGCGGAGATGAGGCACATGAGCGGGTCTGCGACAACAAAGCGTCTCTCTGAAATCCCTCTCTCGCTATCTCGCAGCAGTCGCTGACCGAGACCCCTGCTCAGCGCGCGCGCTGAAAACCCTTCGCGTATCAGGAGTTGCCCCCACACCGGCTCCCGGTAGGCGCGCATCAGCGTATGACGCACGGAGACAGCGATCACTTCCGCCGGATCGGACAAGTCGCTGGCGAGGCCATCGAGCGTATTCGCGAATTCCTCGAACAGCCATTCGACGAGCGCGGCGAAGAGCCCTTCCTTCGATTCGAAGTGGTTGTAAAACGAGCCGAACCCGACGTCGGCTGCCTCCGTGATGTCGTTAATGGTTACGCCGTCCATGCCCTTTTCCGCCACTAGTGCAAACGCAGCATCGAGCAGACGGGCGCGCGTCTCCCGCTTGCGTCGGGCACCGCGCGTATGGCGTCGATTGATAGTTTCCCGGGGCGCGACAGGCGCCTTGAGGGCGCCTCGGCGACTCGCGCGCGGGTTCGGTGCGTCTGGCATGGCGGCTCCCCAATTATTGTACGGATCGATTCTAGATTCAAACGTCATGGTTGACAAGTTAATCAGTAATGGTTTTAATGTCACCTGTGCGGATGCGTAATGCAAGATGTCGCATGCCGCCGGCATGCAGCGAGGTGCCGGGAACCGACGGGCACCGGTGCATGCAAGCGGCTGACGGGTAAGGGAGTTGTGTCGCGCGCCATGACCGGACTGAAGCCCGCCCATTGTTAATCCGGCGATAAGCAGCATCGCCAACGTATCAAGAAAGCTTGTTTTTGTGCGTCCGCGCTGATGGCGAACCGTGCTTCACGGCACGCCGGGTTTCCACAGCATCGGGCAACTTTTTACCTGGTTCATCACCTGCCTTGTGAACATCGTGAAACACTCCGGTCTTAAGGCGCAGACGCCTGCGCATCCCTTCCAGTCGTCCGTCGCCCGGCCATCCCTTCGAGGACGGCTTCTCATCGCGGCTTGCGGTGCGATCCTGCTCTCGGCCTGCCACCAGCGCGAAGCGGCTCCGCCGGAACCCAAACCTGTTGTCGCTCTCGCGATCCATCCCGATGGGCGCGCAGCGAGTGCCTCGTTGCCGGCCCAGGTAGAGGCGCGGTACTCCACGCCCCTTTCGTTCAGGGTGGGCGGCAAGGTCATCGAGCGGATGGTTCGTCTCGGCGATACCGTCAAGGCGGGACAAACCGTTGCGCTGCTCGACCCTACCGATCTGCGCAATAACCTCGTCAATGCGCGCGCGCAACTCGACGCCGCCGAACATCGTCTCGTGTACGCCAGGCAGCAGCTCGATCGCGATCACGCTCAGGCGCAGGCAAACCTGATTGCACCCGCGCAGATGGAGCAGACCCAGGACGCGTACGCCACGGCACTCGCGCAGCGCGATTCGGCGCTTGCCCAAATGGCGCTCGCCACCGATCACCTGCGCTACGCCACGCTCGCGGCAGATCACGACGGCGTCATCACGTCGGAGGACGCCGACACCGGCCAGAACGTTCAGGCAGCTCAAGCCGTCTATCACCTCGACTGGACGGGGGACGTGGATATCGTCTGTGACGCGCCCGAGCGGACGCTTGGCACATTGACCGTCGGCGGTAAGGCGAGCGTGAGCTTGTCCGCGCTGCCCGGAAAGACCTTCGAGGCGCGTGTGCGCGAGGTATCGCCCGCCGCCGACCCGCAAAGCCGCACCTGGCGCGTGAAGCTGACGCTGGCCGCGCCGAGCCCGGAAGTTCGCCTCGGCATGACGGCCAATGTTGCGTTCGACGCCGTCGGCGACGCGACCGCGGCGCGTCCGTTCGCGCTGCCGGTGACGGCGCTCTTTCACAAAGGCGAGGACCCTGCCGTGTGGGTAGTGCGCGCCGGCAGCGACACGCTCGAGCTGCGCCCTGTCAGCATCGCGCGCTACGACGAGCGCACGGTTTCCGTCACTGGCGGCCTGCACGACGGCGACCGCATCGTCATGCAAGGCGTGCACGCAGTGACCGCGAACCAGCATGTGCAAGTGGTGGCTCCGTTGCATCCCGAGGATTTTTCGTCATGAACGCCCGAGATCGTGAAACCGCGCGCGACAGCGCACCCGTCACCCCGTCCGGCGCCGAGGCACATGGCGAAGACGGCTTCAATCTGTCCGCATGGGCGTTGCGCCATCAGCAGCTCGTGATTTTCCTGATCGGGCTTGCAACCCTGTTCGGCGTGATCGGTTATACGCAGCTCGCTCAGTCTGAGGACCCGCCGTTCACGTTCCGTACCATGGTGGTCAAGACTTACTGGCCGGGCGCGACCGCCCGCGAGGTACAGGAACAGATCACGGACCGGATCGGCCGTCAGTTGCAGGCGGCGCCGTATGTCGATAACGTCAAGAGCTACTCGCGGCCCGGCGAGTCGATGATCTTCTTCGCCATGAAGGACTCGGCCCCGGTCAAGGAGGTCCCGGAGACCTGGTACCAGGTGCGCAAGAAAGTGGGCGACATCGCGGCGACGCTGCCCAAGGGGACGGTTGGACCGTTCTTCAACGACGAGTTCGGCGACGTCTACACGAACATCTATGCGCTTGAAGGCGACGGCTTTACACCTGCGCAACTGCACGACTACGCGGATCAGTTGCGCACGGTCCTGCTGCGCGTGCCCGGTGTCGCCAAGGTCGACTACTTTGGCGACCCGGACCAGCACATCTTCGTCGAGATATCGAATGCGGCGCTGACGCGGCTTTCCATCACGCCGCAGCAGCTCGCCCAGGCCATCGACGCACAGAATACCGTGGCGCCGGTCGGCACCATTACGACGGCGGACGATCGTGTGTTCGTGCGACCGAGCGGCGCGTTCAAGGACGTGCAGGCGCTCGCCGACACGCTCATCACCGTGAACAAACGTTCGTTCCGGCTCGGTGACATCGCGAAGATCACGCGCGGCTATGACGATCCGCCCGTCACCCAGATGCGCGTCGGGGGGCAGGCAGTGCTCGGCATCGGCCTGACGATGCAAAAGGGCGGCGACGTGGTCAGCCTCGGCAAGGCGCTCGACGCGAAAGCCGCCGAACTGCAGGCGACGCTGCCGGCCGGGCTCAAGCTGGCTCCCGTGTCGAGCATGCCTCACGCGGTGAAGCACTCGGTGGACGAGTTCGTCAGGTCGGTCGGCGAAGCGGTAGCGATCGTGCTCGTCGTCAGCCTCGTTTCGCTCGGTCTGCGCACCGGCATGATCGTCGTGATCACGATTCCGATCGTGCTCGCCATGACGGCGCTGTGCATGCATGTGTTCAATATCGGCCTGGACAAGGTCTCGCTCGGCACGCTCGTGCTCGCGCTGGGCTTGCTCGTCGACGACGCGATCATTGCGGTCGAAATGATGGCCGTGAAGCTCGAGCAGGGCTGGAGCCGCATGCGCGCGGCGGCGTTCGCGTATTCAAGCACGGCATTTCCGATGTTAACCGGCACCCTCGTGACGGTATCGGGTTTCCTGCCGATCGCGCTCGCGAAGTCGAGCACAGGCGAATATACGCGCTCGATCTTCGAAGTGTCGGCTATTTCGCTGATCGTTTCGTGGTTCGCTGCTGTCGTGCTGGTCCCGTTGCTGGGCTACCACATGCTGCCCGAGCGCAAGGGCCAGGAAGGTGGCGGACATCACCACGAGCACGATGTTTACAACACCGGTTTCTACCAGCGTCTTTCGGGTTGGGTCACGTGGTGTATCGAGCGTCGCTGGGCCGTGCTCGGCGTCACCGCCGTGCTCTTCGCGTTCGCGATGGCGGCCTTCACGCGCGTGCCGCAACAATTCTTCCCGAACTCGGAACGGCCTGAGCTGCTCGTGGACCTGCGACTGCCGGAAGGCGCCTCGTTCCAGGCGACGCTGCGTGAAGCGAAGCGCCTGGAAAAGGCGCTCGACGGCAAGCCCGAGATCGAGCACTTTGTCGACTTTGTGGGCACTGGCGCACCGCGCTTTTATCTGCCGCTCGATCAGCAGCTTCAGCAGCCTAACTTCGCGCAGTTCGTGATCACGGCCAAAAGCGTCGAAAACCGTGACGAGTTGATGCACTGGCTCGATGCCAAACTCGGGAAAGAGTTCTCCGGCGTGCGCACGCGTGTGGCGCGGCTCGAGAATGGTCCGCCCGTGGGTTTCCCGATCAAGTTCCGGGTGAGCGGCAGCGATATAGCGACCGTGCGCTCGATTGCCGAAAAGGTCGCCGACAAGGTCCGTGCCGATTCCCGCACGCGCGACGTCCAGTTCGACTGGGACGAGCCGGCGGAACGGTCGATCTCGTTCGAGATCGATCAGAACAGGGCGCGCCAGCTTGGCGTCTCGTCGCAGGACGTATCGAACTTCCTGGCCATGACGCTCTCCGGATACACGGTTACACAGTTCCGTGAGCGCGACAAGCTGATCAACGTCGATCTGCGTGCGCCGAAGAGCGAGCGTGTCGATCCGGCGAAGCTCACGAGCCTCGCGATTCCAACGCCGAACGGCCCGGTACCGCTCGGCTCTCTCGGACACGTTCGGAACACGCTCGAATACGGCGTGATCTGGCAGCGCGACCGGCAGCCGACGATCACGGTGCAGGCCGACCTTCGGGGCGACGCGCAGGGCATCGACGTCACCCGCGATATCGAGCACGCGCTTGCCGGGGAACAAGCCCGGTTGCCGGTCGGCTATCGTATCGCGGTGGGTGGCGCGGTCGAAGAAAGCGTGAAAGGCCAGACCTCGATCAACGCCGAGATGCCGCTGATGATCATCGCCGTGTTGACGCTGCTGATGATCCAGCTGAAGAGCTTCTCGCGGACTTTTATCGTCGTGCTGACAGCGCCGCTCGGGCTGATCGGCGTCGTCGCCGCGCTGCTCCTGTTCGGCAAGCCGTTTGGTTTCGTCGCGTTGCTCGGCGTGATTGCCATGTTCGGCATCATCATGCGTAACTCCGTGATTCTGGTCGACCAGATCGACCAGGATATCGCGGCGGGGCACGCGCGCTTCGACGCGATCATCGGTGCAACGGTGAGGCGCTTCAGGCCGATCATGCTGACGGCCGCCGCCGCCGTGCTCGCGCTGATTCCGCTCTTGCGCTCGGCGTTCTTCGGGCCCATGGCAACCGCGCTGATGGGGGGTATCACAATCGCCACGGTCCTGACCATTTTCTTCCTGCCGGCGCTCTATGCGACGTGCTTCAGGGTCCGGCGCGACGAGCGCGGGATGCAACAGGTCGTCGTCGAGCGTACGGAGATTTGATCATGAACCTTGCCTATAAGACATCCGTTCTCGCCGTGGCTACGGCACTCGCACTGACGGCCTGCTCGTTCGGCCCCGGCGGCGAACCGCCGGCGATGCCTTCGCCCGAGCATTACGGCGCACAGGCGCAACCCTCGAAGACTGTTGCCGCGGGCGGTGTCGCGCAGCAGTTCGATATCGGCGCCACGTCGGTGCCGCAATGGTGGCGGCTTTACCGGTCCGACGCGCTCGATGCGCTCGTCGACGAAGGCTTGCGCAACAGCCCGACGCTTGCAGGTGCGCAGCGAACCCTTGCGGCCGCGCAAGAGGAACTGCGCGCGCAGGTCGGCGCCTCCACGCTGCCTTCAATCGACGGTGCCGCCCAGGTCGAACGCGCGCGTTCGCCGGTCGCGCCGGGGATCGGCCCTCAGGAGGTGCAATACAACTTTTTCGCCGGACAGCTTCAGGCGCACTACACGTTCGACCTCTTCGGCCAGACGCGTTACACGAACTCGGCGAGCGCCGCTCGCGTGAACGTGCAGGCGTATGAACTGGAAGCGGCCCGGCGCGCGCTCGCCGCCAACATCGTCGGCACGGCGATCAATGTGGCGGCGCTCGACCGGCAGATCGCGCTCACCGAACGGCTCGTCGCCGTGGCCAATGAGGCTGCCGGCGAGGACCAGCAGCGGTACGCGCTCGGCTCAGTGTCGCGCGCGCAGGCGTTCGCGTCGACGCAGGACGCTGCTTCCGTAGCGGCGACGCTGCCGGGTTTGCGTCAGCAGCGCGCCTGCGCGATCCACGCGCTAGCGGTGTTGATGGGCCGCACGCCGGATAACGCCCCGGGCGTTCCCGCACTCGACAGCCTGTCGTTGCCCGATCATGTGCCGGTCGCCGTGCCGTCGGATCTTTTGCGTTCGCGTCCGGACATTCAGGCGGCCGACGCCGCCGTGAAGGCCGCCGCTGCCGACGTTGGGGCCGCGACCGCGCAGATGTTTCCGAGCCTGTCGCTGACGGGCTCGATGGGCCGCGGCGGCTTCAGCTGGCCCGCGGTGCTCTCGGGCGCGGGCGGGCTCTGGGCGATCGGTGCGAGCCTGTCGCAGCCGATCTTCCATGGCGGCGCGTTGTTCGCGCAGCGCAGAGCCTCGATCGATGCCTACGATGCGGCGGTTCTGCACTACAAGTCGACGGTGCTGTCGGCGTTCCAGGATGTCGCGAATTCGCTGGCCGGACTGGATAACGACGCGCAGACGCTGGCATCTACCGAAACAGCGGCACAGGCGGCGCAAGCGGCATTCGACGATACGGCGTCGCGCCGCCGCATGGGCTCCCTGCCTTCAACGGCAGAGCATGCCAGCGAGCAGCGGTTTCTCAGTGCACAGATCAACGCCGTCCGCGCAGCAAGCCAGCGCATGAGCGATACCGCCGCGCTGTTCCAGGCGATGGGCGAACTGCCTGCCGGTCAGCCGCAAGCAACGCTAAAGGAATGATCGTGCGTCGATGAGTGCCGGTTGAGCGGCCCGGTGAATCGGGTCGCTCTCCCTGACCGGCTGTGCGAAAAGTCAGACGGTGTTAGTTCGGTATCCGAAAAACCGAGCCGTCATTTCATCTACGTCGAATGACACCGGAACTTCATCTTCGTCGGTTCCCCGTATGGAATATCAGAAACTGATTGCCTGCCACGAATGCGACTTGCTGTTTCGCAAGCCGCCGGGTGTGACAGGACAGGTTGCGTGTTGTTCGCGCTGTGGCGCGAGCCTGAAAGGAATACACGGCGCCGGCCTGCCGCTCGACTGGATTTGCGCGGTGGCCGTTGCAGCGTTGATTACCTTTTTTATAGCGCAGGCTTTCCCCGTCATAGCACTCAAGGCTAACGGAATGGCGTCCGAGGCCACGCTGTTCGGCGCCGTGCGGTCGTTGTGGACAGATCATATGCGCCTCGTCGCAATGATGGTGTTCTGCTCGGCCATCCTGTTCCCGCTGATTGAACTGCTCGCCTTTCTCTATGTGCTGGTTCCGCTTCGCATCGGCAAGCTTCCGCCTCACTTCAACAGGATGCTTCGCGTCGTGCAACTGGTTCGGCCATGGGGCATGGTCGAGGTGTTCATGCTGGGCGTGCTCATCACGATCGTAAAAATGGTGAGCATCGCCCAGGTGATTCCCGGCACAGGACTCTTCGCCTTTGGTGCGCTGACCTTGATGCTCGGCATTGTCGCCGCGTTCGACCCGGGCAGGCTCTGGGAAATTCGCGACGAAATGAAGCTTCGCGGACCGGCCGGCGTTCGTTGGGCGAGGGTAAGTCATAGGCGCGCCGGTCTGGGCCGGGCGTCCGATGCGTGGAAAAACCGCTCAGTGGTTCACACCACGGCAAAACATGCCGGCCTTATTGCCTGTCATACCTGTGGCCTTATCCAGACGCATATCGGGCGTCAGCCACACCCACGCTGCTCGCGATGCGAATCCGTGCTGCACGAGCGGCGTCCGGATAGCTTGACGCGCACCTTGAGTCTGCTTCTTGCCGCCGCGCTTCTCTACGTTCCGGCGAATCTCTTGCCGATCATGCACGCCTCGTCACTGGGCCGCTCCGAGGACGACACGATTCTTGGTGGTGTCGCGTACTTCTGGACATCGGGAGACTGGCCGCTGGCTGTCGTCGTCTTCGTTGCCAGTGTCGTGGTGCCGATGCTCAAGCTCGCCATTCTCACGCTGCAGACCGTGGCCGCTTGCCGGGAGTCTGCCTGGCAGCCGCTTGAACGCGCAAGGCTGCACCGGCTCGTCGAACGCATTGGCCGCTGGTCGATGCTCGATGTCTTCGTTGTAGCACTGACGGTCGCGCTGGTGCACTTTGGCTCGTTTGCCGTCATCACAGCGGGTCCGGGCGCGCTCGCTTTCGGAGCGGTGGTGATCCTGACCATGCTCGCGTCGCATCAGTTTGATCCGCGGCTGATCTGGGACAACGTTAAGTCCCGGACGGCGAGTCCTTCACGACACGAATGAAAGCAGCTTCGCGGCTCCAACGCCTCCAATAAACTGAAACCTGTGGAATAGTCCCCGAACGATGCATTTTCTCAATCCCCCCGGCCCTGAAATCAAGCCGCGAAAACGTTGGCTTCCCTCCCTGATCTGGTTAGTCCCGCTGATCTCCGCGCTGATTGGCATAGCGCTGGTGGTCAAATCCGTTACCGAAAAAGGACCGACGGTGACCGTCATATTCGATAACGCAGAGGGCATGGAGGCGGGCAAGACGAAGGTCAAATACAAGGATGTCGAAATCGGCTCGATACAGGCCATTACGCTGTCAAAGGATCTCCGGCATGTCATCGTGAACGTCCAGCTCGCCAGGGACGCCGAAAAATTCGCCACCCGCGGCGCGCGCTTCTGGGTCGTTCGCCCGCGGGTGGGCGCTAACGGCATCTCGGGCCTCGGTACGTTGCTCTCCGGCGCGTATATCGGCGTTGACATCGGGCGATCGACAGAAAGGCAAACCGCGTTTGTCGGCCTCGAAAATCCGCCCATCGTCACTTCCGGCCAGCCGGGGCATCAGTACACGTTGCGAGGGGAGTCATTGGGCTCGATCGATATCGGCGCCCCCATTTTCTACCATCGCATCCAGGTGGGGCAGGTGGTTGGCTTCTCTCTCGATCCGCACGGCGCCGGTGTAATCGTCAATGTTTTCGTCAAGGCCCCGTTCGACCAGTACGTCGGGACCAATGCGCGGTGGTGGCATGCGAGCGGCGTCGATCTTCGTCTCGACTCGAATGGACTGAAGCTCAATACGCAATCTCTGGCGACGGTGCTCGTCGGAGGCCTGGCGTTCCAGTCGCCACCAGGCCAGGACGCCGGACAACCGGCCGCTGACAAGGCCGTGTTTCGACTCGCACCGGACGAGCCGGATGCGATGCGCGAGCCCGACGGCATGCCGCTCAATGTGGTGATGAGGTTCAACCAGTCGCTGCGTGGACTGTCCGTCGGCGCACCTGTCGACCTTCGCGGGATCGCGCTGGGGCAAGTGACGGATATCGGTATCGAGTACAACGAAAAGGAAAAGAGTTTCAGCATGAAGGTGTCCATGGCGCTTTATCCCGATCGACTCAGCCGGCGCTCCAGCGAGGCGCTGCCCGCTCCGGACACGCCGGGCGGGCACGAGATGCTGCAACACCTCGTCATGGAAGGGCTGCGCGGCCAGTTGCGAACCGGAAACCTCTTGACCGGGCAGCTTTATGTGGCGCTTGACATGTTCCCGAAAGCGCCTCGGGCAACCTTCGATGTCCACAAAAACCCGATCGTACTGCCGACCGTGCCCAACACGCTCGATGAACTGCAGGTGCAGATCGCGGACATTGCCAGGAAACTGAATCAGGTGCCGTTCGACAAAATCGGAGCCAACCTGAATGGCGCACTGGAAAACGCCAACAAGCTGTTCGGGCACCTGGACACGGAGGTCGTTCCGCAGGCTCGCGACACGCTGGCAGCGGCGCAACGAACCTTCGGCACTGCTGAAGCGACGCTCCAGCAGGCCGCACCCATGCAGTCGGATGTGCAGGATGCAATGCAGGAACTGACGCGCACCCTGCAATCCCTCAACGCGCTCGCGGACTATCTTGAACGTCATCCGCAGGCGCTGCTGTTCGGCAAGAAAGGAGACATGCCGTGAAACTGATTCAATCCCGCTCGTGGCGCGCGATGGTGCGGATGGTGTCGGGCATCGCTCTGGCTGTGCTGACAGCGTGTGCTTCCCCGCCGGCGCGCTTCTATACACTTGGCACAGACAGCGATTCGACAATTGGAAACCGTACGGCGAGCCCCGCCTTTCTGATTGACATGCGCCCGGTCAAGGTGCCCGTTGCGGTGGCGAGGAGCCAGCTCGTGGTACAGCTGAATGCGGCCCAGGTGAAGGTATTGGAGGACGACCGATGGGCGTCGCCGCTTCCCGATGAAATCCGCAATGCGCTGCTGGCTGCCCTGACACGGCAGGCAAGCGCGCTTGACGTACACGAGGTCGCACCGCCCGTGTATCAGGTTTCCGTCGACGTACAGCGTTTCGAATCGTGGCCGGGCTCACGCGCGCTGATTGATGCCGTATGGAGCGTGCGCAGGTCGGATGACCGGGAAACGTTGACCTGCCACAGCATAGTCAGTCAGCCCGTGTCGGCGGGCTACAACGCGGTCGTCGATGGCCATCGACAAGCAATAAGAAGAATCGCGGCGCAAATTGCCGAGGGCGTCCGGGAATTTTCAGCGGCGTCGACAGTACGCCCGATTCGGCTCGCCGGCACGCCCGGCACAACGAGGAAGGCGACGTTGTCGTGCCCGTCGCTGGCGGGTGGATCTGATACCGGAATGAATGTGCCGGTTCTCGGCCCGGCGCGATGAACCATTCACCGGGTCGTCTGTTGGGTATGCGCGGTTTGCGATCCAGGCTCAATCCGCTTCGATGGCCTCCTCGACGACGGGCAGCGGACGCGCTGCAATCTTCTCCGCCTCCGCGCGCTTGAGCCCGAGTGTCTGCAGCAGCATGGCTGCAGTACGCTCGGGGAAATGCTCTCCGCTAAAGCCCAGCTCCTTGAGTGCCCCTGCCGCCGGTGCGCCCGGAACGACGAAGTTCAGCTCGGCAGCAATGGCAGAGAGGACCGTGCCGCCCACCGAAAGAAAACCGATGAACGGGTCGGCGACCACGAAGCGCTTCGCGGCAATACCGGTGCCGATATCGCGTAACAGCCGCTGGCCCAGTCCGCGGCTCATCGCGCGCGCCGAAAACCCTTCACGTATCAGGAAACGTCCCCACACGGGGTCGCGCCGCGCACGCATCACGGTATGGCGCACCGAGACGGCGATCACCTCGGCCGGGTCGGAAAGGCCAACGGCAAGGCGATCCAGCGTGTCCGCGAAATCCTCGAACACGTCATCGACAAGCGTCGCGTAAATCGCCTCCTTCGATTCGAAATGGTTGTAGAACGAGCCAAAGCCCACGTCGGCGGCCTCGGTGATTTCGTTGATCGCTACACCCTCCATACCCTTTTCCGCCATCAGCCTGAGCGCAGCGTCGAGCAGGCGGGCGCGCGTTTCGCGCTTGCGGCGCGCACCGCGCGGCTCGCGTTCTTCAGGAACGGCAACCGGGGAGACTGGGGCCGCATGGGTAGGACGCTTTGCGGTCCGGCGATTTGGAGTGTTCGGCATGATCGGTCCAGATTTGGTCATACCCGAGTATAGATTCAAATGTCTATATTGACAAAATGCTCAGCGATGACTTTAATGTCATTAACGGCGGACGAGCTGCCGGTCTAACAAAACAACAGATGGAGTGACTGTGGAGACAGCAGGAAACAATGGTGCCGTGCGTCACAGCCGGCATGGCGAGGAGCGTGCGCCGATCGAGGCATTGCCGCCGGCGGTGGATGTTTTATTGGTGGGTTGCGGACCGGTGGGTGCAACGATTGCCAATCTGCTTGCAAGGCATGGCGTCAAGGTCATGGTGGTAGACAAGTCGCGTGAAATATTCATGGCGCCGCGTGCGATCGCGCTCGATAACGAGGCGCTGCGCATCCTTCAGCTTGCCGGGATTGCCGAGCGCGATTTCGAGACGGTCGCCATACCGTACGTCCGCATGATGTCGCCTATGCTGGGCCTGTTCGGCAGGGTGAATTCGCTGGGCAGCCTGGATGGCCATCCGAAGCTTGTCACCTTCTACCAGCCGGATCTCGAGCGGTGCCTGCGCGATCGACTGAAGACATATGACTGCGCGCATATCGCGCTGGGAGTCGAACTCCAGGGCTTCACGGAGGAGGACGATCACGTACGCGTAACGCTGAACCTTGGGCACGGGTGTACTCATGTGGTTCAGGCTCGCTACCTGGTCGGTGCGGACGGTGCGAATTCGCTGGTGAGGCAGCTCATTGGGCAGGAATTCAAAGGCAAGACGTTCGCCGAAGACTGGCTGATCGTCGATGCCCGCCACGTACCTCGTCCGATCGATCACATCGAGTTCATCTGCGATCACCGTCGACCGATCCCGCATATGGTGGCGCCTGGCAGCCGCGAACGCTGGGAATTCATGCTGCAGCCCGGCGAGCGCCGCGAGGACATGGAATCCGAGTCGCGCATCCGGGAGTTGCTCTCTCCATGGGGCAACGTCGAAGACATGATCATCGAGCGCAAGGCCGTGTATCGCTTCCATGCGCGCACCGTCGACGCATTCAGCAAGGGGCGCGTGTTTCTCGCTGGCGACGCGGCCCACATCACGCCGCCATTCGTCGGGCAGGGGCTGGTAGCAGGTCTTCGGGACGCCGCCAATCTTTGCTGGAAATTGGCATGGGTGGTGCACGGACATGCCGACCCAAGGATTCTCGACACCTATGACGAGGAGCGGCGCCCGCATGCGAAGGCGATGATCAACCTCGCAAAATTCATGGGCCGGCTCGTCATGCCGCGAAGTGGCGCCGTTGCGCTGTTCACTCATGGGTTGATGCGCCTGACGAGACTGGTGCCTCGCCTGCGTGCGCAATTCGAGGAACTGCAGATCAAGCCGAAGAACGCATTTCGCAGCGGGCTGTTCGTCAAGGGCCGCTCGTCGACCAGGCTGGTTCGCGGTGCTGTCGTCGCGCAAGGCTGGGTGAGGGGTTCCGATAGCGCCATGCGTCTCTCCGACGACGTGTTCGGGCAGGGCCTCACGCTGATCGGGTTTGGCGTGGATGCGGCGGCTGTGCTCGAGCACGCGACGGCCGCAGCGTTTGCGCGTGCCGGAGGGCGCGTCGTGCAGATTGCCCATCGGGGGCAACGGCTGCATCTTGCCCCGCGCGACAGCTGGGAAGACCTCGAAGGCGTATTTCTTCCGGGGCTGGTGCCCGTCGGGTGGGTTGCGGTAGTCCGGCCCGACAAGACGATCGTCCACGACGGTGCGGCTACCGACGTGAACCGTATCGTGCGCGAGAGTCTTGCCTTGCTGGGTAATCCCGTGAGCGCGCCGGCAGTGGAAGCCGAGACCGCTATTCGAACCGCCTGATTTTCTTCTCGCCATGAAACTGACTACTGCACAGCCGACCCGCCACCTTGATCCGACGACGAAAGCGTCTGCGTTGGCCTATCTGATATTCGACCGGCCAGATCTCGAGAAAGCCGAGCAATTTCTTAATGACTTCGGGCTCCGAACCGTATCGCGCAGCGAAGCGCTTCTCCTACTGCGGGGAACGGCTGCTTCGCATTTCTGCTACGTCGTCCGAAAGGCGCCGAAACCCCGGTTCGTCGGTTTTGGGCTGCGGGTCGACAGAAGGGCCGATCTCGATGCGCTTGCGAAGGTGCCTGGCGCCTCTGAGGCCGAACGGTCGCACTTGCCCGGCGGCGGCTATATCGTACGGTTGACCGACCCTTCCGGCTTTCGCGTCGATGCAATATGGGGCCAGGCGCCGGCTTCGGCGCTATCCCATCGGCCGCCATTGCCGTTCAACTCCGTGGATGCGGCCGTCCGCATTAACGGGACGCAGCGGCCGCCCGAGTGCGCGCCCGAAGTTATCCGGCTCGGACATGTCGTGCTCGAACTCGCCGACTATCAGGAAACCTGCGCATGGTATACGCGGCATTTCGGCTTCATCCCAAGCGATGTGCAGGTGCTTCCCGATGGCTCGCCCATCGTCGCGTTCATGCGGCTCGACCTCGGCGACAAACCGGCCGATCACCATACGCTGGCGCTTGCACAAGGATTCGCGCCCACCTACAGCCATAGCGCGTACGAAGTCGTCGACGCCGACGCGGTCGGTATGGGCCAGCGCGTCCTGCGCGACAAGGGTTGGACGCACGCGTGGGGAATCGGCCGGCATATCCTGGGCAGCCAGATCTTCGACTACTGGCAGGACCCGTTGGGCGACAAGCACGAGCACTATTGCGACGGCGATCTCTTTACGGTCGATACGCCGGTGGGCGTTCACGCGGTGAGTCGCGAAGCAATGGCGCAATGGGGACCGACGATGCCGCGCAGTTTCACGAAGCCCAGATTCACACCTGCAAGCATCGTCGCGCTGCTCAGGAATCTGCGCCGCAGCCCCGACCTGACGCTGAGCAAGCTGCGCACGCTGGCAAAGCTTTTCGCTTGAACCAAACCCTTCCATAGAATCCGGAGATCTATCAATGGCACTTCACGTTCTGCATTACAGACATCACGGCCGCGCCCAGTGGGGCGTGGTCGCTAATGGCGCTATCACGCCGATTCCCGGCGAGTTCGAGTCGACCGCCGGGTTTATCGAGGCCAATCCGGTTGAGCGGTTGTCCCAGCTGAGCGGTCCTACGCTATCCGAATCGGAGGTGCAATGGCTGTCGCCCGTGACCGCCAATCAGCAGTTCATCTGCCAGGGGGCGAATTACCGCCAGCATATGATCGAGTCCGGCATGGACCCGGATGTGAAGAAATTCAACATGATCTTCACGAAGGCAACGAGCTGCATCGTTCCGGCCGACTCGCCCGTGGTGAAGCCAAACGAGGTGCAGTTCCTCGACTACGAGATCGAACTCGGTCTTGTCCTCAAACGCGACGTCACGTCCCGCGAAACGGTCACCGATGAGAACCTGCATGACTACATCGCCGGTGCCGTAATCGTCAACGATTATTCCGCGCGTGACATCCAGATTCCGCAGATGCAGTTCTACAAGGGCAAGAGCTATCGTACGTTCGGCCCCGTCGGTCCTTACCTTTGCCTCCTTGAGAAACATGATATTTCGAAGTTAAAGGAGCTCGTGCTGACGCTGACGGTAAACGGAACCGTCCGCCAGAACGACTCCACTTCGGGTCTCGTCTACGGTCCGGCAGAGACCTTGACGGAGCTTTCCCGCGTACACGACCTGCGCACCGGGGATCTGCTCGCGACGGGCACGCCCGCCGGCTGTGCACTGAGTATTCCGTCACCCGAAAAGCAGCGCGCCGCGGCGCAACTGCCTGAAGCGGAAAAATGGCGTCTTTTCTTGAAGCTGCAAGAGGAAAGGCCGCAGTACCTGCGGGTGGGCGACGTCGTGGAGGCGCATATCGTCAGCTACGACCGCTCCATCAATCTCGGCGTGCAACGTAACGTCGTCGTGGACGAGGTCGCATGAAAGGCATCGCAACCATAGACGACGTCCTTGCCATCGAAGCGCAAGGGCAGCCAGCGGATCTCCCGTCGAGCACCTACGAGATGATCTGCCGGGGAGCGGCCATCAATCCGTCGGCACCCGCACTTTCGTTCTTTGCAACCGCCGACGACCACCGGGACGCTGAGTGCTGGACGTATAGCGAACTCGTGCGTGATATCACGCGAACCGCGAACATGTTTGCACGCCTGGGCTTACAGCGCGACTCGGTTGTCGCATACGTTCTGCCCAACCTCCCTGAAACGCACTTCGTGATCTGGGGCGGGGAAGCCGCCGGGATTGTCTGCGCGATCAATCCGCTGCTTGAGAGCGAAGCCCTCGGCGAACTGCTCAACGCTTCAGGCGCGAGCGTGCTCGTCACCCTGGCGCCATTCCCCGGCACCGACGTTTGGCAGAAGGTGCAAGCGGTGCTGCACAAGCTCCCTTGCCTGCAGGATCTGGTGCTCGTGAATCCGGCCGACCGCATGCCAGGCGAGCAGCGATTTGCGGCCCGGATGCTTCAACGTGCCGAGTGTTCGAAATTGCATGGGCCCGGCGGCGTTCACAGTGCCGTTCCTTCGCATATCGGCATCCACGATTTCAACACGGCAATCGCGCGGGAGTCCGGGGTAGCGCTCAGCAGCGCGCGTCGAGCGTGCACCGATGATGTATCGTCCTTCTTCAGCACGGGCGGCACCACGGGGCTGCCGAAGATCGCGATTCGCCGGCACGGCAACGAGGTGGCCAATGCGTGCAACGCGGGTCAATTCTTAGGCGAAAGCATTGGTCCGGGGAAAACGATTTTTTGCGGATTGCCGCTTTTCCACGTCAACGCCGTGCTGGTGACAGGTCTGCTGGCGTTCTCGCGTGGTGCCCACATTGTGCTCGGCACACCGCAAGGTTATCGGGGCGAGGGCGTTGTAAAGCGCTTCTGGCAAATTGTCGAGCATTACCGCATCAACTTCTTCAGCGGTGTCCCGACACTCTACGGATCGCTGCTGGACGTTGCGGTCGGCGAGCACGATATCAGCTCGCTCGAGTATGGCCTGTGCGGCGCCGCCCCCATGCCGGTGGAATTACTTCGCACTTTCCAGGACCGTACAGGAATAAGAATCCTTGAAGGCTACGGCCTCACGGAAGGTACCTGCGTTAGCAGCGTGAACCCTCCGCTTGGCGAGCGCAGGGTCGGTTCAATTGGTCTTCGTCTCCCCGGTCAGGCAATGAAAGCCGTGGTGGTCGATGAAGCCGGCCGGTATGTACGGGATTGCGCTGCGGATGAGGTCGGCCAGCTGGTTATCTCCGGCCCGAACGTGTTCGTTGGCTATACCCGGCCGGAGCAGAACAGTGGCATCTGGATGGAACCTGGTGACGGCGGGCGCTGGCTCAATACCGGCGATCTCGGACGCTGCGACGCCGACGGTTACTTCTGGCTTACCGGCCGGAAGAAGGAGTTGATTATCCGCGGCGGACATAACATCGACCCTGCGGCAATCGAAGAACCACTGCATCGCCATCCCGCGGTCCAGATCGCCGCTGCTGTAGGGCGCCCCGATATGCATGCGGGTGAGTTGCCGGTCGCCTATGTGCAGTTAAAGCCAGGCAAAACCGCAACCGAAGCGGAATTGGCCGAGTTTCTGCGTCACGAGATCAACGAACGCGCCGCGTTTCCAAAGGGGATACGGATCGTGGATGCGATGCCGCTGACGGGCGTCGGCAAGATCTTCAAGCCGGAACTGAAACGGCGCGAAACGGCAGACGCGCTAAGGTGGGCACTCGTGGAGGCGCGCGTCGAGGGTGCAGCCGTCAGCATCACTGAAGATAACGCCCGCGGAGTTTCCATTCACGTCGAACTTCCCGACCCGGCGCTCGTAGCATTGGCGACTTCCGCGCTCGGGCGTTTTCCGTTCGCATTTTCTATCTCCACCGCCGCGACGCCATCACGGGCAGAGCAACCGACGGAGACAGCCCGGCAGCGATAGAGGCGCGCGGCAGGCCAACGTAACACGAGCCACGGCATCAAAGGGGCGTGTTCGGTCATGCGCCCGGATTAAAGGTTAATCACCCGTACGCGCCCCGATGCCGCATTTCAAATGCCTGACGGTGTTTTAAATTTAGTAGACCTGATCTGATGGAGGCATGCGGCATCCATAGCCATACGAAAGGCGGAAAACAATAAATTGAGCAGTTCCAACGGCAACGCCACTGATTCATAAAATTTCCAGACAAAGAGACAGGAAGAGACACATGAGAAATTACACGCGAATGATTAACTCTGTCGGTATGGCGGCTTGTATCGGCTCGATTGCGCTTACCGACAATGCCAATGCGCAGTCGGCTGGAAGCATGACGTTTTCGACAGGATGGCTGCACATTGCGCCACAGGGCCACGCAACGCCGTTAACCGTGGCAAGCGTTGACGGCATGGCGGTGAATCAGCAGCTACCTGGTAGTGGCGCGCAAGCCGGCTCAACGGATACGGTGGGAATTACCACCGAGTACTACGTCACGGACAACATTGGTGTCGCCACGCTTCTGGGACTGCCACTAACGGTAAATCTGATTGGCGAAGGGACACTGCAAAAATATGGCAACCTCGGCTCGACAAGGCCGATGCCGCCCGCCATCGAACTTCGATACCACCTGTTTTCAGCCGAATCGAAATTCCGTCCGTTCCTGGCACTCGGCGTGAACTATACGTGGTTCACCCAGGTTCGGGCGACCAATAAACAGTTCATTACCGATAGCTTTGGGCCAGGCGGCTCGGCACGTGCGACACTCAGTTCATCGTGGAATCCTGTCTTCGAGCTCGGCGCAAATTACGCGATTACAAAACACTGGTCTGTCGGAACCTCCGTCAACTACATGCCGGTGAAGACCAACCTTACGTTATACGGACAGACCGCGACTGGAACGCAGATCGTTTCCAAATCGACGCTTCGGCTCAATCCACTTAGCGTCTTCCTGAACGTCGCCTATACGTTCTAGCGCGCTGCCGAGCTCCAACGGCAACTGCGCAGCCTGCTCGGCCACCGTTTTCGGAATGCAGGGCGGTGTCATGGACGCAGCCACGACGTCAAGCCGTTCGTGGTGTCACTCACTCCTTGGAGCAGTTGGCATGACACCGTCGAACTCGCGCAGCGGTCCCTCCGTTTCGGTGGCACTCGCCTTCCGCCCGCTGTGCGGGCTTTGTTCGACTCACGCGGTACCGCGGATGCCGTTCTGACCAGCACGTTATGCCATGAAGCGGGAACGCCTGACACACGCACAGCGCAGAGAGCAGACGCGAGAGCGTCTGCTTGGGGCTGCGCGGAAGATGTTCGTCAAAAAGGGATTGGCCGCTACAAGCGTGGAGGACATCGCCGAGGCGGCCGGCTACACGCGCGGCGCGTTCTACTCGAACTTCGACGGTAAGCCGGAACTGCTGCTTGAGTTGCTGCGCCGGGACCACGATAGCGCACAGGCCAGTCTGCGGGCGATCGTGGAAGAGGGCGGCGCGCGCGAGCAGATGACGGCGCGCGCCATCGCATACTACAAGCGGTATTTTCACTGCTTTCCGCTTTGGGTCGAGGCCATGCTACTCGCGTGCAGAGACACCGCGTTTCAGGAGCGCTTTAACGCCTTCCGGCATGAAAAGATCGAGCGGGTCAGCACGTACATCCGCACGTTTTCAGTGCGCGACGGCAGTCCATTGCCTCTGCAGGCGGACGCCCTCGCACTCGGCCTGGTGGGCCTGTGCGATGGTGTGCTGCTCTTCAGAATGTGTGATCCGCAGAGGGTGAGCGACGAACCGACAGACCAAACACTGATCGTTTCATGGCGCGATGCGCGCTCCGGACACTACGGTTACCAGACGTGGCGCGCGGTCGTCGCAAAGGTGTCAGGCATCTGTGTGCTGACCGGTCGGCTAATTAAAGTCGGAGACGCCGTCTATAAGCCGCGCTTTATAGGGCAAGCACCGGCTAATGCTGGCGCGATGTTCTGCGCGAAAAGCGTTGACGCATCAAATCAATCAATCTGATCGATGATTATTTATTCCCGGCCGCTCCCGACAGGGCACGAGCGTCAACGGGTTCTGGATCGAAATGACTGACATCATGGCCCGGGAGCGTATCACGCATCCCTTGGACCACCACAGTTCGAGGGTTCGACAGCGAAATCCCGGCGGCACGTAGCCGTTTGAGGATTGCAAATAGCAGTTCGCTCCTGGTGTCGGCGGCGATCCTGGGGCTGCGAACATATCCAGTGACGCTTAGCGTGATGCCGTCGGACGTCAGCTGGCTGAACATGACCGAAGGCGCGGGATGGTCGAGAACCGATGGGTGATCCACGTAGGCATCCAGAAGAATGTCGCGTACCTGCTCAGGATCGATGTCCAGCGCAAACGTGAGCACGAGGGTGGCGACCCCCTGTGTGCAGTTTCCCATCGTCACGTTACGCACATTCTGCGAAATAAGATGCGAATTCGGAACGATCACCGTTGACCTGTCTGCGAGTTGTATTTCGGTTGCGCGTACGCTGATTCGCCGGATGTCTCCTTCGATGCCGGTAATACTGACGATATCGCCTACCTTGACCGGCCGCTCAGCAAGCAGTATCAGCCCGGAGACGAAATTTTTGACGATCTCCTGTAGCCCAAAGCCGATACCTACCGACAATGCGCTGACGATCCACGCCAGGTTGTGCCATCTGACACCGAGCACGGACAGGGTTTGCAACACGACAAGAACATAGCCGACGTTGGCAAACAGCGTCAGTAGCGAGGCCCGCATACCCGAACTCATTTGCGTCTTGGGCAGAAACTCGGTGTCCAGCCATTTGCGCACCGATCGAAGCAGGTACAGGCCGACTCCGCACGCAAGGAGGGCGCTGAGGACATGGGCGGGAACGATATTCAGCGCCCGCAGCCGCTCGCCGCCGAGTACGTTGAGGATGCTATCGATCAGGTCTGCAGGGGTTGTCCCCAAGCCTCCCGTGAGCAGTGCGATGACTGCAGCGAGCATCAATGCGCTGCGGCCGATTCCGGAAATTACCGTTGCCACCTGTTCGAGGTGGACGTCTTCCAGCCCGAACAGATGCTTGATGGTTTTGCCGCTCGCGTGACGCGGCGAAAAGGCGCTTTCGCAGACATCATGCGTAAGCTTCATCAGAAGATAGAGGCTGCACAGCACGATATCGAACCAGACGAGTTCATAAGTCAGGAATCGCGCGACCGAAACGTAGCCGCAGAGTAGTGCAATCAGGGAACCGCCGACGGCGAGGCTGACGGCGGCGTGAATCAGGCCCGCAAGGGTAGAGCGCGCTTCAGGGGGCTCTCCGGCAGCGGCGAGCGCAGTACGTACCCGGTTTGCCCGCAGCAGCGACGCACCGATGGTCAGCGCGACGACCAACGCCACCAGGCCACGAGTAAAAAGCGTAAGTTGCAAGCTGGTATCGACTGCCCTGTTGATTTGTTCGACGGCTCCGCAAAACAGCAGCAGTGTGGCCAGGATCCGCGGAAAAGGGCTCAGCGCGCGAGCGACGGGGTCCGCGATGACCGGCAGGCGCCAGGAAGGATGTCGTGTAGAGAGCAACGCCCGGCCGAGAGCGGCGACCAGCGCGCAGGTCAGAACATGTTTGATAAGTCCATCGGCGAAGCTCTGCAGGGTAGGAGATAAGGTCTGCTGACGGGTGACGACGAAAAATACCAGCTGAACGGCACATACGGCGGTCATCATGGTCGCAAACAGCGTCGATATCGCAATGGCGCTGCGGCGCAACCGGCCTTCGGGAAGGCGGCGCAGGCAAAACGACCCTAAAGCCGCCTCGAGAACGCGAGCGCCAATTGTCGTCACAGCCAGCGCCAGCAGCAGAATCAGCGCGGTCGCGACCCGCTGGTCCGGTTGCAATATCGATTCGATTTGCTTCACGACCTGCTCATTGAAGTCTCGCAGACGTTGACGGTCGGACGCTTCCGGATGGAGCACAGGCGCCCAGAATGCGGCGCTGAGAATGCTGCCTGAGCGAAGCGCCAATTGGCCTTTCAGGTGGTCGTGCAGCAGTCGCGCAATCTGGGCGCTTACGTTGGCGAGGTTCTCCTTGATGGTTCCCGCCTGCTTGAGTTCAGTATCGAGTTGCGCCTGCCGTGCGCCGAGCGTGCTGCGCTGTTGGGTGACCGCGGGCGTTTCCGCATTAGTTTCCGGAGCCGGTGCCGCTCCGAGTACGTCGAGCTGTGCATGCGTTTTCGCGCGATCGGGCTCCAATGACGTGGTTATCAGTCTATCGACGTCTTCGGCAACGCGCCGGCTCAGCTCATCCAGCTCGAGCAGTTGCGCATCGCTTGTCGCGCTCGACGCTCGCTGTCTGATTTCGTCCTGCTCATCCTGAAGCACGTTCAGCACTCTCAATGCATCGGGTTCCTCGGCCGCGGAGGGCGTCTGGTAAGCGGGAGCATGTATGCCCAAGGGCGGCAGCGTCGCTGCGCATAAGGCGGCCGGAATCAGGCTGGGCACGGTCAGCGCGATCAGGCGAAAAATGATCAAGAGTACTAGTCGCATAAGGCAAAGGCGTCGAAGGGCGCGCATTCGAAAGGTCTGGCTCGTGCGCAAGACACCAATGTGCGGTGACGCACCGGGCTTGCGGTCAAGCGGATCCGGGAGCAACGCTCGTAGCCGGAAGTTGATTTGTCATTTCATACATGACAAGTATATCAGTTATGAGTATAATGCCACCATAGATGGGCTTTATGCAAGGTCAATACCTTGCTGCCGCGGATGGGCGACCGCGGTCTCGATGAGCCGAAGAAGTTGGGCCGCGCGACGTACGTGTTGTGACGTCTGGAGCCCGCCGCCATAACGTCGGATAGCAGACGGGACGTGAACCATGGAATATATCGAAAGCTTGCGCCTCTTCCGGACTATCGTCGAAGTCAAAAACTTCAGGCGTGCCGGGGAAATGATGGACCTGTCGCCATCAGTCGTTTCGCGGGCGATCGCCTCGCTGGAGGAGCGCCTGGGCGCGCGACTCTTCCATCGCTCGACCCGGCAGTTTTCGCTGACGGAAGCGGCGGAACGCTTTTACGACGGGTGTTGCCGCATCCTCGACGATCTCGACTGCCTCGAAGCCAGCGCGGCGAGCCATGGTCGACTGCCTACCGGTGTGCTTCGACTGGTCGCGCATACGTCCGCCACGCTGACGTGGCTGGCGCCACTGATCTTGTCCTTCAAACGTAAGCATCCGAAGATCGCCGTGGATGTCACGCTAACCGAGCGGCCCGTCGACCTGACGGCTGACGGTTACGACCTCGGTATCGTCCTGCCTTTCATGCTGGCGACGGATCTGGCTGTGACGCGGCTTCTCCAGCGGTTGCCGCTGGTCGTCGTCACAACGGAAGCTTACCTGAGCAGGCGTCCTCGGCCTCGGCATCCTGCCGACCTGGCGGACCATGTGTTCGTCACCGTTCCTCCTTCGATGCACAAGCCATTCGTCACGTTTCGAATGGAGCAGGAAAGCGTCGCAGTCCCGATCAACTACGAGATTACGTCGAACAACCCCTTTTTCAATCGCGACGTTCTGCTCGAAGGATTTGGTGTCGGCGTACTCCCAATCACCCTTGTTGAGCAGGACATCAAGGCCGGACGGCTCGTTCGTCTGCTGGAAGGATTCGAGATTGCCGACACTGCTGCGGAGGTCCGCCTGGCGTACATCGGACGCGCCCTGCTGCCCGCGAAGGTGAGGGCGTTCATCGACCACACCGCGGCGTTTTTCGAAGGAGGCGCGGAGGCGCCGGCCGCAGGTCGTTAGCGGTCATGCCGCTGGACGGTACACGGAGCTCAGGTGCGTCCCGCCACGTGACTGGGTTTTAACGACGTCAGCTTCCCATCCCGGATCAACACAACTTCTTCCGGAAAGGACTGAACGAGTTCGACGCCTTCGTTCTCAAGACGGTCGAGTAGTTCAGGCAGTCTTTTCAGCGAAGCGTTTTCGATATCGTGCAAGACGACTACCGTCCAGTCCTGTTTGGCAACGTCGGACAAGCAGCGTTCCACCCAATGGTCAGGATCATCCCAGTCGTGCGGCACACTGTTCCATGCCACGCACGTGAAACGGTGCTCCACCAGATAAGCCAGTGCTTCTTCACTAAGAAGATGCGGCCCCAGGAGACCGAAATTGCCAAAAGGGCGAAAAAGCCGTTCCGATATATTTCGTGCGGCAATCAGCGCCTGCGTGTCTCCTATCTCACGCGTCGCATAACCTGACTCGGTGTTATCACCGAACGCGACGGAATGAGTGAACGAGTGATTGCCGACCTTGTGCTCGTGCGCGACTATCCGGTCAAGCAGAGCCGCGCCCTCAGCATTGCCGATGTGGTTCCCAAGCACGAAGAACGTCGATTTGATACCGCGCTCGGCCAGGATGTCCAGAATCGACTCGGTGACGCCTGGGGTCGGACCGTTATCGAACGTAAGGGTAACTTTCTTCATGGTCCATGTTCTGCGCCAAGGAGCGACAAATCATCTGGCACATACGCAATGACGTTGCGTACCGAGTCCGGTTATCGACATCTCGACAATGTCACCCTGCGCCAAATACGTTTGCGGCTTCATGCCGAAGCCAACGCCCGCCGGCGTTCCCGTAATGATGAGAGTTCCCGGGCGCAACGTCATGAACTGGCTGCAATAGCTGACGATCGTATCGATATCGAAAATCATATCGGCCGTATTACCGCGCTGACGCGCGGTGCCGTTCACATCGAGCGCCAGTTCGAGCGACCCGGGCTCGCACAATTCTCCCGCACTGACCAGCCACGGGCCAACCGTCGTGAATGTATCGAAGCTCTTGCCCTTGCTCCATTGACCGCCGCGCTCGATCTGCCATTGCCGTTCGGATACGTCATTGACCATCACGTAGCCGGCAATGCAATTGCGTGCCTCGGTTTTATCGATGCGGGAGGCCGTGCTGCCAATGACAATCCCGAGTTCGATTTCCCAGTCGGTGTTGATGGAGCCCGGTGGCAACAGAATGTCATCGCCGGGCCCGCAAATCGACGAAGTCGATTTAAAGAAGATCACCGGTTCGGAAGGGATCGGCAAGCCGGCCTCCATCGCGTGTTGGCGGTAATTCAGCCCAACTGCGATGATTTCCTTGACGTCGCCAAGTGGCGAGCCGATGCGTCCAGGGGCCTCCACCGTCGGCAGCTTCAATGGATTGAGCGCTTCGAGAAAGCGCATGCCGTCAGCGGAGAGCACGGACTCGTCGATATCTTTGACAATCGGGCTCAAGGCGCGCACTGAGCCATCAGCGGCGAGTATGGCGGGAAGTTCCTGGCCCGGAGGCCCATAGCGAAGTAGTTTCATCGGTACTTTCTTAACCCAGGCGGAAAAATTACTGGCGCACGAACCACGGTTCTTTTTCGATCTGCAACGGCAGAAGAATACGAACGACGCAGTTGTACCAGGCGATTGTCACGAGAAGCTCGAGGCGTTGTTGCGGACCGAGGAACGCGGCAGCATCCCACGTACTGTCTTTGACATGCCCTTCAAGGCTGACTTCTCTCGCCAGACGGATCACGGCCCGTTCTTCGGCGGTGAAGCATTCCGACTCCTCGAAGTCCTGCAGGCTCTCGAGCTGCTCGCGTCGCACGCCCGCGCTCAAAGCCGTATTCCAATGGTGGTCCACCTCATAGGGCGCATTGGCCACGATCCCTACCGTCACGACTGCAAGTTCGCGGAAGACTCTGGGGAAGGAGGTCTGCTTGCGCAGCGCGGTTGCCATTCCGAGAACCGCCTCCGTGAGTGCCGGAGCGTTCGCAAGCGCCAAAAAAATGTGCTCGGGATTGGGACCGCGTTCTGCTATCAGCCGGTCGTAGAGATCGCTTCTGCCGTCCGGTATGGTCTCTCTGCTCACATAGGAGATACGTGCCATATCTAAAAACCTTCATTGCTATCAAATGAGATTGGTCGTTGCTCTCTTGAGCAACGACGGGATATTCAACTATGTCAACTAGATCAGCTCATTCCCAGATAAGCTTCCAGGGATGGCTCCGGCCCGCCTGGCGGCGGGCTTATGCGATCCACCCCACGGAAGGGAGAAGCGTTCTTCAGCCAGGTCAAACGCGGCGGTAGTCCCCACGACTCGGTTACCCGGGAGACGCCGGTCAGGTCATGGACAATTGGCCCGTCTTGCGCATCACCGCAGTAGATCGGGGGCGGCAGCAATTCGATGCGGTGACCGTCCGGATCGAGCAGGTAAACATAGTACGAATGCCCCAGACTGTGCCTGCCCGGCCCGAATTCGACGTTGTCGCCAAAGCCCAGGCTACCCGCGACATCACAAGCCCTCATGATTTCATTGATGCCGTGGACGACGTATGCAAAATGATGCAACTCGGGTCCTGGCCGCTTGATAAAAACGACGTCATATTGGGAATCCTTGCTGTGCAGGAAGACGCCGATGGGCTGGTCTCCGACAACCATATAATCCAGGATTCGAAACCCAAAATCGGCGTAGAAGCTTGCCGCCAGCTGGACGTCGGGAGCAGTGACCTGGTAGTGATCGAAGCGAAGTGCGCCACCGCCCCGAACACTCTCAAACTTCTGGTCGACCCTTTCGACGCGCGGCATGGCGGAGCAAAACTCTAGCGGAGTTCCGCTGATGTCAGAAGCATGCAGGGTGCGTGACTGGTACGGTGCATCGACGAATTCAGCCTTGATTCCACGCTTATCGAAGTAGAACTTCGCTTTATCCAGGTCCTCGTCGTCAAACGTCCTCAGGCCGGTCCTGATGCACGAGGGCGTGTCATTTGTGCGCTTCAGGATCAAGCTATGGTGTGACCGCTCTTCAACGCCTCGTAGATAGATCGTGTCATTGTCCTCATCGCTAACGGCCAGGCCAACGACTTCCGTATAGAAATCGCGGCTGCGCGCCAGGTCACGGACTGCAAAAGTCAGGTGGCTCGCACGAGTCACTTGAAATGGCGCCGGCCGGGCTGTCTTAGGTATCTGGATCATCGCATCTCCTTCGCTTGCTGGTGAATAGTTGGGGCATATTGATTCGAACGGACGCTATGCGGTCATCGGTCATCCGGCACCAGGCAAGCCCGGTATGCTCACACCGAAGGTCTGAAGCAGGAGAATGGTGTTGAGAAACAAAATCACCACGGTGCCTGAAATCGCAGCGACCGACACAAGCCGACTGTTCGCGAACGGTCCCATGATGTCGCGCCGGCGCGTAAAGATCACCAATGCGATCATGGGGACCGGCAACGCGAAGCTCAATACCACCTGGCTATAAACGAGCGCATCCGTTGCGTTGACACCGAACGCTACGACCGCGAACGCCGGCACCATGGTCGCAATCCGGCGCAGCCAGATCGGGATCCGAGACCCGACGAAACCTTGCATGATCATTTGGCCCGCCATCGTTCCGACGACCGAACTCGAAACACCGGAGGCGAGTAGCGCAATCAGGAAGACACCCGCCGCGCCAGCGCCGAGCAAGGGCGTCAAGGTGTGATACGCCGTTTCGATGTCGCCCACGTCGGGATGACCCGCATGAAACGCACCGGAGGCCGTGACGACCATTGCCATGTTGACCAGACCCGCGAGTGTCAGCGCAATCATCACCTCGAGGTTGGAGAAGCGCAGCAGTTTTCTGCGATCGGCATCGGTGCGCGCCGGCGCGCGATTTTGCGTCAGGCCGGAATGCAAATAAATGGCGTGCGGCATCACCGTGGCGCCGAACATGCCGACCGCGACGGTCAGCGCCTCACTGTCAGGCAGGTGCGGCACGAACGTCCCGCGTGCGGCGGCTCCCCACGCTATGTGAACCATGAACAGTTCGGCCAGATAGGACAGTGCAATGGCAGCGACAAGACCGCCGATGATTAACTCGATCGGACGAAATCCGCCCTTTTCGGCCATCAGGATCGCGCACGTAATAACTCCGGTAACCACCATGCCGGCCAGCAACGGCAGATGGAAAAGCAGCGACAAACCTATCGCGCCGCCCAGGAACTCCGCGAGATCCGTTGCCATCGCCGCGATCTCGCTGATCCCCCACATCGCATAAACCAGCGGTGCCGGAAACTGCTCGCGGCACATTTCGGCGAGATTGCGATTCGTGACCATACCCAGTTTGGCCGACAGCGCCTGGAACAGCATCGCGACAACGTTGGCACCCAGCACTACCCAAAGTAGTGCGTAGCCGAATCGGGCACCTGCCTGAAGGTTCGTGGCGAAGTTGCCGGGGTCCATGTAGGCGATCGAAGCGATCACCGCCGGTCCGACAAACAGCAAGTTGCCGCGTCCGGAAGTTCTGCGCCCTGCCAGGACCTCGCCGATAGCCTCAGTAGTCCGTTCCGTGAGCCCCGGTTGTACTTTGACACCATCCATTGCGTCGAATCTTTGAGAGTGCACTTGCGTAAAACCGGTCGATACCAAGAAATTCATAAATCGTACTGACCGGTACTGTTTGGCTAGTATATTAGATGTCGACAATAGAGGCGTGGTATTGGGGTAAACCACGCATTTATGACAGAAAGACGCGTAAAATTGGCTATTGATTAGCAGGGGGGATCCGAGGGCAGGTCGTACCAATTGGTATGATTATGAAAGATCGCGATGACGCTGACGCAAGCGCGACCTTTGCAGGTTTCGCTCTCCTTCCTTCAAAGCGTCCGTCGGAGGAGGCGCGAACCGAGCCGGAGGTTTGAAGCTTCCGCGTCGCTGCTGCGAACGCCTGAACCCAGCAGCAGTGAATGTAAATTGTTCAGGCTTGACTACCGGCGCGCCGGAGATAAGTGGCGTTGGCGCCTGCTAAAATGCAAGTGTTTATACGTGCTGCATCCGTCAGAAGTTCGTTTGAAAACGCAAGGAAGGTTTGCATGCCTCCTAGAAAGACGCCCGCCCAAAAGAAACTGCCATCGCGTCTACCGGTGAGCAGATCGACGCAAAGACGCCGCGAATTACTGACCACCGCAGCCGACATGTTCCTGGCGCGCGGCTACGACGGCGTCACCCTGGATGAGATCGTTGCCGAAGTAGGCGGCTCCAAATCCAACGTCTATAAGCACTTCAAGGGCAAAGAGGGTCTCTTCATCGCTGCGCTTGAAAATCTTGGCAGCGAGATATCCGGGGCAATCCTGGCCTCCGAGGGCTTCTCGCTGCCTCTGCGTCAGGCGTTGACCGTGATCGGGCAAACGTTCTACAAGGCTGTGCTGCATCCCCGAACTATCGCAGTGCAGCGCCTGGCCATTGCCGAATCGAGTCGCTTTCCACAAGTGGGGCAGACGTGGTTCGATCGGGGACCGCGTGTTTTTTACGAGGCAATGACAAAGTTCTTCGAGGAGCGCCAGACGCGCGGGGAACTGCGTGCTTGCGACCCACGGGAAGCTGCCATCCTCTTTCACGACATGATGGCATTCGATTTTCCGCAACAACTCCTGCTTGGAATCATGCGTCCACCGAAGGCGTCGGTCGTCGAGGCAAAGGTTCACTCAGTCGTCGAGGCTTTCCTGAATGGGTTCGCTCACTGCGGGAACAAAACCTTTCGAGCGGCGGACAGCACACCGCGGCGGCGGCCGCACGTCCGGATCAGTTGAAGGTGATGTAGGCGCCCGCGCGCGACGATGTCGCATCGCACACGGGCTATTTCCAGACGGGCGCACTGCGCGCGCCGGTCCTCGATAGCGAGGTCGCGCTTCCTGACGAAGCCAATTCGCTCAGCCTTCGTAGCTGTGCACCGCTTTAACAGATCAGTGGCCGCGCCCACCGACGGGAACGTGGGACAACATATCATCAAGCAATTCGATCCAGTGCCGAACCGGAGTAATGGATGCAGCGGCGAGATGCGAGATGCAGCCGATGTTCGCTGATACGATCACATCCGGCTTCGTCGCTGCCAGCGCGGCCAGCTTGTTGTCGCGCAAACGCGAAGCCAGGACGGGTTGCGAGATCGAATAGGTTCCCGCCGAACCGCAGCAGAGGTGAGCGTCGGACGGAACCTGCACATCAATTTCGAGCGAGCGAAGCAGGCCCTCGACAACGCCTTTTATCCGCTGCCCGTGCTGCAACGTGCACGGCGGGTGAAAAACCACGCGACGCCTGTCATGGGATGCGACCAGGGTCCGCAGCTTGTTCTCCTGAGTGGCGAGGATCTCGGCAAGATCCCTGGTCAGCGTGGCGATCCTGTGAGCCTTCTCGGCGTAAGCCGGATCGTGGCGCAAGAGATGACCGTACTCCTTGACCGTAGCGCCGCAGCCGGATGCGTTCATGACAATGGCTTCAATGCCTTGTTCTACATAGGGCCACCACGCGTCGATGTTTCTGCGCACATCGTCGAGTCCCGAATCCATCCTGGACAGATGCAGGCGAATCGCCCCGCAGCAGCCGGCGCCGACGGGCGAGATCAGCTCTATCTCCAGCGCATCGAGAACCCGTCGGGTGGCGACGTTGATATTCGGTGACATCGATGGCTGCACGCATCCCTCAAGAAACAGCATTTTTCGGACGTGCTTTGTCACGGGTGGAAGGCGGGGAGCTTGACCCAGGGGAATCTTTTCCTTGAGCTTGGCGCCGAGGAAGGGACGGGCGATACGGCCGACCTGCATCGCAGCGTCGAACAGAGGGCGCTCGGGTACGAAGCGCGCCAGGGCATAGCGCAGCACGCGCTGTTTCAGCGGACGCTCGACCTTTGTTTCGATCACACGTCGTCCGATGTCCAGCAGTCGGCTGTACTGAACGCCCGATGGACAGGCGGTCTCACAATTTCGGCACGTCAGGCAACGGTCCAGGTGAAGCTGAGTCTTCCCGGTCACGGGCTGCCCCTCGACCATCTGCTTAATGAGGTAAATCCGGCCGCGGGGGCCGTCGAGCTCATCGCCGAGCAATTGATACGTCGGGCAGGTGGCCGTGCAGAAGCCGCAATGCACACACTTCCCGATGATGGCTTGCGCCTCGTCTCCGTCCTCGGTGCCCAGCATGAAGTCAGCCAACTCGGTTTGCATACGATTATATTCCTTCGAACATACGTCCGTGGTTGAACACGCCCGCCGGGTCGAAGGCGGCTTTAAGACGGTTGTGAATACCCGCTATGGGTGCAGAAAGCGCGGTGAAGACTTCGGCGTTGGGATTTGCGTGCCGGAACTGCGTTGCGTGACCGCCCGAAGCAACTGCGCGCTCGCGCACCCTTTGATCGTTGTCCTGAGAGAAGAGCCACCGCTGGCCGCCGCCCCAATCGATGAGTTGCGCGTCGGCGTCGGGTAGCTGTGCGGGTTCGGTCGTGGTCGGCACACAGATGCGCCACAACGTAGCGCCGGGCGCAGCGCTGCGAAAGAACCTGTGGTGCTGCTCGCGCAACGAATGCCAGTAAACGTCGGCCGCCGTGTTTGTCAGCTTCTCGCCACCCAGCGTGGCGCATGCGGTGCGAACTGCCGCCTGCGCACCCTCGAGGCGAATCGTCAATACGCCTTCATACCAGCAACTCGCCGTTATCGGCAACGGCTGGCCCGCCCAGTGGTTCAGCTTACGCACGGCGTCGCATGCATTCAGCTCCTGCCTGAGTGTGGCCGATGCCGGAGCATTCGGCAGTACCTTGACGGATATGTCCAACAGCAAACCGAGCGTGCCCAACGACCCGGCCATCAGTCGCGCCACGTCATAACCCGCTACGTTCTTCATAACCTGGCCCCCGAATCGGAGATGTTCGCCGCGGCCGGTGAGAATGGATGCGCCGAGCACGAAGTCGCGCACGGCGCCGGCGCTCATGCGGCGCGGTCCCGAGAGCCCCGCCGCGATACAGCCTCCGAACGTCGCGCCTGGTCCGAAGTGTGGTGGCTCGAACGCGAGCATCTGACCATGCGACGAAAGCAACTGTTCGATCTCCGCCAATAGCGTGCCGCTGCGAGCGGTAATGACAAGCTCCGCGGGATCGTACGCAACGATTCCCCGGTATGCGCGGGTGTCGAGCACATCTCCCGTGCGAGATGCGCCATACCAGTCCTTCGAGCCGCCGCCGCGGACACACAGGCTACGGCCGCGGGCGCGGGCTTCCTGAATCGTCGCGATGAACTGTTCTTGCGCGGCCGCGGCGGCGGTATTCAGGTCGCAGGCGGGTCCGGGCGTCGAATCTGCGATGACATCGTTCATCAGAACCTCGGGATATCGGGATGGGGCAGCACGCCGCCGCGCACATGCAGTCGTCCATATTCGGCGCAGCGTGCGCGGGTAGGGATGCCCTTGTCGGGATTGAGAAGCCGTTGCGGGTCGAAGGCATGTTTGACCGCAAAAAACATATCCCGCTCGCCGGGTGAGAACTGCACGCACATCGAGTTGATTTTTTCGATGCCCACGCCGTGCTCGCCCGTGATTGTTCCGCCGAATTCGACGCACGCCTCGAGAATATCCGCCCCGAATTCCTCGGCGCGCAGCCATTCAGCGCGGTCGTTGCCATTGAACAGGATCAACGGGTGCATGTTTCCGTCGCCCGCATGGAATACGTTGATGCAACGCAGCTTGTATCGCGCTTCCATCTCGCTGATACGAAGGAGAAGCCGACCGATGGCGCGGCGCGGAATCGTTCCGTCCATGCAGTAGTAGTCGGGAGAAATTCGTCCCGCCGCTGGAAACGCATTCTTGCGACCCGACCAGAAGCGCAGCCGTTCCGCTTCGGAAGCCGACGTTTCGACATGCGTCGCGCCGCTCTCTTTAAGCAGCCTGGTCAGGCGTTCGATCTCTTCCGCGACTTCATCGGCCGTTCCATCCGACTCGCAAAGAAGGATCGCTGCCGCATCCGTGTCATAGCCTGCGTGCACGAACTCCTCGACTGCCCGAGTCGCCCCGCGATCGAGCATCTCGAGTCCAGCCGGAATGATCCCGGCGGCAATGATCGCCGCAACCGCGTCTCCCCCCGATTCCACGTCGCCGAAACTCGCCATCACCACTCGTGCGACCTGCGGTTTCGGGATCAAGCGGACAGTGACCTCGGTCACGATCGCGAACATGCCTTCACTGCCGATCAGTACTGCCAGCAGATCAAGTCCCGGGGCATCCGGCGCCTCGGAGCCGAATTCGCAGATTTCTCCGTCCATCGTGACGGCACGCACACGTACTACGTTGTTGACGGTGAGACCGTATTTCAAACAGTGAACGCCGCCCGAATTCTCGGCGATGTTTCCGCCGATCGTGCAGGCCACCTGCGATGAGGGATCCGGCGCGTAGTAGAGACCATAAGGTGCGGCAGCCTCGGAAATCGCGAGATTGCGAACTCCCGGCTGCAGCGTCGCCGTGCGGCTGTACGGATCGACAGCGGTGATCTTGCGCATGCGCGCAAGAGACAGCACGACACCTTCACGGATCGGCATGGCTCCGCCGGACAAACCGGTGCCCGCGCCGCGGGGCACTATCGGCACCCCGAGGCGCGCGCAAATACGGAGTACGCCCTGAACCTGCGCTTCCGACTCCGCTAGCACGACGCCCAAAGGCAACTGCCGGTACGCTGCAAGGCCGTCGCACTCGTAAGGCGCGACGTCTTCCTCTTCTGTCAGCAAGGTGCAGCCCGGCACCTCGCGTTCCAACGCTCTTGCAAACTTCTCCACACGCTGGGCTCGGGCAGCTGTTGCCATCGATTCGCCGCTGTCTTCCACGACACTTTCCATTAATTGCTTACCTCGGTTCGGTGATTCGTCGGGGTACTCCGCGCAAAGACTCCTTGACGCATATCATTGTCGCCAGTGTAATATGTTAGTTGGATACAATCAATATTCGGAGGAGATGTGGACATTGCGAAAGCGGGCGAGGGCGAGGCCCTCGTTGTTGCTGTGCATGGTATTCAGGGCACCCGTTCGGTCTGGATGCCGGTCGCTCGCAAGCTGGCGGCCGACGCGACATTCGTCCTGCCGAATCTGAGGGGAAGGGGTGGCGCCGCGCGCGGCTCGTCGGTCGAGGATTACGGCCTCGATGCATTCGCCGACGACCTTTCGGATGCGATCAATATCGCAATCGGAGAGCGGTCCTATTGGCTGGCGGGATGGAGCATGGGCGTCTCGGTTGCGCTCGAATACCTGTCCCGACCGGAGGCGCGTGCGCCGGAAGGCGTCGTCCTGATCTCGGGGACGTCTTCGATACGCGAGGTGCGTTGGCTAGGCGCTGCGGATGGCGAGCCGCTCATGCGGGAAATTGCAGATCGGGAAAAGCGCCTGGAACTGCGCGAGGCGGCCGACCACGATGCAGTTGCGCGGACCTGGGCGGCCGTCCGAAACAGTGACCAAGGTGCGATTCTGGCCTCCCTCGACATCCCGGCGCTGATTCTGCACGGCGCTGACGACACCGATTGCCCGAGTTCATGCGCGCGTTCCCTCGCCGGGAAAATCCGGGGGGCGGACTTGCAGATATTCCCCGGCGCAGGTCATTCGCTGCCGGTGACACACACCGACGCGGTCGCGAACGCCATGCGCGCGTTCCTCAACCGTTAACGCCTAACCGGGAACTCACATGAGAACCGAAGACCTTATCCATTTCTGTCCTCCGGGAAGGCTGATCATCGGCGCTGGCTCGCGCTCGCAACTTCCGGCGCTGGTCGCCCGTCTGGGATATCGCAAAGGCGTGCTCGTTACCGATCCCTTCTTCGTGAAGTCGACACCCTGGGTGGACGAGTACGTGCGATCGGCTTCTTCGCTCGGTATCGAGACAATCGTGTTCGACGGAGGCGAGGCAGACCCCACCACAACGCTTTGCGACAGCGCCACGCAGGCCGTTCGGACCGCCCTGGGAGGCAGCGCACCCGATCACGTCATTGCGCTTGGGGGCGGCAGCAATATTGACCTTGCCAAGGCGCTCTGCATCACTCTGCCGAGTGGCCGGCCAGTGCGCGACTTTGTCGGCGGGCTGACGGCGGCGGACAGGCCGATCCCGTTGATCGCGCTGCCCACCACGGCGGGGACGGGGTCGGAAGCCACTCCCGGAGCCATTCTGGTCGATCCGGGCAATGCGACCAAGGTTGCTGTCATGGACAACTCGCTGCGTCCACACATTGCGCTCATCGATCCCGAGTTCACGTACACCTGCCCACCGCATGTGACCGCGGACGCGGGTATCGATGCATTGACGCATGCAATCGAGTCCTATCTAACGCTCGACTCGGCGCAATACGACCGAGGCGGGCATCCCGACCCGGGATACAGCGGCCGCTCGTCGCTGACGATGCTTTTCGCGCGAGAGGCCATATCGCTGTGCGCACGGTATCTGAAGCGCTGTTACGACAACGGCGCCGACGTGGAAGCGCGCACCGGCATGTGCTACGCGAGCATCTATGCGGCGCTGTCATACGGCAGCGCCGGCCTGAACGCCGTGCACGGCGTTGCCTATGCAGTCGCGGGCATGACGCACCGCTCGCACGGCACCACGAACGCAGTGGTACTTCCCTATGTAGTCGATGCACTTGCTGCTTACCGGCTGACGGAAACCGCAGAGATTGCCCAGATTTTCGGCATCTACGGGGAAAGTCCTGAGCACGCCGTACGCGAATTGACCGAATTCCTGCGCGACCTCGTTGCCAATCTGGGCATCCCGACCACTCTCAAGGATCTGGGAATCGCGCAGGCTTCGCTCGATTCGCTGACCCGTGATGCGCTGGCGGTTACGCGGCTTGCGAAGTCGTTTCCGGTCTGCGATGTCGAGGATGCGTATGGTCGGATTGTACGTAATGCTTACCACGGCCGCCTAGGGAAAGCCCCTACATCGAACAAGTGAAAAGTATCTTTTATTCTACTAACATTCAACTAATATATCAGTACTGGAAGTCAACAAAGGAGAGGCATCGTGATGACCGAACGACAACGGAAGTTCCGTGAGAATTACAAGGCAAACATCAGTCCGCTCTACAACGGGCTGCTGCATATATCCGTGTTGTACCTGGCCGGAGTCGCGGCGATCTACTACTGCCTCACGCAGTTGCACGCGTCGCGATGGGAATGGTTGCTGGTTATTCCGGTTTTCCTGGCCGGGAATTTTGTGGAGTGGGGCATGCACCGCTTCGTCATGCATCGCCGCATCAATGTGTTCGCTCTGCGCGCGATCTATGAACGACACACGCGCGAACATCATCAGTACTTCACCGATCTCGAACCCACGATCGACACTACCCGCGAGTTCCGCATCGTATTTTTCCCGTGGCGCGTTCTGATCACGCTCGGTATCGGCGGCACGGCGCTCGGTTATATCGCGTCGAGGCTGATCAACCTGAATGCCGGCTACATCGTTTTCCTGACGATGGTTGCACAGTACCTGATCTATGAGACGTTCCACTACTGCTGCCATGTCCGCGAAAACTGGTTCGTTCGCAATATGCCGTTCATCAACACCATTCGACGCCACCATACCGCGCATCACAACATGGGAATCATGATGAAGTACAACATGAATCTCACGTTTCCCATTGCGGACTGGGTGATTGGCTCGAGCGACCTGCGCCGGGGTTTGGTGGGAACGCTATTCAACGGATATAGCGACAAATACGTCAAGGAAGAACTGCGGCCGGTGATAGCCAGGTTCCGGAACGATCATTCCCGCGTGACGCTGGACGGTCCCGAACTTTCCGAAGAAGAACGTCGCGTGATGACAACTGTTTGAGAGCGTCCGGCCTGTTCGGGGCCTTGCAGTATCGATAGTCAATTTCGTCGTGTAATGAAAGAGAGAGGAGGTAATCGTTCTGCGATAACTGGCAAGATGTTATGTATATCTAATTAATATATGCCACAAAGCCTGCGAGACAGGTTGGAGAGAGACAATGGAAATGCATACACCGGACGTGGTCAACGTAAGGGACGGCGTGGCGGCACGACTTGAGAGACTGCCGCTTACCCGATATCAAAAACTGGTCTTCTCGGTCATAGCCACGGCTTGGCTGTTCGACTCGATGGATCTCGGCATCATGACGTTCGTGTTGGGTTCGATCAAGACCGAGTTCGGCCTGAGCGCGACGCAGGCCGGGCTATTGGCCAGTTCGAGCTTCCTGGGCATGCTGATCGGCGCGGCGATCGCAGGCATGCTTGCCGACCGGTATGGCCGCAAGCCGGTGTTTCAGGTCAGCATGATATTTTGGGGGCTGGGAAGTCTGCTTTGCGGCTTCGCGCCGAACGTCGAATGGCTGATGGTGTTTCGCGTGTTGCTTGGATTTGGGATGGGAATGGAGTTTCCTATCGGATTGTCCATTGTCTCCGAGATCGTACCAGCCAGGAACCGCGGACGATACCTCGCCATTCTCGAGGGCTTCTGGCCTATCGGATTCATCGCTGCGGGCATTGCTACCTATTTCCTGCTCCCACTGGTTGGCTGGCGTGGCATCTTCATTGCACTCGCGGTGCCGGCGGTTTTTGTATTTGCGGTTCGGTATTGGGTTCCCGAATCTCCGCGGTGGCTGGAAAGTGCGGGGCGCGCGATGGACGCCGACGCAGTTGTCGCGGGCATCGAGGCGAGTGTCAGGAAATGCCTGCGCGGAATGGACCTTCCGCCAGTTTCGGCCGTGTCATCCACTCCGGCCGCTCAGGTCGCAGGCGCTTCACGCTTCGTGCAGTTGTGGACAAACGGATATGGACGCCGCACGTTGATGACATGGTCGCTCTGGTTCTTCGCGTTGCTCGGCTACTACGGTTTGACGACCTGGTTGGGAGCGCTGCTGCAAAGTGCTGGCTACGAGGTTACCAGGTCGGTGTTCTATACCATCGTCATATCGGTCGGAGGAATTCCTGGCTTCATGTGCGCCGCGTGGTTGCTGGAGGCGTGGGGCCGAAAGCCCGCATGCGCGCTCACCTTGCTCGGCAGCGCCGCGTTTGCGTATCTTTACGGACAGGCTGCGGCGACGCATGCGCCGTTGGTCCAATTGATCGGAGCGGGCCTTTGCATGCAGTTCTTTTTCTTCGGGATGTGGTCGGTGCTCTACGCCTATACCCCGGAGCTCTATCCAACGCGTATCCGTGCTACTGGGTCGGGATTCGCGTCATCGATTGGACGGCTTGGTTCGCTGCTAGGCCCCTCCGTTGTCGGGATGGTCTTGCCTCATGCGGGACAGTCGGGGGTTTTTTCGCTCGGCGCCCTGTCCTTTGTGATTGCGGCGGCGGTGGTATTGATTCTGGGTGTCGAGACCAAGGGATGTTCTCTCGAAAGCCTGTCGCGCTAGCGGTCATGCCGGATGCCGCGTGCGTTCGCGTCCGGCCGGTGTGACTCGCGGTCATCGGCGCACGCCCGGACGCGATACGCGCATGGCTTTGTCCCGCGTGGTGGACCGCCGATCGTCAACACTGCGACGCAACTGCTATACAATACGGATATCTCACGCAAGCGATTGTTAGGTATCACTTATGGCCGCACGCACCGTTGCCCCCAAGGCCGCTGCTAAACCCAATACTCCGCGGGCGCGCTCTTCCACGCCCGCTCGCGCCTCGAAGGCGAACGAGGCGTGGCCCGGCCGCAAGGAAAGCCTGACCGAGCAGGCTTACGCTCAGATCGAGGAGGCGATCGTCACGCTGCAGCTTGCGCCGGGCACCATCGTTTCGGAACTGACGCTTAGCGAAATGACGGGGATCGGCCGTACGCCCATCCGCGAGGCGATTCAGCGATTATCGCGAGAGCACCTGATCTTGATCATGCCGCAGCGCGGGCTGTTGGTTCCGGAGATCGACGTCAAGAAGCAGCTCAAGCTGCTGAGGACGCGCAGGGAGGTCGAGCGGCTGGTTTGCAGAAGCGCGGCCAAGAGTGCTACGCCTCAGGAGCGCGATGTGTTCGCGCAGCTCGCTGCGGAGTTCAAGGAGGCGTCAAAGAGAAATGACGACGTCAGCTTTGTGCGGCTTGACCGCGAATTCAACGAACTGTGCCTGATTGCCGCGCGAAATGAATTCGCCGAGGCGGCGATGCGCCTGATGCACGGCCTGGCTCGGCGATTCTGGTACTTCCACTACAAGCAGGCAGCGGACATTCCGGAGATGGCCCGGCTGCACGGCGCGGTCGCGAAGGCGATCGCCGAAGGAGATGTCGATGCCGCCGGAGAGGCGCTCGACGCGCTACTCGATAACATCGAGGCGTTCACTCGGGCGACGCTCGCGGAAGTCTGAGCGTCAATGCGCGTGTCCCGTCCCGGCGCATGAGGCAGATCGGCTCATAAACATCGTGCGCTACTGGACCACGAGATGCACGCGAACGTCTTGATGACTCTCGACAGGCTTGCCGTTCTCCGTGGCGGGGAAGAAACGCCAGTTGTGCAGCGCGGCGAGCAACAACTGGTTCAGACGCGGCTGTTGCGTCGGCTGAAGCAGTTGCACATCGACGGAGCCGTCCGGGTGAATCGAAAAGCGCGCAAGCGCAACGGCGTGATACGCGGATTCTCGCAAGTCGTCCGGGATTTCCGGTAGCGGCTGCGTGATCACGCGAGCACCGGTATGACCGCTGCCCGCGGCGTCGGGCGCGGTTGCCGGGTGATTGGCGTCGCTGGCCAATGACGTCGCCGATGCCGGCGCGGCGGATTGCGCATTGGAAGGCGTCGTGACGGACGAGGGCGCAGCAGGCGGCGTCACCGGCTCGGGTGAAGGTCGCGCCGCGGCCAATGCAGGCGCGGCAGCGTGCCGGGGCGGTTGCTGGTGCACGGGAGCTGCCTGATGCATCGGCGGCGGTGTTGCATGTGCAACGTTCGTTGGCGGTGTCGACGGTACCGGATGCGCCGGCTTTTCCTGTGCAGCCTGCGCTGGCCTGCTGTTGTCCGGCGGAGGCGGCGGGGGCTCCAGCTCAACAAGTTGCGCGTCGAGGTTCGGTGGGGACGGCGGCGTGATCTCAGGCGTGACGAGCAGTCCTCCGAGGAGCACGAGCGCTGCGCACCACAACCCGAACGCGACGGCCGTCGCAACGGCGATGCGTGTCTTCGGTTCGTCCAGCAAGGCCGTGTTGCTGCGGCGGCCAATGTTACTCATGGTGAACGGCGATCAGGAAGTGCTGTACGCCGGCTTTCCGTGCTTCGAGCATCGCCTTGACGACCACGCCGTGCGACGCCGCGTCGTCGGCAGCAACCACCAGGTTGCCGTCCGGTTTCAGCAAGGGCCGCAGTTCGCCCGCTAGCGCCGCGAGCGGCACTGGCTGGCGGTTGACGAAGATGGCATTGACACGCGTGACGGTAAGAGTGAGCGGCGTGTCCGGATTGAGCCGTTGCGCCTGGCCGCCCGGCAAGTCGATCTTCATCGAATCGAGCCGCTGCATCGAAAGCGATGCGAGCATGAACGTTGCCAGCAAAAAGAACATCACGTCGATCATCGGGATGATTTCGATCTTCCCGCGCCGAGCCTGTCTTGAGCGTTTCAGTTTCACGTGCGCGGCCCCGGCGCATGCTCACCGGCGAGCCGCAAGTGCGCCGGCCCTTCCGCGCGCTCCCGGTCGAGCCGGCGTTGCGCTTCTCCTTCCGGATTTTCCTGGTCGAGCCGGCGTTGCCCGATCAGCCGTGTGCCGACCCGCTCGAAGTGATCGAGCAGCTCGCCGACCCGCCGGGAAAAATAATTGAACGCGAAGAGAGCGACAAGAGCGATCACCAGGCCGATCGCGGTGGCGATCAGCGCTTGCGCGACGCCGCCCGTCACGCCGGTCGGATTCACGACGCCCTGTCCGCCGATCAGCCGGAACGAGTGCATCATGCCGATGATCGTGCCGAGCAGTCCCAGCAGAGGTGCGGCCGTCACGATGGTTTCGAGCAGCCACAGCCCGCGGTTCAGCGCACGCTCGATATGCTGCGCGGCGGTCTCGGCACGTGACTCGACCCACCAGATCGGCGCATTGCCGCCGTCGAGAATCGGCGTGGCGAAGCTGCGCAGCGCATGGCGCTCGGGCAGCGCAACGATCTGCGCGCGTGTTTGCGCGAAATCGACGACGGGGGCCTCGATCAGTTGGTCGATGCGGGCTGGAATTCGCGCGAACCGGTGCAGCGAATATGCCTTTTCGAGGATGATCGCAAGGCCGGCCACCGCGAGGACGGTCAACGGGTAGATGACCCATCCGCCCAGGCGCACGGCGAGAAACAGTTCAGAAAAATCGTTCATGATGTCGTGACTTCCTGATCACGTGGCGGCATGCCGCACGGGCAGTTTAAAAGTATTTCGTGATGCCTGCGTAGAAGGCGCGCGTCGGTCCGAACTGCGGGGCGCCAACACCAATTCCGGAACCGTCGCGCAGTTGGTAGCTGCGATTGAGCAGATTGACCACGACCAGGCGTCCATCGAAGTTGCCAATAAGGGGCGCCTGGAAGTGATGGATGACCGCGAGGTTGATATTCAGATAGAACGGCACATGGTCCGTGTTCGCAAAGCCGCTGCGCAGGCCGCTGCCGAAGGTGGTATCCGCGCTGTAGGTCGTGCGCGCAAACGTGTAGGCGATCCCCGCCGAACCGGTGATCAACTGGTCGTGGTCGAGATTGACGGGATGGCTGGCGATGTACGCAAGTTCATCGGGTGAGAAATTGAACTGGCCCGAGACGATGTTTTCGCCAGTTGCACGGCTGAGCGCCAGGTTCGCGTACGCGGAAAAATGCTCGTCCTTATAGTTGGCGGTGAATTCGACGCCGTAATCGTGGCCGGTCTGGTAGTTGAACGGCGTGTTGATCAGGGCGGTGCCGAACTGCCCTTCGTCGAGCAGATCGGTCGCCTTCTTGTAGTAAGCATCCACGCCCACCGTGACGGCGGAGCTGACGCGCTGCGTTACGCCAATATCGAAGTAGTGGCTGCGCTCGGGTCGCACCGGCGAATTTTGCGAACTCGCGGCCTCGTTCGTCGTGTTGTTGAACTGCGCCACCGTGGTCGGCGCGATCAGTTCGAGAGGGGGAGGCGTGAAGTACCGCGCGTAGCCCGCATGCAGCGTGGTGCTCGGCGTCGCCTTGTACACCAGGCCGATGCGCGGGCTCAACTGGCTGGCGTCGACGACTTCGTTCATTTTGTCGTAGCGCAGCCCGTAATTGATGATGAGCTTGTCGTTCACCTTCCACTCGTCTTGCACATAGACGCCGAAGAGCCGGCCGATCGTCGTGCTCGCGCTGTTGATCGTGAAGGGCTGGTCGGAGGACTGTGCGCCATCGACAGTGGGGAACACCGAGACGCTGTCGCTGGCGACCGCGCGGTCCTGTTCGAAATACACGCCGGCGCGCAGCGTGTGCGAACTGTTCAGCCGGTAGGTGGTATCGCCCTGCAGTCCATTGGCCCAATTGCTACGGAAGTCTTCCGAAGCGACGCCGTTAAAGAGCAGATCGCCGATCGGATCGGGGTTGAACTTCGTTCGCGTATAGCGCGTGAAGTACGCGACCTGATAGTCGAGCTTGTCGCCGTTCGTCCCCTGCAACGAGACGGTCGCGAAGTTGTTGAGTTCACTCTGGGTTTCGTTGAGCGCCGCGGAATCGAAATTGGTCTGGCCGTTGAGCACGAATTGGGTCGGTTGCCCTGGTGTATTCGGAATTTCGAACTGGTTGCTCGCGGTGCCAAAGACGACGCTGACCCGGGTGAGGGGGTTAATCAGGTACGACATGTAGCCGAACGCATTGCCTTGCCGGGTGTGATCGTGCAGCGGCGAGCCGTTCGAGGTCGGCGCTTCGATGCCGAGGTCGTTGACCCCGGCCGAACCGCTGAAAAAGTAAGTCAGCGCACCCTGGGTGCCGTACACGTTGCCGCTTGTCTGCGCGGTGCCGTGGCTGCCGCCGTAGATGTCTATCGATCCCCCGTTGCCCGCTTCGCCTGATTTGGTCTTGATATCGACGATGCCGGCGGTCCGCAACCCGTATTGTGCGGGAAGCGCGCCGGTGAGCAGGTCAACCTGGTCGATGATGCGGGTATCGAACGACTGGCCGAAGCCGGAGATCGGTTCCGGAATCATGATGCCGTTGATCCGGTACTGCAGGTTCGCGTGTTCGCCGCGCACGTGGACCATGCCGTACGAATCCTGTGCGACCCCGGGCGCTTGCAGCAGGACCTGGTTGAGCGGCGTCGCTTCACCTTGCGGCATGTTGCGGATGTCCGCGTCGGTCATGCGGTACACGCTGCTGCCGGTTTCCGGCGACAGTCCGTTGCGCGCCTGGTCCAGGCGCTGCGCACTGACCTGCACGTCAATCGCGTCGCTTTTTGTGAGCGCGACGGTAACGGAACTTGCAGTTGCGGGGCTGGTAGTGGCGACGCTGCTCCCGCTAGCAAAGCCCGTCGCGGTAACAACGATCGCATAGGTCCCCGGCGCGACGTCCTGCACTGAGAAGTGCCCGCTTGCATCGGTTTTTGCTGTTCCTGCCGACGCCCCGGTTGCGGTTTGAAGGACCACGTTGGCGTCCGCTACGGGCTTGCCGAGACTATCCGTGACGAGGCCGCCTATTGAGGCGTCGCTCGGCGCCGCACAGACGTGGCCCGCTATTGTTTGCGCGAAGAGCAGCAGCGCCGCGTGAGAGAAAAGTGTGCGATGTTTCATCGATTTAATGCCGTTATTGAATAAGTTGCATCGCACGGCGCAGTTAGTCCCGTGCGTTATCGCTCGCTTGCCCTTGTACGAAGCGATGCCGCAGGGCGCGCTGCTCTATGCCACCGCTATGTCGGGGGGAACTTTTGCGCGGGCAACGTGAAATGCGCTGCAGACGGCAATGTTATAACATTGCAAATTAAAATGAAACAGCCCGGTGTTTGTTTTTTTGCCGCGTTCATCGCTGCATGACGAGCGAAGTACGAAAGTTGACCCAAGGCCCGAGCAGGACTCGCACAACCAATTTCAACACGGCAAGCAAAGTTACTGAATTTAACGTGATGCAGTCGATCGTGAAACGATTCTTGCTGTTTAGGTCAATTGAGTATTCGCAAAAAACGGTCGTACGGTTCGCGCACCCGCAACAGCCGAATCCTTCTCAGCCTGAACTTTTAATGGTTTCAAGGCATTAGCGACCTGATCACTTGCCACGGACGTGCAGGCACTGCGCGTCGAACGGCGCGGTGGAAAGGTAATTGAAGCATTACTGTCTCGCCGTAGTCATGCTCCGTAAGTAAGGTCCGGCAAGGTGGTCAACCTTAATAACGGAGCAGAGATGAGAAAGCACCAAGCGTCCAAACGACGCTATGTTTCAAAAGTTCCAGCCGTTCTCGCGGCATGCGCGGGCGTCGCCGCCCTTGCGTTCGCGGCATCGCCCGGCACCGCCGCGGCGAAAGATCAAGACAACGAATCTTCCACGCAAACGCCAATCAAACATGTAATCGTGATCGTTGGTGAAAACCGCACGTTCGATCACGTGTTTGGCACGTACAAGCCGGCGAACGGGCAGTCGGTGCAAAACCTGCTGTCGCAAGGCATCATTCAAGCAGACGGCTCGCCGGGCCCGAACTTCGCGAAAGCACGCCAATACCAGGCCACCGTGACGGGAACGACACAGTTCTCGTTGGCGCCATCGATCAAGAGCCCCTACAGCACGCTGCCTTCGCCGAACACCGGTGGCACGGCCACCGCGGCGAGCGATACGACCGGCGCTCCATACGCGACGTACAATGCTGCCGCACAGGCCGAGGGCGGATCGCTCGAAGCGTCCGACATCGGCCAGTTGCTGACTGGTGCGTCCGGCTTGCCGACAGGCGCAAAGGATACACGCGTCGCGAACTACAACGCGCTGCAAAGCGGCCCTTACCCGCTGCAATCGCCGCAGCAAACATCGCTGTATGACGAGTACCTGGGCGGTCCGGTGCACCGCTTCTACCAGAACTGGCAGCAGTCCGACTGCGACGTGTCCCACGCCACCCGCGGTAACCCGAGCGGCTGTCTGATGGACCTGTTCGCGTGGGTCGAGACGACCATCGGCGCGGGCAGCAACGGCAATGCACAACCCACGCCGTTCAGCGACCAGACCACGAAGGAAGGTTCAAACGCGCTGGGCTTCCACAACGCGAGCAAGGGCGACATGCCGTATTTCACCCAGCTCGCACGCACCTATACGATCAGCGACAACTATCATCAGCCGGTGATGGGCGGCACGGGCGCGAACAGCATCATGGTCGGCGCCGCCGATGCCTACTACTACACCGACGGCAACGGTAATGCGACGGTGCCGCCGTCGAATCAGATCGAAAATCCGAACCCGCTGGCGGGCACGAACAACTGGTACACGCAGGACGGCTATTCGGGCGGTAGCTATAGCGACTGCTCGGACACGAGCCAGGCGGGTGTCGGGCCGATCAGCAAGTATCTGGCGTCGCTCTCGTACCATCCGAAGATGAACTGCGCGCCGCAACACTACTACCTGCTGAACAACTACAACCCGGGCTATAACGGCGACGGTACGGTGCTCGACAGGACGAAGTCGCCGTTCACGATCCCGCCGTCACCGGTTCGCACGATCGGCGACACGTTGCTCGAACGTCACATTCCGTGGAAGTACTACGGCGAAGGCTGGAACACGTTCGTCAGCAACCCGGCGAACAGCGTCTACTGCAATATCTGCAACCCGTTCCTGTACGAGACGTCGATCATGACGAACCAGCAGGTCCGCGATACGCACCTCGCCGATACAACCGACCTGTATGCGGACATCAGCGCGGGCAACTTGCCGGCGGTATCTTTCGTCAAGCCGGGTGGCAAGCTCGACGGGCATCCGACATCGTCAAAGTTCGGCCTGTATGAGGCGTTCGTGCGAAAGATCGTCGATTCAGTGCAGAGCAATCCGAAGCTTTGGGCCAGTACTGCGATCCTGATTACCGTGGACGAAGGCGGCGGCTACTATGACTCGGGTTATATCCAGCCAGTTGACTTCTTCGGCGATGGCCCGCGCATTCCGATGATCGCAGTGTCGCCTTATTCGCAGGGTGGGCGCGTCGCGCACGGCTATGCCGACCACGCATCGTTGGCGAAGTTTATCGAACGCAACTGGGGGCTGCCACCCATCACCGGGCGCAGCCGCGACAACCTGCCGAATCCGGTCCAGCGGAACGACAACCCGTACGTGCCTGTCAATGCACCGGCGCTCGGCGACCTGTTCGACATGTTCAATTTCGATTCGAATCATGGTCACGGCGGCGATAACCAGCAAAGCAGCAACGCGAATGCTGACGAGCCGAGCGGCGCCAAAGGGGCGATGCCGTTCTGATGGGGCTTGAGCCGCGCGTGTGGCGGGGTCAGGCCACGTACCGCCGCGCGCGGCTATCAGTCGAGTTGGGGGACCCGTTCCAGTGCACATGCTGCGAACGGGTCAATCGAACGGGCCATCGTCAGAAGTTGGCATCCTCGAGCGCGCCGGGAGAGAAACGCGGCGAGCGCCCCTGATGCCCGGACGACCCTGAGTGGCCGTAGAAGCCAGACAACATGTCGACGACCTTGTCCCGATCGCTGCCACAAGCATGCGTGAGCGCACGGGTCGGACCGTGGATGAACTTGTTGGTAAGCGCCTGCGACAGTGCATCGAGCACCGCGGCAGGATCGTCGCCACGCGCGAGCATTTTTGTGCGCGCTCCAGCTCGACTCGCCGTAGCGCGTCGGCCTGCGTGTGCAGATGACGAATCACCGGCACCACGCTGCGCTGTTCGAGCCACTGCATGAATCCCTGAACGCGCGTCTCGATGATCGCTTCGGCTTGCGCAACCGCGGCCTGCCGCATCGCGCCGCCTTCGCGCACGATCGCGCCAAGGTCGTCAACCGTGAACAGGAACACGTCGTTGAGCTGCCCGACTTCCTGCTCGATATCACGCGGCACCGCAAGGTCGAGCATGAAGATCGGTCGGTGTTTGCGTGCCTTGATTGCGCGCTCGACTGCGCCGAGGCCGATGATCGGCAACGAAGAAGCGGTGCACGACACCACGATGTCGAACTCGTGCAGACGCTCGGGCAGGTCCGCAAGCGGCATCGACTGACCGCCGCAGCGTTTGGCGACCCTACTGCCGCGCTCGAGGGTGCGGTTAGCGACCACGAGCGCACGCGGCGCCTGCGCCGCGAAATGGGTCGCGCACAGCTCGATCATCTCGCCCGCGCCGATCAGCAGTACGCGCTGGTTCGCGATCTTGTCAAAGATCCGCTGCGCTAGCCGTACCGCCGCGGCGGCCATCGATACCGAATGCGCGCCGATGTCAGTCTGGCTGCGCACTTCCTTTGCGACCGAAAAGGTGCGCTGGAACATCTGGTTCAGGTAGACGCCCATCGCGCCAACTTCGGACGCGGTGCGCACCGCCTCTTTCATCTGGCCGAGGATCTGCGTTTCACCGAGCGCCATCGAGTCGAGGCCCGACGCAACGCGCATCGCGTGGCGCACCGCCGCCAATTGCGGCAGCGCGTAGACATGCGGCGCGAGTTCATCTGCCGGAACGCCGTGATAAGCGGACAGCCACGCAATTGCGTGCTCAGGTGCGGCGCGGTCATCGGTCGCGCAATAGATTTCAGTGCGATTGCAGGTCGACAGAATCGCCGCTTCTGACAGCGCGTCGCCGGATGCCAGCCGTCCAGTCACCGGCGCCGTATGCGCCGCGCCGCCGCGCGCGCTACTCCGCCCTCGCCACGCGGCTTTCAGCGTCTGCAGCGCGGGCCGGATCTGTTCGAGCGGGAACGCCACGCGTTCGCGCAAGGCGACCGGCGCGGTGTGATGATTGATCCCGATGGAGAGCAGATGCATATAAGGACAATGCGTCGAGGAAAGGACTAGCTACCATGCTATTGTTTGCGGCACACAACTGCCAATGCTTTGTCTTTATCGAATCAATAGACGCGACGTGTACAACGAACGAGACAATTCACCAATTCGAAGTGTCCCTCCCTACGTTAGAAACTCAGCGTTTCGTGTGCCTTGACGATGTCGCCGGCCACCGTCTCGATCTGTTCGCGTTTGAGCATGGCCTTTGAGCGCAGCAGCTGATACGCATCTTCTTCAGACATGCCGCGCGAGTCCATTACGATCCGCGTGGCCTGCTGGATCACCCGAACCTTCGCCTGCTTCTGCTCGAGCCGCTCGATGTATCGCTCACGTGTGCGGGATGCCTTGAATTGCGTGAGCGCGACGGCGATGGCGGTCAATAACCCGAACGAGCGGACCGGCGACGGGATCGTCGCGAACGCATTCAACCGCAGCACCGCTTCGATGGTGAGCGGATTTTCGTAGGTCACGACCGGAATCACCGGCGGCGACGTGCTGGTTCCGAGCCACGGATAATCGACTGACAGCGTCTCAGGACGCATTGCCATGACGACGAGGCCGGTATCGGAAGGCAGGCTGTCGAGGCGCGGCCAGCATACCTGCACGTCACAGCCGATGCGCTGAAGCTGCGCGAGCAACTCTTCGCCGTCCTGATCCTGCGGATGGATCACAACGACTTTTAGCGAACGAAGGTCGCGCAGGATCGTCGGCGTTTGCGCCGTCTGCTTCATCGATCCCCTCCCGGGCGTGCGAGTTCAGGACGCGCGTGCGCGGTCCACGCGGGCGTGCTGTGAGAGACGACGTAGGGATCCGCCTTCACGCGTTCAGGCGCGCGCCCGACGATATCGAAGCGGCCATGCGCGTCGACCCGGCCGATTAACGGATGCAGGTACGTGTGGTTATTGTGCTCGTCGATACGCACGCGGCCCTGCGGCGCGTCGAATTCGAGTCCGGGCAACACGCGCAGCAACAGCGTCGGGTCGTCGGAGCCGACGCGGCGGATCGCATCCGCGAGCAGATGCATCTGGAAATAGGAGGCTTCCCAACACATGTTGGTCGGCTGATCGTCGCCGAAGCGGGCCTGATAGCGGGCGACGGCGCCGAGGTTCGCGGCCGTATCCACACTCTGGAAGTACGCGGCCGAGGTGATGTGTCCTTGTGCGAGGTCGTTTCCCATAACCGCGATTTCGGCTTCACTGGTCATGTGGCTGGCGATAGGCGTACGGTACGGATCGAGCCCGACATGAGCAAACGCACGGTACAGATGCAGAATGCCTTCGCCCACTACCGTGGAGAAAATGAAGTCGGGTGCGAACTGCCTGATCCGCTTTGCGACATCCAGATAACTCTCCCACGGCGCATCGAGCGACAGGTAGGTTTCGTCCACCTTTTCTCCGCCGCGTTCGAGGATCAGATCGCTCATCACGCGATTCGACTCGTAGGGACACACATAGTCTGAACCGATCATGCTCACGCGTGAGCCGAACTGCGTGAGCATGAAACCGGCGAGCGGCAGCGTGTTCTGATTCGGCGCCGCGCCGGTGTAGATCACATTGCGGCTGTATTCGAAGCCTTCATACGGTGTCGCATAGAAGAGCAGCGCATTGTGCCGCTCGACAATCGGAATGACCGCCTTGCGCGTGCTGGACATATAACAGCCGACGATAATCCGAACCCGGTGTTCGAGAATCAGTTGTTCGGCGAGGTCGGCATAACGCCGCGGCTGGCATTGCGGATCGAGACAGACGAGTTCGATCTCGCGGCCGGACACGCCGCCTGCGCGATTGATCTCCTCCGCCGCAAGCATGGTGGCTTGCAGTTGAGTGAGCTCCGCGGCTGAGGTCACGCCTGAGCGTGAGTACAGCACGCCAATTCTGATTGGGTCCGAGGTACCGCGGGCATCAATACGGGTCATTCATCAAAACCGATGGTCGCTACGTTTGGGAAGTGCGCTGTTTGTGCGTGTCGCACGCGGTTGGTGCGCACGCGCACTGTCGTTGTGCGGCGCTGAGCCAGACAGCCGCGCCGACTGCTTTTTTATGATGCCTGCCGTTTCGGCCGGAACGCAACTGATCAATTCGCATCCGCGTCACAAAAGGGTTTTGCGGCACGCATCCCGGTCGGCCGCAAAATCTGGCATAGCCATTGCTTATAGAGTCGTACTGACCCGCCGTGCATAACGGGGAACCACAGTATCCATTTCGCTGTTCGAGACAAAGGCGTCTTGAGCGGCACCGGCCAAAAAAGCCCGAAACCAGCTTGTCTGGTTTCGGGCTTTTTGCGTTTGCGATTTCTAATCCATGTCGGAGTGAAGCAAATGAAAAGACGTACCTTCCTGTCGGCAGTCGGCTCCGGGTTGGTGACCGCTGCGGGCACTGCGCTACCTAAGGCTGCGTTTGCCGCGGGAGCCAGCGATCCGATCAAGCTTGGCCTGCTGTTTTCGCAATCGGGCACGATGGCCAACGGCGAGTCGCTGCTAAAAGATACGGCATTGATGACGATCGATCAGATCAACGCCAAGGGCGGCGTGCTCGGGCGCAAGCTTCAGGGCGTCGTCGTCGATCCGGCGTCGGATTGGCCCATGTATGCGCAGCTTTCGAAGCAACTGATCCTGAGCGACAAATGCGCTGCGCTGTTCGGCTGCTGGACATCGGTGTCGCGCAAGTCGGTGTTGCCGGTGGTCGAGTCGCAGGACAGTCTGCTGTTCTATCCGCTTCACTTCGAAGGCGAAGAGCAGTCGAAGAACGTCGTCTATCTGAACTCGCCGCCGAGTAGCTCGGTGCTCCCGGCAATCGATTACCTGATGAGTGACCAGGGCGGCGGCGCCAGGCGCTTCTATATGATCGGCAGCGACTACGTCTGGCCACGCACGATCAACAAGATGCTCAAGGGTTATCTGAAGACGAAGAACATTCCGGACTCGGCATGGCGTGAACACTACGTCCCATTCGGGCAGTCGAACTTCCAGACCATCGTGCGCGATATCAAGGACTTCGCCGCGCAACCGGGCGGCCAGGCCATCGTCGTGATGACGGTGGTCGGCGATTCGATTCCGGCGATGTTCAAGGAAGCGATCAATCAGGGCGTGCGCGCAACCGATATTCCGATCCTTGGCCTGGACGTGGTCGACAGCGATCTGGAAGGTCTCGACACGAAGTCGCTGGTCGGCCACCTCAGCTGCTGGTGCTACTTTCAGAACGTCGATACGCCGCAGAACCGCCAGTTCAAGAGCGACTGGAAGCGCTACGTCAGCGCGCATAACCTGAAGCATCGGCCGGACATGGTGATCGACCCGATGGTGTCGACCTACCTCGGCATCAATCTGTGGGCGCAGGCTGCCGCGAAAGCGCACTCCACCAGCACGGACGCGGTGCGCAAGGCGCTCGCGGGTCAGTCGATGCTCGATCCGGCGGGTTACACGGTGAAGATGGACGCTTCCACGCAGTACTTGTGGCGTGGCGACATGATCGGCTCGATCAACGCGACTCAGGGCTTCGACATTCTGTGGAAGTCGAAAGACATCGAGAAGCCGGTGGCGTTCAGCCCGTTCATCGGCAAGGCTTGACAGGCCCTGTCGGACCGTCGGGCAGTTGTGGGATCGGTATACGCAAGCATGCCGATCCCCGTAGCAGGATCGAATGGAAACACCCATGATCAATTTCAGGCAGATCTTTCTCGCGATCGCTTGTCTGGCGCTTGTCTGGGCCACTACCGCGAGCGCCGCGCCGGGCCGCGCCGCGATGCTCACGTCGTTCTGCGCGACGAACGGCGATCAGGCCGCTGCGCTAGCGCAACTCGTCGAAACCGGCGTGTCGGACGATACGCATGAGCGTGCGTGGGCGCGTCAGGTCGTCGATGCGATTCGTAACGGCGCGCTGGTGTGCGGCGCCGACGGTCAGGCGACGCTGCAGGGAAACCCTGCGCTCGACGCCGCGACCCTCCAACCGCGCGCCAACGCGCCGGCGGATTCGCCCTATGTGCCGAGCATCGTGATGATGCGCAGGCTCGCGTTGGCGTCGGCGGAAATGGACCTGTTCTCGCCGCAGCCGGACACCCGCGCGACGGCCGCGCGGCAAGTCGACAAGTTCTTTGCATTGCTCGATCCCACTGTCGTCGCCCGTGCGGTCAAGGCGCAGCACGACCCGGATATCGCGACCGTTCTCACGCTGGCGCTGGCTAAGCGCGGGCTGAACAGCAATCTCAAGGCCGACCGCCTGGCGGCGATCAAGGCTGTGGCCGAGGTGCCGAGCGAAACCGCGCGTACTGCGCTGGCGAACTTTGCGGCGCAGGATTCCGTGCGCTCGGATCCCGACGTGCTGGCTGCGGTGCAGGGCGCGATTCGCCACATGGACACGTGGCTGTCGCTCGGCAAGGGCTTGTCGATTCTGTTTAGCGGCTTGAGCTATGCCGGCGTGTTGTTGCTGACGGCGCTCGGCCTGTCGATCGTGTTCGGCCTGATGGGCGTGATCAATCTCGCGCATGGCGAATTCATCATGATCGGCGCGTACGCGACGTATCTCGTCGAACGTTTCATGCAGGCGCATCTGCCGGGCTTGTTCGACGCCTACATTTTCGTTGCGATTCCCGTGGCGTTCGTGATCTGCGCAGCGTGTGGCATGTTGCTCGAATTCTTCGTCATCCGGTTTCTGTATCGCCGGCCGCTGGAGACACTGCTCGCCACCTGGGCGGTCAGCATCGCGTTGATCAAGCTGATTCAGGTGCTGTTCGGCTCACAGAACGTCGAGTTCATCACGCCCGGCTTTCTCAACGGCGGCATGCAGGTCGCGCCCGGCTTTTTCGTGACCTACAACCGCGTGTTTGCAATCGTGCTCGCCGTGTTGATCTTCGCCGCGACCTTCGCCGTGGTCCGCTTCACGAAGCTCGGATTGCTGATGCGCGCCACCACGCAGCTGCGCGATATGGCGCGCTGCCTCGGCGTGCCCGCCGAGCGTGTCGACCGTATCGCTTTCGGCCTGGGTGCCGGCCTCGCGGGACTGGCCGGCGTAGTGTTGACGCAGATTGCCAGTGTCAATCCGTCGATGGGCACGGGCTTCGTCGTCGACTCGTTCATGGTGGTGGTATTAGGCGGTGCGGGCAGTCTCGCGGGGACAGTCGTCTCGTCGCTCGCGCTCGGCGAAATCAACCAGTTTATCGAACCGTTCTACGGAGCAGTTGCCGCCAAGGTGGCCGTGCTTCTGCTGATCGTGCTGATTATCCAGAAGCGCCCGCAAGGACTCTTTGCATTGAAGACCCGCGTATGAACACGTTTTCCGATCCGCGTACCAGCAGGAGATTGACCTTGTCGGCATTTGCAACAAAATGGCTAGGCCAGACCGTAGAGGTCGGCATCGCCCCGGTGCTGGTCCTGGTGGCGCTCTATCTGCCGTTTGCCTATTTTGTGATTCCGGAGTCGAATGCGCTGCATCTGTCGCTGTTCGGCATCAACCTGGTCGGACAGATCATGTGTTTCGCGCTGCTCGCGCTGGCGCTCGATCTGGTCTGGGGCTATGCGGGCATCCTGAGCCTCGGGCACGGCATCTTCTTCGGCATAGGCGGCTATATGATGGCCATCTATCTGCTGAACGGCGCCTACGCCGAAACGCATGTGTTGCCGGACTTCATGCAATACATGGGCGCGAGCGACTTTCCCGCCGTATGGAAGATGCTCTCGCGGCTCGATGTGACGATCCTCGCCACGATCGTCGTCACCGTGCTGGTCGCGGGCGCGTTCGGCTTCGTCACGTTCCGCTCGCGCATCAACGGCGTGTATCTGTCGATCATCACGCAGGCGCTCACGTATGCGCTGATGCTGCTGTTGTTCATCAACGACGTGGGCCTCGGCGGCAACAACGGCATGACCGGCTTCACGAGCCTCGCGGGCCGCAAGCTAGCCGATACGTCCACGCAGATCGGCCTCGCGGTGTGTTCGTGCCTGCTGCTGGTGGTGGCCTATGTCGGCGTGCGCTTTCTCGCGCGCTCCAGTTTTGGCCGGGCGCTAATCGCGGTGCGCGACGACGAAGCGCGGATGCGCTTTCTCGGCTACCGCACGCATACGCTGAAGCTCTTCGCGTGGTGTCTCTCGGCGGTTCTCGCGGCGTTTGCCGGCATGCTGTACGTGCCGCAGGTCGGCATCGTCAACCCGACTATCGTTTCGCCGCAACTGTCCGTCGAGATTGCCGTGTGGGTGGCCATCGGCGGGCGCGGCACCCTGATCGGCGCAATCGTCGGCGCGATCGTGGTCAACGGACTCAAGTTCTGGCTGACCGCGCAACTGCCGGCGGTGTGGCCGTTCATTCTTGCCGGCGTAACGCTCGTGATCGTCGTCTATTTCAGCAACGGCGTGTGGGGCACGCTCAAGGCCGCCGGCAGCGAAAGCAAGGGAGGCGGCCAATGAACCAGCCACAACCGGCCACCGCCATCTACATCAGCGGCTTGTCTGTGAGGTTTTCCGGCTTCGCGGCGATCACCAATCTGTCGATGGAGTTCCGTTACGGTGAGATCCGCGCCATCATCGGTCCGAACGGTGCGGGCAAGACGACCTTGATGGATGTCATCACGGGAAAGACCCGGCCGGCAGAAGGCGAGGTCTTTCTGAACAAGGTCACGAATCTCGCGACGCTCGACGAAACGTCCATCGCGCGACTGGGCATCGGCCGAAAATTCCAGAAGCCGAGCGTGTTCGAAGCGCTGCGGGTCCGCGAAAACCTCGAACTCGCGATTCGCAACGGCCGCGGCTATGCGGACATGGTTCGCTCGCGCCTCGGCGCACAGCAGAACCGGCGCATCGACGAAGTGCTCGAGACGATCGGTCTCGAGGATCAAGGGCATCGGATGGCCGGCACGCTGTCGCACGGCCAGAAGCAGTGGCTCGAAATCGGCATGCTGCTTGTCGCCGATCCGCACGTGATCCTGCTCGACGAACCGGTTGCCGGCATGACCGATCACGAAACCGCACGCACCGCCGAACTGATCGCGCGGCTCAAGTCGCCCGAGCGGGCGGTGGTGGTGATCGAGCACGACATGGATTTTGTCGGCGAGATCGCGGACCTCGTCAGCGTGTTGCATGAAGGGCAACTGCTCGGCGAGGGATCGATGGAGCGCGTGCGCAACGATCCACGCGTGATTCAGGTTTATCTCGGAAGGTGAGCATGCTGAGGATTTCCGCACTCAATCAGTTTTACGGCAGCAGCCACACGTTGCGCGACGTGTCGCTGAACGTAGCCGAAGGCGCCTGCACCGTCGTACTCGGCCGCAACGGCGTAGGCAAGACGACCTTGCTGAAGTGCCTCGTCGGGTTGCTGCCGGTCAAAGGCGGCGAAATCGAACTGGCGGGCCAGCCGCTGACGCGCGCGCCGTCGCACCGCCGCGTGCTGGCGGGTCTCGGCTACGTACCGCAAGGACGCGAGATTTTTCCGCAACTCAGCGTCGAAGAAAATCTGCGCATCGGCGCCTACGCGGGCGAGCGCAATCAGACCGCCAAGGGCAAGCAATTTTCCTTCGACGACGTCTTTCATACCTTTCCGGTGCTCAAGACGATGCGCCGGCGCATCGCGGGCAATCTGTCCGGCGGACAGCAGCAGCAGCTTGCGATTGGACGGGCGCTTCTGACCAATCCGAAGCTGCTGATTCTCGACGAACCGACCGAGGGCATCCAGCCGTCGATCGTGATGGAGATCGAGGCGGTGATCCGTTCGCTGAAAGGATCGCTGTCGATCCTGCTGGTAGAACAATTTTTTGATTTCGCGCAGGCGGTAGCCGACGACTATGTCGTGCTGGTACGCGGCCAGGTCGTGTCGGCGGGGCCCGGGGACCAGATGGAAGCCAATAACGTCAGAGCGCTAATTTCAGTGTGACGCGGCGTCGGCATTGCACCCATTCACTTCGACAACCCACAATTGAGCAGGAACACCATGATGCACTGGCTCGAACAATCGATCATGCACACGCGCGGCGTCGCACGCGGCCAGGTCCGCGAAACGCATGAACTCAGCGAATCCCGGCAGGGTACATTTCACTACACTATCGGACCGTACTCGACGCCGGTGATGAACATCGACCCGGGCGACCGGGTTGTGGTTCAGACACGCGATGCATTTGACGGCAAGATCCTCACGGAACAGGATCTGCCGAGTCAGAAGCTGCGGGTGCCGTTCCTGAATCCGCAAAGCGGCCCGATCATGATCGAAGGCGCGGAGAAGGGCGACGTGGTAGCGGTGTACATCGAATCGATGTTGCCGCGCGGCGACAATCCGCGCGGCACCTGTTGCCTGATTCCGCGCTTCGGCGCGCTGACCGGCACGGAATACACCGCAACGCTCAATGAGCCGCTGCCCGAGATCACCCGCAAGATCGACGTGGACGAAGAAGGCGTCTACTGGAGCAAGCGCGTCACGCTGCCGTACAAGCCGCATATCGGCACATTGAGCCTGTCGCCGGAAATCGACTCGATCAATTCGCTCACGCCGGACAACCACGGCGGAAATATGGATGTGCCCGACATGGGCCCGGGCAGCATCACCTATTTGCCGGTACGCTCGGCCGGTGCGCGGCTCTTTATCGGCGACGCGCACGCCTGCCAGGGCGATGGCGAAGTGTGCGGCACCGCCGTCGAATTCTCCAGCACGACCACGATCCACGTCGATCTGATCAAGGGCTGGCACATCGAATGGCCGCGCCTCGAAACCGATGATCTGCTGATGGCGATCGGCAGCGCGCGCCCGCTTGAAGACGCGACGCGCATCGCGTACCGGGAACTGGTGCTGTGGATGGAAAAGGAATACGGCTTCGACCGTTGGGACGCCTACATGATGCTCAGCCAGTGCGGCAAGGTGCGGCTGGGCAATTTCGTCGACCCGAAGTATTCGGTCGGCGCGGCTATCAGCAAAAAATATCTCACACCGGCTGCCTGAGGAGACACCACCATGGATCTGAAACTCAAAGGTTTGAAGGCACTCGTAACCGGCGGAACCAAGGGTATCGGCCGCGCCATTGCGCAAACGCTGGCAGCCGAAGGCGCGGACGTCGCGCTCTGCGCGCGTGACGGCGCCGCGGTCGAACAGACGGTGGCCGGCATCGTGGAGGTCACCGGCGGTGCGGTCAAGGTATGCGGCGCCTCGGTCGACGTTTCGAACGGCCCCGCGTTGCAGGCCTGGACACGCGACGCCGCCGCGCAACTGGGCGGCATCGACATCGTGGTCGCCAATGTGAGCGCGCTGTCGATCGGCAACGATCTCGAATCATGGCGCAAGGAATTCGACACCGACCTGATGGGCACGGTCAACCTGGTCGACGCCGCGCTGCCGTTTCTGGAAGCGAGCAAGGCCGCCTCGATTATCGCGATATCGAGCGTATCCGGCCGTGAAATCGACTTTGCCGCCGGCCCTTACGGGACCTTCAAGGCAGCGCTGATCCACTATATGCAAGGCCTCGCGTACCATCTCGCGCCGAAGGGCATCCGCGCGAATGCCGTGTCGCCGGGCAACGTCTATTTCGAAGGCGGCGTGTGGGATCACATCGAACACAACGATCCGAAGCTGTTCGCGCAAGCACTGGCGTTGAATCCCAGCGGACGCATGGCGCGCCCGCAGGAGATCGCGAACGCGGTCGCGTTCGTAGCGAGTCCGGCGGCGAGCTTCGTGAGCGGGGCGAATCTTGTAGTGGATGGTGCGCTCACGCGCGGGGTGCAGCTCTAAGTGCCGCAAAGCCGCGTCACTTTCGATGCTGCAGAGGTTGTGACACAGACCGCGCCACACGCCCGCGGTCGTTGTCTCGTCGCTACCCGCGCCCGACAAACGGCATCTTGCTAGCCATAATGGTCATGAACTGCACGTTCGCATCGAGTGGCAAATCGGCCATATAAAGGACCGCACCGGCGACGTGCTCGACATCCATCAGCGGTTCGACGGCAATTTCACCGTTCGCCTGTGGCACGCCCTTTGCCATGCGTGCGGCCAGGTCGGTGAGAGCGTTGCCGATGTCGATCTGTCCGCAGGCGATATCGTACTTGCGTCCATCGAGTGATGTCGATTTGGTCAGGCCGGTGATCGCGTGCTTAGTGGCCGTATAGGCGATACTGTTCGGACGTGGCGCGTGCGCGGAGATCGAGCCGTTGTTGATGATACGTCCGCCGCGCGGCAGTTGCGTTTTCATCAACGCGACGGCAGCGCGCGTGCAGAGGAAGGCACCCGTCAGATTCGTGTCCACGACGGCGCGCCAGTCGTCCAGACTGAGTTCGTCGATATCGACGGCCGGTGCGCCACGGCCGGCATTGTTGAAGAGAAGATCGAGGCGGTTGTAGCGTTGTCGTATCGCGTCGAAGAGGGCGGCGACGCTAGCGGCGTCGGTGACGTCGGTGGGAACAGCAAGCGCCTCGCGGCCGAGTTGCTGCGCCTCGTCGGCCAGTGCCTCGAGGGGTGCTTTGCTTCGTCCAGCGAGCACCACACGGTAGCCGTGCTGAAACAGCTTGCGAGCGGTGGCGCGTCCGATACCGCTACCCGCACCAGTGATCAATGCGATCTTGCCGGGTTCTGAACTCATGAGACAAACCTCCATGTATCAATACGATGCCCATACGATCAACACGCGCAATACGGTAATCGCGAGTTCCATCGTAATAGTGAAAAGCTGGTTGAGAAAATCTATTTCATCTGGACTTCTTATGCAGCGCCGGCGGCGAATCCATTCAGCCCACCGGTGATTCGGCGCTTGACTGTACGCTCGACCCGCAGCCGCACCCCGCGCTATGCTGATGCGTGTAAACCGCACGTTCGTTGACCTGGCGTTCGGCACTCGCCGTCGACGACATGAATGCCAGCGCAGGCATGGCCAGCATGCGCTGCGCGATAGCGCTACACGTGGGGCAAGCACAGGCCGCGTCGCGTTCAGCGACAGGACGCATGACGGAGAACGTGCCACAGGTTTCACAACGATAGGGATAAATCGGCATCGCCTTTCTTTCCTCTTTCTTCGAAATCGATAGTTTTACAACAGACTGTCGCGTGCCGGTTCCTCGGGCCGTAACCGGTCAGGAAATCGGCGGTGCTCACAGCACAATCGCCTGTGCCGGGCCGCCCGTGCCCGGGCGGCCGTTTCCTCAATGCTTGGGCAAGTACTTTTTGTCGACCTTGCAGATATAGGTGTATTTCGGATTCACCATCTGGGTACAGCGCGCTTCCGCGATCTGGCCGAGCAGCATGTATGCTTCGGCACCTGGGATGCCGTAACCCTCTTCCAGCCAATAGACCATTTCCTCGAACGCGATGCGCAGCGCATCGTCGAGCGGCCGCGCGCAGCCGACGGTACAGATGTGCGTCGGCGTCTCGATGCGTGGCCAGGTCATGCGGCTCGGCGCGCGGACGAGGTCGACCTTGAGCTTCAGGTGGCCACGAATTTCGATCGCCCCCATGCCGTTGCACTCGGCGTCGCCCTGCAACGCGTGCACGTCGCCGAAATACAGGTACGCGCCTTCATGGAACACCGGAAACATGATGCGATTGCCGTTCGTGACTTCCTGGATGTCCAGGTTGCCGCCGTGGGTACCGTTGTCGACGGTGAGCGTGCCGCCCGCCACCGGGGCCACGCCGATCACGCCGATCATCGGCTTGGCTTCCAGCTTGAGCGAGTCGCTCCAGTGAACAATGCCATTTTTGACGACGACGTTGCGATTCTGGATGCCGAATTCCTTCTTACGGACCCAATCCGGAAAAATGCCGATGCCCGGCCATAGCGCGGTATAACCGAGGCCGTGCACGCCGACTTCGAGGACGTCGATCACGACCATGTCGCCAGGCTTCGCGCCGCGCAGGCGCACAGGCCCGGTGGCTGGATTGACGAACGGGAGCTTCACTTTCGACTCGTCCAGCTTTTCGTCGAGCTGCGTAATCAGGTGGCCGCCGATGTTCAATTCGGTCTCGACCTCGAAGGTCTCGCCAGGCGAGACTTCGGCGATGAAACCATCGGTAGCCGTCAGTGCGTACTTCAGGTCGTCCTTGCGGATGATCTGGTGTTGGGTGGATAGCGTGCTCATGGGATGCTGCCTGCTCCTTCGGGGGTTGCTAAGATGCCGCCCGCCGGCAACGTCGCGGCGGATGGCTTAGGTCAATCGAACTTGTGCCAGGGCATGAGGAAGCGCTCGAGCCGACCGACGAGAAACGACAGGAAGAGCGCGAGCGCGATGGTCACCACCACGCCGGCGAATACTTTGGGAATGATGTAAAGGCTGCCCGCCTTAAAGATCGCATGGCCGAGCCCGTCGTCCGACGACATGAATTCGCCCACGATGGCACCAATCAACGCAAAGCCGACCGTGAGCCTGAAGCCCGCGAAGATGTCGCGCAGTGAGGCGGGGATCACCAGCTTGTGGAAAGTCTGCCGCTTGCTCGCGCCTAGCGTGCGCATCTGATTGATCTGATCGTCATCGACGCTGGTCGCCCCCTTGTACGCGGTGACCAGCGCCACTACCACCACGGACAGCGTCGACATCGCGAGTTTCGATGCGAGCCCGGTACCGAACCAGATGATGACGATAGGTGCGAGTGCGACGATCGGAATCGAGCCCAGCGCAACGATGAACGGCTGCATGACCTTGGAGACGAAGCGCGAATACCATAGCGACAAGCCCAGCACGGTGCCGATGACATTGCCGAACAGAAAGCCGAGCAGCGTTTCCATGCCGGTCACGCCTGCGTCGTGCATGAGACTGCCATCCTGCTGCATTTTTACCAGGTAACCCCAGATCTGGCTGGGCGAACCGAACAGGAAGGCAAGCGCCTGACTCGACGTCGCAACTTGCCACAGTGCGAGCAGTGCCGCGAGTAGCGCGAATTGGCAGGCGGCCACGACGAGCTTGCCACGGCAGCGGCGCAGCAGCCTGCGCCATTTGAGGGATGCCGGGGCATACGGGGGTGCCGGGGAACGGGTTTCTTGCACGCGGATTCCTTTTCAACGTTCGCCCATGCGCACGTCGAGCTGAGACCAGATCTCGCGTACGTGGGCGGTGAAGCCCGCAGCGTCGCGGGCGGCCATCATGTCGTTGCGATCGCATTCCAGGCGGATCTCGTGGATCGCCTTGATGCTCGACGGACGGTGGGTGAGGACGATCACACGGTCCGACAATGAGACCGCCTCCTCGACGTCGTGTGTGATCAGCAGGACGGAGCGACCTTGGCCCCGGACCAGCCGGGCCATATCGCTTTCCAGCACCAGTTTCGTCTGGAAATCGAGCGCGGCGAACGGCTCGTCGAGCAGCATCACTTCGGGGTCGGTCACCAGCGTGCGCGCGAGCGCAACGCGCGCACGCATGCCGCCCGATAAAGCCGACGGGTAATAGTCGTAGTACGGTGCGAGTCCGACCTTGCCGAGCATCGCATGCGCCTTTTTCTCGCGATGCGCGCGCGACATCCCGGTCAGTTCGAGGCCAAGCGTGACGTTGGCCAACACGTTGCGCCATGGCATCAGCATGTCCTTCTGCAACATGTAGCCGATGCCCTTGGGAACGTCCTCCAGCGCCTCGCCGTGCCACAGCACCGCGCCGCGTGTCGGCTGCGTAAGACCACTCATCAGGTTCAGCAGCGTGGTCTTGCCACAACCAGATGGGCCCACCAGGCTGACAATTTCCCCGGCGCGCAGGCTGAAGGAAATGTCACCGATGACCTGATTCAACTCGCCGTCATCTTCGCCATACGATTTGCCGACCCCGCGCGCAGCCAGCGGGGCGAGCGGGTGGGCCGTCCCTCCCGCCTGCGCCGGAGGCGCTTTGGCGCCCGCTACCTTCATTTGGACCCCGCCACCGTTACGCCTGCGCCTGCCACGGCGGTCTTGACCGCCTTGTTGGAAAAGGTGTTGTCGATCACGTCGTTATAGGACAGCGTCCCTTGTACGTTGCCCAGGTACTTCTGCATCGATATCAGCTTGTCCCACTGCTGCCGATCGACCGGCAGCGTTTGCGCCGGGATCTTGTACTGCAACTCCATGTCGATTGCCTTGTTCACCACGTCGGGCGGCAGGTCCGGGAACTCCGCGCGGGCAACCTCCTTCGCGTAGTCGGGCTTGGCATACGTAAGACGTGCGGCTTCTTCCAATGCGTTCACGAGCGACTGCACGACCTCGGGATGCGCCTTGGCATACTCGGGCAGCACCATGATCCCCGTATTGCAGAACGGACCCATATAGCTCGAGAAGTCGAATACCACTTTCGCCCCTTGCGCCATCGCAGCGGCCACCATCGGCTGCTGCGCGAACGCGATGTCGGCGCGACCCGCGAGCATGGCGCCGATTTCCGTGCCTGGGGTGACTTCGACGATCTTCGCGTCCGTACCGACTTTCAGGCCATTGTCCTGCAGCAGTTTCTTCGTGACGCTGTACTCGGTATTCGGATCGGGCGACGTGACCAGGGTCAGGCCTTTGAAGGCCTTTGGATCGGTGATGCGCGCCACGGTCTTCGATACGCCAAAGTAATGTGCACGCTGCACCAGCGTTCCGACGACCATGCCCGGTCCGCCGCGCTCGCGAGACATCTCCACCATGGTCGGATCGCCGACGGCGAACTGCGCGGTCTTGCCGAGCACCGCGGCGAAAGCTTGCGTGTCCCCACCGGCCGCGCTCAGGTGCACCGTTAGCCCGTACTTCTCGAACAGCTTCGCGTGCTGTGCAACGTAAAGGTCGATGTAACCGAGGTTATGTACGGCCTCGGAAAATTCGATGGGTTGCAGCGGCGCCGCTGCAGCGGGATGAGCGAACCCGAACGCGCAGGCGCTGAGCGTGGCGAGCAAAACACGTCCAGGCCGAGGCACAGCACCGGTGGCAGAGCCCGAACCGACTTCTGAAAACGTACGTCTTTTCATTGCTTCAACTCCGACAATAATGAGATCGGAAAATAAAAAAAGGTCCGGCATCAGACGCACTGATGTCGGACCTTTTTGGCCGGTGTTGTCCAAGACGCCTTTGTCTCGGACAACGGGACTGCTGTTTGATGCTCGCCGCGCACGGCGAACCTCAGCGTGGCTTATTAAGCAACCGCTGTGCCAGTTTGCGCGACGCCGCACATGCGGAGTTCTTCGATCCTTGCGAACCCTCAATGGAAGTGGGATCGCTCACATTTCACGCAACGCAAAAAAGGCCACGTGAACGACCTGTGTAAGCGCCGGGCACGCACCACTTCGCATACTCCTTCGCGTGGCAGCACGCCAATGGTGCAACGTTGCACACGCAACTAGCATTCGATAATTTTGCGATCGCTCATCCGATAGATGCCCTCAACTTATCGAGTGCGCCGACCGAAGAGACGGCGCGTCAGGATGCCGAACTCGCGCAGCGATACGCAGGGCCGGCTCTACGGCAGGCATTTCACGATCTGTTTTATCGCGGTTGGTTTGGCGCGAATGTCGAGACGAGTGAATCGGACCGATTCCACCAGCCGCCGCCCACGGCCTGGAACAAGGCTGCCGTATCCGCCAGTCTGGCGGCCCTTGCCTGTATCGACGCAATGCGTGCCATTTGCCAGGTCTGCTCCGCGGTCAGCATCGACAGATAAGACGCTTCGCCTGAGCGCAGCTTTTCACGTTCGATCGCCACGCTGCGCGAGGCAGCCTGCTCCGCATTGACGGCGGCCTGCAACGTCTTCGCGTCCGCCTGCACGCTCTGCAATACGTCGGCGACGTTCTGAAATGCGTTGATCACCGTCGAGCGGTATTGGGCGCTGGCCTGATCGAATGCCGCCTGCGCCGCACGCTGGCGATGAAGCAGGGCTCCACCCTGGAAGATCGGCTGGGCGGCCTTCCCGACGATGGCGAAGAACTGGTTGTACGGCGTAAATGCGTTCGCGACGGCACTGGGCGACGTGCCCAAGGCCGCTGTCAACGATATTTGCGGCAAGCGATTGGCGATCGCGACACCCACCTGCGCGCTAGCCGCATGCAACGCCGCAGCCGCGGCAAGAATGTCGGGCCGGCGTTCCACGAGGGTCGATGGCAGACTGACGGGAAGATCCTCGGGCAGGTGCAAGGAGGACAGGTCGAAATCAGCCGCGACATCCTCGTTCGGAAAGCCGCCCATGAGCGCGATCAACGCGTCGCGCTGCAGCGCCAGTTGTTTCTCGAGCGGCGGTATCGCGGCCTGTACCTGCGCAAGCACCGCTTGCTGTTGCAGGACGTCCGCCTCGGCAATTTCACCGAGCGTGCTTTCGCGCCGGAGGATGTCGAGGAGTTCGACATGGGCTTTGATCACCTCCTGCTGCGCAGCGATCTGCCCGCGCAGCGAAGCAACGTTGAACGCTGCAAGCGCGAGATTGCTGCTCAAGGTCAGATAAGCCGCTTCGAGTTCGAAACGCTGATTGTCGGCTTGCGCGGCTGTCGATTCGATCATGCGGCGATTCAAGCCAAATGCGTCAAGCGAATACGAAACGGTCAGCTCGCCTGTGTAGAGCGAGTAAATGCGCTGGTTGTTCGCGGCGACAGGGGCAAGGCTCGCGGTGGCCGTTTCGTTTCTGCTGCCTGACGCGTCGACGCCGATGCTCGGAAAGAGCGTCCCCCTCTGGCTCAGCATGTTCTCACGGGCCACGGCAAGCGCGGACTGTGCGGCAGCGATGGTTGGGCTCGCCTTGAACGCGCGGTCGATCATCGCGTTAAGCGCCGGCGACTGGAACAGCGTCCACCATTGGCCCGGAATATCGCCGCCAACAGCGAATTGCTGCGCCCCTCCCACTGCGCCGGGGGCGGCTGCGGTCTTCGACGGCAGCGGAGCCTGCGTGTAACCCCCGCCGCTCGGGGCGGCCGGCTGCTTGAAGTCTGGACCTACCGCGCAGGCCGCAAGCAGCAGCGGCATCAACAGCGTGGATGAACGTTTGAGAGCGATCACGTTATAGCTTCCTTCCATCATTCTGCGAATTCCGTTTCGCGCTCGGGGACGTGCGCAAGACGCGCCGTGCTTTTGCGGCGATCGAACCAGGGATAAACGGCTGGCAAAACCAGCAGTGTCAGTAAGGTCGCCGACACGAGGCCGCCAATCACGACTGTCGCAAGTGGACGCTGAACTTCTGCCCCGGAGCTCATCGAGAAGGCCATGGGCAGGAAGCCGAGGCTGGCTACGGTGGCCGTCATGAGGACGGGCCGCAGTCGGGTCGCGGCAGCGTGTTTCGCAGCCTCGACGGCACTCAGACCGCGAGCTCGCATCTCAACGATGCTGCTGACGAGCACGACGCCGTTGAGCACGGCAATACCGAAGAGCGCGATAAAGCCGACCGCAGCGGAAATACTGAACGGCAGCCCTCGTATCCAGAGGGCGAAAATGCCGCCGATCGCTGCAAACGGCACGTTGCAGAAGATGAGCGCCGCAAGGCCGGCATTGCCGAACATCAGGTAGAGCAGCGCAAAGATCACGACAAGCGAGATGGGCACCACGACATAAAGGCGCGCCATCGCGTCCTGCAGGTTCTTGAAGCTGCCACCCCATGACACGGTGTACCCAGGCGGGAACTTGACTTGCGTCTCGACCGCATGTTGTGCAGCGCGGACGAAGCTGGCGAGGTCGCGTCCGCGCACGTTGGCCTGAACGAGGATGACGCGCCTGCCTTCCTCGCGCTCGATGGTCGACGGTCCCGGCTCCATGCGAACGTCTGCCACCTCCGACAGCGGCACGGCACGGCCATCGCCATTGCTGATGCGTAGCGCACCGATTCGCGCCACGTCGTCGCGATCCTGCGACTGCATGCGAACCCGGATGCTGAACTGGCCTTCACCGTCGACAATCGTCCCGACATTGCGGCCGCCCAGCGACTGGACGAGATCGAGCACCTGGCTCGCATTCAGCCCGTACCGGGCCACCGCGTCGCGCTTGACGATGACACGCAGATAAGGCTGGCCAATCGTCTGCTGCGCCTCGACGTCTGCCGCACCCGGCACCCGCGAGATCACGGCCGCGACCCGCTCGGCGGTATCGTGCAGCGTTTGCAGATCGTTGCCATGAATCTGCACGGCAACATCGGCCTGGACGCCCGCGATCATGTCGTCCATGCGCATCTGGATCGGTTGCGCCCAATCGAGCGTCAGGCCTGGGACGGCACGGTCCAGCGCCGCGGAGTACTCGGTGACGAGCCCGTCCTGGGTTTGCGCCGTCTTCCACTCGGACTGTGGCTTCAGCATGATGAAGGTGTCGCTTTGCTCCACGCCCATCGGGTCGGTCGGAATCTCCGAGCTGCCGCCGAGCGTGACCGCGGACTGCACTTCAGGAAATCGCATCAGGGTGCGTTCGATCATGGTTTGCGCCTGGACCGCGGACGGCACGGATATGCCGGGCAGCTTCGTCGTCGTGACGGTCAGCGCCCCTTCGTCCAGACGCGGCAAAAATTCAGCGCCCAGCCTCGTGGCGGCGAAGGCCGCGACCGCGAGCAACACGACGGCGAGCCCCATCGTCAGCGCAGGCTGTTGCGCGCCACGCGCGAGAATCGGCTCATAGTGCAGGCGTACCCAGTGAAGGATGCGGCTCTCACGCTCTGCGACCTTGCCGCGCAGCAACAGGCTAGCGAGCACTGGCATGACCGTCAGCGTGAGGACGAGCGACGCGAGTAGCGCGAAGATAACGGTCATCGCCATCGGCCGGAACATTTTGCCTTCGATACCCTGAAGGCTCAGTATCGGAAGGTAGACGGCCGTGATGATGAGGACCGCGAACGTCACCGGCCGGGACACTTCTTTCGCTGCCTCCAGCACGAGCGGGCGCAACGGCTGATTGGGCGCTTCGGAACGCCGCCGCACGACGTTTTCGATCATCACCACCGCGCCGTCGACAAGCAGGCCGAAATCGATCGCGCCGAGACTCATCAGATTGCCCGACATTCCCGAAGCGTACATGGCGATGACGGCGACGAGCATCGACAGCGGAATCGCCATTGCGACGATCAGCCCTGCACGCGCATTCCCGAGCAGCAAAAGCAGCACCGCGATGACGAGCACGGCACCTTCGACCATGTTGTGAGCGACCGTATGCAGCACCCGGTCCATCAGGTCCGCACGGTTGTAGTAGGGCGCAACCTCCACGCCGGGCGGCAGCGTCCGGTTGATCTCCTTGATTGCGTCCTGCACGCGCTGTGCGACGACCCGCGTGTTTTGCCCGATGCCCATCAGCACGACGCCGACGACGGCTTCGCCTTTGCCGTCACGCGTGACCGCGCCGAGTCGAGGCATGGGCGCTTCGCCGACATGCGCCACGTCGCGCACGTAAAGCGGTGTGCCGCCCGCAGTGGTGCGCAACACGATGTTGCCGATGTCGGTCGTGTTACGCAGCAACCCCTCGCCGCGGATGATCGATTCTCCGCCGTTGTGCTCGATTGTCGCGCCGCCGGTTGCGCCGTTGTTCATCTGCACGGCATTGAAGATGTCGCCGATCGACAGGCCGTAACGCGTGAGCGCATTGTCGTCGACCTGAACTTCGTACGTCTTCAGAAAACCGCCGTTCACATTCACGTCGACCACGCCTTCCACCTGGCGCAGCTTCGGTGCAATCTGCCAGTCGAGCAGTGTGCGCAACGTCATCAGCGACTGTCCGTGGCCACGCACCTGAAACTGATAGATCTCGCTAAGGCCATCCGATAGCGGCCCCATCTGCGGCGCGCTGGTGCCGGGTGGAAGCTGTATCGTCTGCAACCGCTCACCGATCAGATTTCGGTCGAGGTACAGGTTCGTATCGTCGGCGAATCGCACGTAAATCACGGAGAGACCGTAACGCGAGATCGAGCGCAGGCTCTGCATGCCCGGCAAGCCCTGCAGCGCGAGCTCGACAGGCGCGGTAATCGAGCGCTCGACATCGACTGGCGCGAGCCCGGGCGCCTGGGTCGTCACCAGCACCTGCTGCGGCGAGATGTCCGGCTCCGCGTCGAAAGGCAACCGTTGCATGCTGTATAGCCCGGCTACAATCAGGACGGCAACAAGAATTAACACGGCGGCGCGATTTCGCAGTGCCGCCTCGACAAGTTTGGTAATCATGGCATGCGCTCGCGGATTAGCCTTCGTCGGGAATGGTGCCCTTCATGAGCGCGGCCTTCAGCCAGTAGCTGCCGTCGGCGACGACGGACGTGCCGGCCGACAGGCCACTGAGAATCTGTGTCATGCCGTCGGCGGCATAGCCTGTGCGAACGGCGCGCCACGTAAAACGGCCGTTGCCGGAAGGGATGAATACGGCGGTCTGTCCATTCACATCCTGGAGCGCCGTGTCGGGCACGAGCATCGTGTCCCGACCGAGCGACGCCTGGATATCGACCGTGCCGAACATATTTGCGCGGAGTGCGCCATCGCCGTTAGGCACCTCGCAGCGCACTGCTACCGTGCCGGTGTTGGTATCGACCTGGTCGGCAACATCGATGACGCGGCCGGCGAACTGTCGATTGCTATACGCATCGATGTGGACAAGCACCGACTGACCGGGGCGGACTTCTATGGCGTCGCGCTCAGGGACGTTGACTTGCACCCACATTGTCGAAAGATCGGCCAGCGTCACAATCGGCGACGACGTGTCGACGATGTTGCCTGCGGCCGTGCCCACGCTGCTGATGACACCGTCGAACGGCGCGACAAGCGCACCCAGCGAATCGCCCGGGCTCTGTCGGGCTAGCGTGGCCGTTCCATTGCTTCGACTCGCCGAGGCACCGATCGGCATCAGGCGCTGTTGCATGCCCTGCCACTTCTGCAGGTCTGCTTGCCGCGACTTCAGCATGGCCTGTGCATTGACCGCACCGGCGCGGCGGCGGTCGAGCTCGCTCTGCGCGATACCCCCTCCGGTGACGAGCTCGGTGCCGCGCTGCAGTGCTGCATTGGCCGCATCGGCTGCAGCCTTCGCGTCCGCCACCGCGGCGGACGCACTTGCGACCTGACTACGCACGTCGCTCAAGTCGAACTCGTCCAGCGTGGCGAGCCGTTGCCCCGCGCGTACATGGTCGCCCGCGGCGACATCGACAGCAACGATCCTTGCCTTTGAAGGAGAGCCTAGCTGCGCGAGCCGCTTCGCGTTGAATGCGACAACGCCGGTAGCGGCAATCGTATGCACACCGGGCCGAAGCTCCGTTTTCGCGAACTGCAATTTGACGTTCGCGAGCGCCTCGGGCGACAGGTCCACGGTATTGGGCAGCGGTGGCGCCCGATCGACTGCCGTAGCTGGCAGCGCCGACTCGGTAGCCGCGGGGGAAGGTCGCGAGTGAAGGGAAAACAAGGCGCCACAAAGAACGAGAATGCCCGCTCCCCCGACAGACCACTGCAGACGCTTGCGATAGCGAATGTTCACGAAAGCTCTCGATGGTTGAACAAACGTTGGGACTCTGAGGTATGGCGACGGCTTCCCTCAGTGCTGGAGAGCGTATTGTCGTGTTGCGCGTCTGATTACGATGTGGCGGGGAGATGTCATTTCGGACATCTTGGGAAAACGGAAGGGAAGTAAAGCGTGAAGGTCGTCAAGCCGGTGCGGCTCACGACGTCGACTCGGCCACGATGCAACTCCATGATCGATCGTACGATGGCGAGGCCCAGCCCCATGTTCTTCGCCGACCCTTGCCGCGCAGAATTGATACGATAAAAACGGTCGAAGATCTTGCCAATATGCTCCGGCGGGATGGTTTGGCCGTTGTTCGTGACTTCAACGGCGACGTACTCGCCAGAGCGGTAGGCGCGCAGCGCAATCTCCGATGCGGCGTCGGCATGCGCAAGCGCGTTCGATACCAGGTTGCTGATGGCGCGTCGAAGCATCGACGGATCGGCGCGAACCTGGATTGGGCCGTCGATGGAGAAATGGACGCCCTTGTTTTCGGCCACGCCTTCAAAGTACGAGGTGAGCCTTGCGAACTCTTCATGGCAATCGAGTACGTCCAGCCGAAGCGGTTCCTTTGAGTGGTCCGCTCGCGAGAGGAACAGCATGGTCTCGATCATCCGTTGAAGGCGCTGGCATTCTTCGATGTTCGAGTCGATAAGCGCTTCGTATTCCTCGGTGGATCGCTGACGCGAAAGCGTGATTTCCGATGCGCTGATCATGTTGGCGAGCGGCGTGCGCATATCGTGCGCCAGATCGGACGAGAACTGCGAGAGTCGCGCAAATGCACGTTGAAGCCTGTCGAGCATCCGGTTCACCGGACCCGCGATGTCATGGAGTTCGACGGGACCAACCCGTATATCCAGGCGCTCGCCAAGATTGTGGGCTTCGATGCGCGAAATTCTTTGGCCGATGATTTTGACCGGCGACAATCCCCGCTTTGCGATGGCGTAGCCAAGTAGACCCATCAGCGCGGAACCGCCGAGGAGTACGAGCCATACATCGCCTTGATACTCGCGAAGGACGGCGTAGCGCGTCGCCGCCTCATGTGCGAGCAGCACGCGTATCGATTCACCTGAACGCAACGTTTCGTCGCCGAATACGCAGCGCGAAGGCCCGATGGACGGGGGAGAGCACGAATAGGGCTGTTGTTCTGCCGGATTGCCCGACCCAATCGACCGCAAGCGCTGGTCCCGCCGGCCCGAGTCGGCCAATACCCTTCCTTGACCATCCAGTATGGCGAACGAGATTGCGGGATGCGTGAGTAATTCCTCTCGAAACAGGTCGCTATTGCTGCCAATCGCCTCCGCCGAGCCGTATCTGCGAGCTGTTGCCAGAAACTCGTCGAGCTTGACCGAAATCTCGCTGTCGTCGCGCTGCCTGAGTTGGCCGGAGAGCGAATGATAGAGGAGGCCGCCGGCCATCGAGAGCACCACGATGGCGACGATTGTAAAAGCGAGACTCAGACGCCTGAGCAGCGAATACGCTCCGTCCGCGGCAGTCATGGTCGCTCTTCCATCACATAGCCCATGCCATTGCCATCGGTAGATACATCGACGATGATGCTTGCCTCCATTAGGCCTTTGCGAAGGTACGAGGCCATCTTCGGTTCGTCCTCGACGATCAGGATACGCATGATGAAAACCCTTTCGCGCAGCAAGTCGTGCATCCAATGCAGATAGCTGCGGCAAGGATTACCAGGTCAAATGCCAATACTGGCAACTCTCTCGGCATTGCCTCGGCAGTGCTCTTCGAAACGGCAGATAGATAATTATAGAAAGACATCCTTGCGTCAAAAATGGACGGGAAATGACAAAAAAGTCATGAATCGGGACACCTATCCGGTCACGTCTGGTACGCAAAGCCAAACATGACGTCGATGTAATGCGAGCGTCAGGACACGTCCACCTTCGTTATGCAAAATAACTGTTGCTTACTCCCGTTGCGGCGAGGAAGGAGATCAGCGGTTTCGATCACCGATCGAAGCCCACCAAATCCACATTTATGAGGTAATCCACGATGAAGTCGTATTTTTATGCTGCCCTGATTACTGGGCTGCTCGCACTCCCGGCCGTCTCCTTCGCTCAGGACGCGAGTGCGCCAGTCACGCGTACGGACGTACAGGCGGACCTGATCAGGTTGGAACAGGCCGGCTACCGGCCGAGCAAACTGAATTATCCGGCTGATATCCAGACGGCAGAGGCCCACCTCAACGCGCAGGGCGTCACGGCATCGGGCAACACTGATGTGGGTGGTGTGTCGAACGGCTCTTCGCAGGTGAGTGCGCCCACGACGAGCATGGGCGCCCACTCGATCTACTCCCATCACTGATACTGATCATCAGTGCGCGCGGTGACCATCGGCTGCTAACGCCTGTCTTTTTTGGGTGGCCTATGTCAATCGGTTTGATTAGATTCGCCACAAGTTCTGATCCTGCCGTCGACGTCGTCAATCCGGAAGCGAAGGAAGATATGCCGTGCGCCGCACATTAGCCGGGCAGAAAATCCGGAATTCCACCGGTCCCGGCGGGGGCGCATCCTCGACCACCCCGCACGCATGCAGCACATGCTGCAGTGCGGATATCACCTGTCCGTCCGGGTCCTGGTCAATCGCGATGTCCATCGTTTGTTCCTCGATGCATTTGCGATGCAAGTCCAGCATTTCATGGCTCACCCAAACGACCTGCCCGGTAGCACCGAACTTGCGTAACGCGGCCTCGATTCCGGGTGAGCCATACCCGCTGTTGTAGATGCCCACCAGATCGTTCCGCTTCAGTGCGCTGAGCACGGCGCGATAACACCTGTCCGGGTCATCCTGGGTTTCCACTTCCACGCTATCGCAGACGAGTTCAGGGAACGATTCCGCAAGCTGTGCCCTGCAACCGCCGATCCGCTCGATATGTGCGCGATAGTCCTTGCGGCTGCACAGCAGCAGCACCCGTCCAGACCGTCTGGCAAGCCGGCCGACGAAGTAGCCCGCAGTGCGTCCGGCACACAGGTTGTCGATGCCCGCGTAGTGCAGGCGCGCCACGTCGCGAACGTCGGTGACCATCGTGACGACCGGTTCGCCGCGTTCGATCACCGTGCGCAATGCATCGCGCACGCGCGGCGTGTCGTGAGTCGTCACGATCAAACCCGATCGCTTGTAGCGCGGATGAAGGATGGCGTCGGTAATCACGTCGTCATCGGCTTCGGGAAGGACCGATCGGTGCATGACGACCCGTTTGTCCAGCATTTGCATCGAGCGTTGCAGGGCGAGATTCAGACGGCCAAAGAAAGGCGTGCTGTTTTGCGGCAGGAGCACGTCCACATGCATCAGTCCGTGCCGCGTATCCGGCAGGATGCGCGGCACGGCGAGCTGCCGGGCCGCCGCGACGACGCGCGCGCGGGTCGCAGCCGACACGCTGCCGCGTTCATTGAGTACCCGGTCGACGGTGGCCGGACTCACGCCCGCCGCTTCCGCGATTTCGATAAAGCGCGCCGTGCGCTTGCGCCGTGACGGCGGGGTGGCGTCGGTCATGTCGTTGTCTCCGGTTCACTTGTCTGTTTTGTTCTGTATTGTTTGTGCCGCGCTCGCGTCGATGGCGCGGTGCAGCATTGTTCCGTGCTCTTTTAACGCTAGGGGATTGACGAAAAAACGTCAATCTTTTCGTTGAGAGGAGGTCGGCGGTCTCTTATCTTGCAGTCATCGCTTTGCCGCGCTCGTGACCTTCGGGACAGCCGGGAGAAGCCGATCTGAAAAAGAAAGGAGACGCAGGTGTCGAACTCACCTCTGAACATGCCATGCACGGGCAGCCTCGCAAACACCGGTGTCACCGGGCGTGACGCATCCGCCGCACCTATCGAAGAGAGCTGGTACCGCCCCGACATCCCACGCCAGACACTCAAGCAACTGATGACGCGCAGCGACGCTGAAGGCCTGAAGAATTTCGGCCTGTGGATCGCATTGCTGCTCGCCTCAGGGGTGGCGGCGTTTTATGCATGGGGCACGTGGTGGGCGATTCCGGCGTTTTTCGTCTACGGCACGATCTACTGTTCGAGCGACGCACGTTGGCATGAGCTTGCGCACGGCACGCCGTTCAAGACGCCTTGGATGAACCAGGCCTTCTACCAGCTTTGTTCGTTCATGACGATCCGCGAGGCGACGCTCTGGCGCTGGAGTCACGCGCGGCATCACACGCATACGATCATGGTGGGACGCGATCCCGAGATTCAGGTATGCCGCCCGCCGCAACTCGTCACCATCCTGCTGGATTTCTTCTACCTGATCGGCGGCACCAGCGAGATCGTTAAGACCGTGCGTCATGCATGCGGGTCGATCAGCCCGGAAGTCGCCGACTTTGTACCGGCGATGGAGCGCCGGAAGATGATCTGGATCAGCCGCTTCTACGTCGTCATCATGGCAGCGGTAATCGGCTGGTGCTTTGCGATCCAAAGCGTTCTGCCGTTGATGTTCGTCTGGACGCCGCGCTTTTACTGTGGCTGGTTCCACCAGACGCTCGGCCTCACGCAACACGCCGGCATGGCCATGAACGTTGCCGATCATCGGCTCAACACGCGCACGGTCCACATCAATCCGGTGTTCGCGTTCCTCTATATGAATATGCAGTACCACATTGAACATCACCTGCTGCCGATGGTGCCGTATCACGCGCTGCCGAAACTGCACGAAGCGATCAAGGCGGAGACGCCGCCTGCGTACCCGGGCCTCTGGTCGGTCTACAGGGAGATGATTCCGACCTTGATCCGCCAGAGACGCGATCGCTCTCACTTTATTCGTCGCCATGTCCCGCGTCGCGAGCCGATGCGCTCGGCAACCTGAAAAAACGTCGGGAACAGGGAGTATCTGACATGTTGGATCAACGTGAATGGGTCGTCGCCTGCCAGACCGGCGACATCGATGAAGAAGACGTCGTGCGTTTCGATCGTGGCGACGCAACTTTCGCCGTCTATCGCGTCGACGGCAAGTTCTACGCGTCCGACGGCTGGTGTACGCACGAGAAAGCCCATCTTGCGGACGGCTTCGTATTGGGTAACGCGATTGAATGTCCGCGGCATCAGGGGCGCTTCGATATTGCAAGTGGCAAGCCGCTTTGCGCGCCGGTCTGTCAACAGCTGAAAACGCATCCGGTACGTATCGAAGGCGATGCGGTCCTGATCGGCGTGCCGACGGCGGAGTGATCATGGCAAGCGACGCACACATGGTTATCGTCGGAGCTGGCCTGGCTGGCGCCCGCGCCAGCGCCGAACTGCGCGAGGCGGGCTTTAACGGCCCGATTACGCTCATCGCCGGTGAACCGCATGCACCCTACGACCGGCCGCCCCTCTCCAAGGCGGTGCTGCTCAAGGAAAAATCACCCGACGATTGTGCGTTATTCGGCGACACCTTCTTTGCCGATCATGCGATCGACCTGAAGCTTGCAGCCTGTGCGGTGGAAATCGATCGCGCGGCCCGCGCAGTTGTCCTCGATAACGGTGAGCGCATCGGCTATAGCCGGCTGCTGATCGCGACCGGCGCGTCGCCCAGAATGTTGAGCGTGCCCGGGTCGGAATTGCCTGGCGTGGTCACGCTGCGCACTGTCGACGATGCCCGCCATCTCGCCGCGCGGCTCCATCGCGGACAACACGTTGCGATCATCGGTGGCGGCTTTATCGGACTCGAAGTGGCAGCAGGTGCTATCGCTGCCGGATGCAGTGTCACGGTCATCGAAGCCGGCGAGCGTCTGCTGATGCGCGCTGTGCCGCGAGAAATCGCTGCACGTATCGAAGCGCGGCACCGGGACGCCGGTGTGCGGTTCCGCTTTGGTGCGCAATTGGCTGCCATCGCCGGGGCGAGTGCCGCTGAAGAGGTCCGTCTCGCCGACGGAGAAATCATCCGCTGCGACACGGTTGTGGTCGGCATCGGCGCTGCGCCCCGTACGGCGTTAGTGCAGGCAGCGGGACTCGACGTCGCGGACGGTATCGTGGTCGACGACCATCTGTGCACCAGCGATTCTGTCATCTTCGCCGCGGGCGATGCCTGCTTGTTCCCGCACCCGTTGTATGGCTGCCGCGTGCGCCTCGAATGCTGGAAGAACGCCGAGGATCAAGGCCGCATTGCCGCGCGCAACATGCTCGGCGAAGACCTTCGTTACCGCGAAGTGCCATGGTTCTGGTCCGATCAGTATGAGTTGTCGATTCAGATCGCGGGGCTTCCCGCATTCGGCCGTGAGACCGTCGTGCGTGAAACGGTCGATGCGTTGTTGCTGTTTCATCTGTCGGCGGACGGATCGCTGATCGCGGCAAGCGGCGTCGGCCGGGCGGTCGGCCGCGATATCCGGATTGCGCAGATGCTGATCGGCCGCCAGGCCCGAGTCTCCGCCGAGGAGCTCGCGGATCCGTCAGTGAAGCTCAAGTCGCTGCTTGTCGCCGAAGCGGCCTGAGCAGAACTCATCGCTCCAATACGAAGAAACCATGAATCCCACTCTTCACATCGGCGTCAATATCGACGGCGTGCGTCATCGCGATGACATGCCGCCCGTCGGCGCCGCAACGCAATTCCGGATGATCGCCGATGCCGGCGTGTTCGACTATGTCGAGATGAATCCGCCCGAAGGCGTTGCACTCGCGCGCTACGTCGAGTTGAGCGAGCGCTACGCGTTGCCGGTTCGCGTGATCGGTGGCATCTTTTGCGCGGGCCGCGATGAAGCGCATCTGCGGCACGTGATCGAGTGGGCGCGGCGCTTCGGCTCGAAGGTGCTGAATTGCCAGCTCTACGCGAATCATGCCGACGGACATCGTCTCACCGATGCCGAGGTCGCGCGGTTCTACGGGCAGGCATGCGAATGGGCCACCCCAGCTGGCTGCCTGCCGAGCCTCGAAGTGCACGTCGACATGTGGAACGAAGATTTCACCCGCGTCGAACGGGTGGGCGAACTGTTGGCGCGCGACGGCATTGCACTGCGCCTCACGCTCGATCATTCGCATCTGATCTTCAAGATCGGCAATGAGGAAGAACTCGATGCATCGCGGATTCGTGCGCGGGTCGAGACGGGCGAGATCGTGCTCGATCCCGAGTCACCCGATGCGATCTTCAAACAGTGGATCGCGCGCGGCTGGGTTCATCACGCCCACGCCCGCAGTGTCATACCGAACAACCCGCGCAATTCCCGCATGCGTCGCCCCGACGGCAGACCAGGCCGCGGCATTCAATACCCGTTCGTGCGTCCCGCGGCGGATCAATGGGACGGTAGTTGGGATGAGGCGGCGCTCCTGCCGTGGAAGAACGCGGTACGGCATCTGCTCGACGCACGCGTACAGGGCAGCGTTTCCACGCCGCAGCACATCAGTTGCGAGTTCATCCCGTTTGCCGACTACGGCGGCGGTGCCGGGTATTCGATCTTCGAGAACAACGTTGCCTGCGCCGCATGGCTGCGCGACACGTGGCTGGAGCAGAGCGCCGCACAAAACGCCATAACGGCATGAACCTGAAAGACATCCCATTCGTTCGCTATAACTGGAGACACAAATGACATTGACGAGTGATGACGCGCTGCAATTTTCCCTGAATCGCATGAGCGCACCGCGGCTGGCGTTCGCCGACTATGCCGCGCTTTGCCAGCGCCTCGCGGTCGATGCGATCGAGATCCGCGACGATCTCGAAGGTGTCGAGATCAACGACGGCACGCCCGCCGGCGACATCAAGACGCTTAGCGCGGCGGCGGGGCTGACGATCCTGTCGATCAATGCGCTGCAACGCTTTGAACGCTTCGATGCGACTCGCGCGAAGGACGCACTGGCATTGTCGCGCTATGCCGCTGACTGCGGAGCGCGCGCGATTGTCCTGTGCCCGACCAACAGCCGCCAGGATCAGCGCACGCCAGGCGAGCGTCACACCGATCTGGTCAATGCGCTAAGGCAACTGAAGCCGATCCTCGACGACCACGGACTGCTCGGTCTGATCGAACCGCTCGGCTTCGAGGAATGCGCGGTGCGCCGTAAATCCGATGCGGTCAAGGCAATTTACGACGCGGCAGGCGAGCGCCATTTCCGGCTGGTACACGACACGTTTCATCACCACCTGTCGGGCGAAGACATTTTCTTTCCGGACCTCACGGGCTTGATCCACGTTTCGGGCGTCGAGGATAGCGACCTGCCAGTCGGCCAGATGCGCGACGGGCATCGTGTGCTGGTCGGCGCGGACGATCAGCTCGGCAACATCCGTCAGCTGAACGCGCTGTTTGCGCGCGGCTATCGCGGCCATGTGTCGTTCGAGCCGTTCGCCGAGGAAATTGCTGGCGCTGACGACATCGAAAGCCGCTTGCGCGACAGCATCGCCTATATCCGCGCGAGCGTCGAGTCGGCGCAGGTGCGCAAGGCCGCGTAGCGAGCGTTCTCACGACACGCATAGAAAGAGATGGAAAACGTGAACGCCGCATGAAAGTTTGCCGCGCGGACCTTGGCATCAGACCGATAGGCCGCGCTGGTTCAATCAACTGATAGGAGACATGTCAATGAAATTTCTTACCCGATCCCTGTTCGCGCTGTCGTTCGCGGCAGTGCTGCCAATTTCCGCTATGGCAAGCACGACGATAGGCGTCTCGATGGCGCACTTCGACGATAACTTCCTGACCACGGTGCGCGACGCAATGGCGACCGAAGGTAAAGCGCACAAAGACATCAACCTTGACTTCGAGGATGCGCAAGGCGACGTGGGGCGGCAGGTCAGCCAGGTTGAGAGCTTCGTGTCGCAGCGGGTGGCGGCGATCATCGTCAATCCCGCCGACGCGGCGGCAACCAAACGGATGACCGACACCGCACGCAAGGCCGGTATCCCGATCGTCTACGTCAATCGCAAGCCGGATGAGCCGATGGGCAACGGCGCCTGGTTCGTCGGCTCGGACAGTCTCGTGGCCGGGCACCTGCAAATGGATTACCTCGCGAAGCAACTCAAGGGCAAAGGCAATATCGCCATCATGCTCGGTGAGCTGTCGACCGATGCAACGCGGGACCGTACGCGTGGCGTGAAGGATATCGTCGCGAAGAATCCGGGCATCAAGATCGCCGAGGAACAAACCGCGAACTTCGACCGCAGCCAGGGCATCAACCTGATGAGCCAGTGGCTGAGCTCCGGCAAAAAGTTCGATGCGATCGCGGCGAACAACGACGAGATGGCGCTCGGCGCGTTGATTGCGATGAAACAGGCTGGCGTCTCGCCGAAGAGCGTGCTGGTCGGCGGAGTGGATGCGACCAAGGAGGCCTTGAACGCGATGGCCAAGGGCGATCTCGCTGTCACGGTGTTCCAGGACGCGCGAGGGCAGGGCAAGACTGCGGTCGATACCGCCATCAAGCTGGCCGGCGGCGACAAGAGCGTGCCAAAAGAAGACTGGATTCCTTATCAACTCGTCACACCGGACAACTACAAGAGCTTTCTGAACAAATAGCCCGCATGACCTCGGGGCGCTGCCGCGCGCGCCCCGTTTCATCCACTGAGGGAGTGCCACTATGTCAGATCTCACCATGGCAGCGCAGGCCGCCTGGCCGGAACGCGTCGCCGCGTCGGCGGCGCACGAGCCGATCTTCGCCGCCCGCAAGATTCGCAAAGCCTTTCCCGGCGTGATCGCGCTCGACGACGTGTCGATCGACATCCACGCCGGCCGGGTGCATGCGCTGATGGGCGAAAACGGCGCCGGCAAGTCGACGATGATGAAAATCATCGCGGGCGTCTATTTCCCCGATGAGGGCTCGCTGCATTTCAAAGGCAAACCGATTGCGCCGAAGTCACCGCGTGACGCGCTCGACCGCGGCATCGCGATGATTCACCAGGAGCTGAATCTGCTGCCCTACATGACGGTGGCAGAGAACATCTGGATCGGACGCGAACCAAGCAATCTTCTGGGTCTGATCGACCATCGCGCGCTGAACCGGCAAACGGACGAACTGTTCGCGCAACTCGGCATCGAGATCGATCCGCAGGTGCAACTGGGCAGCCTGAGTATCGCGAACCGCCAGATGGTGGAAATCGCCAAGGCTGTGTCGTTCGATTCCGATCTGCTGATCATGGACGAACCGACCTCCGCGATCACCGACAAGGAAGTCGAACATCTGTTCCGGATCATTAGCGAGCTGAAGGTGCAAGGCAAGGCGATCATCTACATCACGCACAAGATGGATGAGGTGTTTCAGATCGCGGACGATATTTCGATCTTCCGGGACGGCCACCATATTGTGACGCGCACGGCGAAAGAGTTCGACAAGCAATCGCTGATTGCAGCGATGGTGGGCCGTGAACTCACGCAGGTCTTTCCCAAGATGGAGGTCGCGATCGGCGAAGTGGCGCTCGCCGTACGCAGCCTCGGCCGCCGCGGCGCGTTCTCGAATGTCAGCTTCGACCTGCGCTACGGCGAGATTCTCGGCGTGGCGGGGTTGATGGGTTCCGGGCGCACCGAGGTGATGGAGTCGGTCTTCGGTATGTGTCCGTCCGACGAAGGCGAGTTGTTTTTCGATGGCAAACGCCGGGCGATTCGTTCTCCGCAACAGGCGATCGCCGCGGGTGTCGCGTTTCTCACTGAGGACCGCAAGGGAACGGGGCTGTTCCTTCAGCTTTCCGTCGGCGAAAACATGGAGATTTCGGCGTTGCGCCGCAATTGCGCGCTGGGCTTCGTTCGGCAAAAGCGCGTGAACGTCTCGTGCGCCGATATGTGCCGTCAACTGAAGGTCAAGACGCCCGGCCTGCACGAAGTCATCGAGAATCTGAGCGGTGGCAATCAGCAGAAAGTGTTGCTCGCGCGCTGGCTCCTGAACAAACCCAGGATCCTGATCCTCGATGAGCCGACCCGCGGCGTCGACGTCGGCGCGAAGGCGGAGATTCACACGCTGATCACGCAGCTCGCAAGGGAGGGTGTCGCGATCATCATGATTTCGTCTGAACTGCCTGAAGTGATGGGTATGAGCGACCGGATCGTGGTGATGTACGAGGGCACCGTCGGCGGTGTTTTGCCTCGTGCGAACGCGACGCAGGAAAGCATCATGGCGCTCGCCTCCGGCGAGCAGCCTGAAATAGCGGCAACGGCAACAACCATCTTGCTTGGACCGGAGTAAGCGCTAAAGCGCTAACTCCAATCGACAGCGGAGACAACTATGCGTAACTCAGCGACCCTCACTCCGGATATCCAGCGTCCTGCTCCACGCAACTGGCGCGCGCCGCAGGAGACCAGCATCCTGCTCGTGCTGCTCGGCATCGCGCTAGTCTTCGAAGCGCTCGGCTGGATCGAGCGCGGGCAGTCGTTTCTCTATAACCCGCAGGGCCTGCTGATCATGGTGCTGCGCGTGTCCGAAATCGGGCTGATTGCTGTCGGCGTCACGATGATCATCATTGCGGGCGGCATCGACCTGTCTTCCGGATCCGTGGTTGCGTTGTCGGCGATGATTGCGGGCAGTCTCGCGCAGACGTCGGGTTTCGGGCGCACGGTGTTTCCGGGACTCGTCGATCTGCCGGTGCTCGTGCCGGTTGCGGCGGGCGTGCTGACGGGTGGCATTTGCGGCCTGATCAACGGCTCGTTGATCGTGCGCACGGGAGTGCCGCCTTTCATCGTCACGCTTGGCATGATGGTGTCGGCGCGTGGCCTCGCACGCTACTACACGCACGGCCAGCCCATCAGCATGTTCACCGACGCGTACTCGGCGATCGGCAGCGGCGCGAAACCGGTGGCGATCTTTCTGCTGGCCGCACTCGTCTTCCACGTCGTGCTGCGCTACACGCGGTTCGGTAAATGCCTGTACGCGATCGGCGGCAATGTGCAGGCTGCGCGCGTGTCGGGCATCGGCGTCGGGCGCAATCTGGTGGCCGTCTACACGATCGCGGGTCTGTTGACGGGGCTTGCCGGCGTGGTCGTCTCGGCGCGCGCACAGACGAGCCAGTCCGGCATGGGCATGTCATACGAACTCGACGCCATTGCGGCGGCGGTGATCGGCGGCACGAGCCTGGCCGGCGGTGTCGGCCGAATCACCGGAGCGGTGATCGGCGCATTGATCCTAGGCGTGATTTCGAGCGGTTTTACCTTTCTCGGGATCGATTCGTACATCCAGGAAATCGTCAAGGGACTGATCATCGTCGCTGCCGTGATCGCCGACCAATACCGCAAGCGGCGCGCCCGCTAAGCAAAGCTAACTATCCGCCATCTATCTCGGTGCAATCGCATATGACCCAATCCACCTCTTTCGCGGCGGACCGGCCGCTGGACATCGTCTGCCTGGGCCGCCTCGCTGTCGACCTCTATGCGCAGCAAATCGGTGCCCGGCTCGAAGACGTCACGAGCTTGTTGATGCCGCTGCTATTTACCGTTCCCGCCCACGGGCAAGAGCTTCATTTCGACGAAACCCATAAAACGGGAGAATACGATGATTGACATTGCTTTGTTCGGAGCCGGCCGCATCGGCAAGATTCATGCAGCAAACCTTGTACGTCAGACGGGCGTGCGGCTCAAGTATGTGATCGACATGCATGCGCCTTCGGCACAGGCGCTCGCGCAGATACACGGTGCGAAAGTGACGGACGTCGACGGTGCGCTGGGCGACCCTTCGATCGGCGCCGTTGTCATCGCGTCGAGCACTAATACCCATGCGGATCTGATTATCCAGGCGGCGAACGCAGGGAAAACGGTGTTTTGCGAAAAGCCGGTGGACCTGACGGTCGAACGTTCGCGTGAGAGTGCGGCAGCGTTTGCGCGCAATGGCGTGACCTGCATGATCGGGTTTCAACGCCGTTTCGATCCGACCTTCGCGGCGCTCAAGGCGCGTATCGAGCGCGGCGAGATCGGCGATCCGGAGATGCTGATTATCACGAGCCGCGATCCGGGTGCGCCACCCGTTGAATACATCAGGCGTTCGGGCGGCATTTTCAAGGACATGCTGATCCACGATCTGGATGTGTTCCGCTGGATTCTGGGCGACGAGGCGCAATCGCTTCACGCGACCGGCAGTTGCCTGACCGATCCGGCTGTTCAGGACGCGGGCGATATCGATTCGACCGCGTTGACGATCCGCACCAAACGTGGCCTTCTCTGCAAGATCAACACGTCGCGGCGAGCTGCCTATGGCTACGATCAGCGCTTCGAAGTGCTCGGCAGCAAGGGCATGCTGCAGGCCGGTAATGTGCGGCCGACCGAAGTGACCGGCTGGTCGGCGAGTGCTGTGTCGATCGACGTGCCGGAGCCGTTCTTTCTCGAGCGTTATCGGCAGGCCTACGCTGCGGAGATGGCGCATTTCGTCGAGGCGCTGACCACGGGCACACCGGTGCGTACGACGATCGATGATGGCGTGAAGGCGCTCGAGTTGGCTCAACTCGCTACGCTTTCGTGGCAAAAGAAAGGCGAGACACTTCAGGTCGAGTCTGGGAGAGGAGCGTAGCGCCCTTCTGACGCGGCAATTGTCGTCGCAGGCAATGCATCGGCCGTCTTTCAGGCATACGCAATCACGGCGTCCAGCGATAAACAACGATGCTGGAGCCGTTGTAGTTGTCTTTGGTGATCACGTATTCGCCGGTCGATCTGAGGTACGTTCTGAGGCCGTACATCGAATCCACGTCGCTACCCACGTCCATCGTGCCCGTACTCGTGTTGCTCAGCGTGGTGTCGAGGTTGCCCGTGGTGAGATTGAAGGCGTCGATGTTGGGCGTGGTGTGCACGTATCCGACGAAGAGATAGTTGCCGGCCGCCGTGATCGACTTGGGATTGGCGCTGGTGAGGTTGATCACCGGGGCGGGCCTGGTGGTGTTGCCCGCGCTCCAGCCGTGATACACCTCGATCCTCGATTGCATCGCCGTCCAGTCCCAGCTTCCGGCGATGCCCTGGGCGAGGATCATGGTGTCGCTATCCGCCAGGTAGATGATGCGCGTCAATGGCCGGATGCTCAGCGGAATGGAGATGGCGATGCCGGGTCCCCATGTCGGCTTGCCGTAGCCGTCGAAGCCGGTCAGCGGGTAGTGGTAGATGTGGTTGGTCCTGTCCAGACCGGCCCATACGTCTCCCCTGCTGTCAATGCAAAATCCGCCCGTGACCGGTCGGGTCGTATTGAACGCCGTACCCGGAATCGACGCGTCCGGTATGGCGATGTAGCCATTCGCCGCGTTGAAATGGAAGAAGTAGAAGATACCGGGGTTCTGGCCGGACGCCACGAGAATCCGGTTGCCGCCGACGGTGACGAGTTGGCCGAAGTGCTCGTCGCGCTGGGTATCGTTCATGTTGAGGCGTGGATCCGACGGGTAGTCGAACGGATTGACGGTGTTCGCGACGAAGGTGCCGCCGGCGGTGCCGGTATAGAGGTTGGTGCCGCTATAGAAGTAGGCGCCGTCGGTAGCCGGGTCGGGGGCGGCGACCGCCTCGAAGTTGAGAGACTGAAGCTTCCACTGCAGGTTGCCGGCACTGTCATACGCGTGAATGTCGGTGCCGCCGTCGCGGCCCAGATCCCAACCTCCGCCCCACGGGTTGTTGAGCACATAGAGGTTGCCTGCCGTGTCTTTGCCGATACCGACGACGCGGGTGAAGCGCTTGTCGCCAACCTGGCCTTTGGTTCCAGCGGCGGTGTCGAGATAGCCGCCCTGAATGCCGAAGGTGCCTGTCAGTGTCAGCGTGCCCGAGACGTTGTAGAACTTGATGTTCATGTCGGGCCCCTGGTCGCCGACCATGAGCAGCCCGGTCGATGCATCGAAATAAGCGCGGACGGTCGCGAGGCCGTGGACATCTGAATGGTGTTCAACGGAGTGCCGGCCGGACTGAATTCGACGATCGCGCCTGCGCTTTTCTGGGCTACCCAGATATTTCCCGCGCTATCAACGGCGAGGGCGCCGGGGCTCGAGACGTTGATGTCCTGCTGCCAGACGCCGTCGGTGGTGTAGACCCGGACGCGATTGCCAAAAAAATCGCTCGCGTAGAGGAGCGAGCCGGCCGTTGCGAGTCCGGTGATGACATCGGCCCGCTTGATCGCGGTCCACGTGCTAACAGGGATGAGGAGATCGCGCTTCTGAGTGGTCCGGTTATAGCGCCCCACCGAACCGCTGCCATAAACGGTGCTGTACTGCAACGCGGCAAAGATCGAAGTGGCATTGCCCGTAATGGCGCTACCCTGAAACTCGTTGTGAATTCCGATTGAACCGATGCTCTTGCCGTTCTGGTATGTCGCGACGCCGCCCTCGTATTCGTCCCACATGGAAGCCGTATAGATGACGCCTTCAGGCGCGATCCACATCGAGCGCGCGGTGTTACCCACGTGAGCGGCAAGCGTGCCGAATGTGTTCGCCAGCCAGTCAGTGGTGTATTGCGCCTGGCAGACTGGCGCAATCATTGCGATTACTGCGCCGAGGAATGCAGCAACGATTTGTTTTTTGAACATGAGTGATGCGCTCCTGACGATGGTTCCTCGAAACTGTACATCGCAGGGTGTGAAACATTGGTGATTGCGACAATCAAATCGTTGCTCGAATCTAAATATGATGCTGGGGTAATGCATGACGCATAGCCGATTTAGCCAATGCGCATTGCATCCCAAGATGTTTTCGCCGCCATCCGATTTTTAGATTTTCGCCCGTGCATATGGCGGCGGCTTTTGAGCGTGTAGAGGACGCACGTCATGCTCAACTTACGTTGCCCATCTTCGGCGGATCAGGTAGTCCACTGACCATGTCCCGCCTCCACGGCACAGCAACACCAGCAACATCGCCGCCCACTGGATATGCGTCGGCCACGCCTGAGGGTAGACAAATATTTCGATGACCGTCGTCATGCCGAGGAGTACGAGCGCGGCAGGCCGCGTCGCGAGTCCGAGTATCAGCAGCACCGGTGTGCTGAGCTCAATCGAAACGGCCATGTAGGCGGCCAGTTCGGGGGGAAGCAGCGGCAGATTGTATTCGTTGCGAAACAGATCAAGCGCTGCGTCCCAGTTTGCGAGCTTGACCATCGCGGAGTTCCAGAAGACCGTGGCAAGCGCGACGCGCAACGGGATGGCCAGCAGCGCATAGGGTACGCGTTCGAGCCATGCGCCAAGACGGCGCATGCGGCCTCGATCGGCCGATCCCGGCTCGGTGGACTGTTTTGCGGCTGTCATGATCTATTCCTGTGGAGATTGTGCGAAGCTGCTTGCGTTGCAAGCGAGATCCCTGAAGTAGCCGTGAGCCAGGTACGCAGCCAGCAATGCATAAGTTTGCTCACCACGCGCTTCTGTCAAGGCTGCATGCAACGGCTGCCCGGAAAACAGGGCATCCAGCATGCGCCATTCGTTCTCACTCAGCCTGACTACCTCCGGACCGCTCTCAGTCCGCCACACTCGCAGGCACACCGGAGCGTCAGCGAGATCGATCTTCGCCATCGCGCGGTCATCGCCACCGAGCACTGCGCGCCAGATTGCGTCGGCGGGACATTCACATCGCATAAGCCGGACTTCAGGGCGAGGTACAAGACGCGTTTGCGCCAATTGTGATTCGCTCAGCGCGGTAAGACGCGCGAGTTCGAGCGGTGGTGTCTCGGGAGCGTGCAGGACCAGGTTGACCTGCCACTCAAGGCGGGCGACGTCCGCGAGATAAGGCACGGAAACCGCATGCGGCAATTGTGCGAGAAACGCGGGAAAGTCCGAGCCATATTCATCGAGCCACGCGCTGCGGGGCGGAGCCTGGGCGGCGAAAAGCCTGCTGGCTCCTTCGAAGCATTCCTCTCCAACCAGTCGATGCACCGCCGGAAACACGAGGCGAAGCGCTGTTGTCATGACGCTGACGGATGTATTGCGGTAAATGCCTAGCCGCATGCCGCTGTTCAGGCGGTCGCCGGCCACCCACGACGTTGCGTCGCCATCCACGCCGTCGAGCATGCTGCGCTGTATTGAACGCTGCAGTTCAAGCAGCGTGGGACTGTGCTGATTCATGGCTTATCCGTTCGAGTACGGTCCGTGCCTTCATGGCCTCGTCCATCAGTATGTCGAGCGGCGGAATACCGGTGTCCCATTCGATCAGCGTGGGAACGGGTCCGAATCGCTCCAGCGCGAGGCGATACAGCGCCCACACTTCCGGGCAAACGCGCGAACCGTGGTCGTCGATGCGTATGGTTTGCCCGTCGCCGGCATCGCGAACACTATGTCCGGCAAGATGGATTTCGCCGATCGCGCCCGGCGGCAGCGCGTGCAGGTACCCGGTCGCATCCCATCCATGATTGCTCGCGCTGACGTAGATGTTGTTGACGTCGCATAGAATGCCGCAACCTGTACGCTGTGCGACCTGCGCGAGGAATTCCCACTCCGGAATCGTCGAATGGATGAAGCGGAGATAGGTCGATGGGTTCTCCACCAGAATGCGCCGTCCGAGATACGTCTGCACCTGGTCGACATGGCGGCAGACCACGCTTAACGCTTCTTCAGTCATGGGGAGCGGCAGCAGGTCGGCGAGGTAGTTGCCGCCGCTGACGCTCCACGCCAGATGTTCGGACACGAGGCCGGGTTCGACCCGGTCCACCACGTTTCTCACCCTGGCAAGGTGCGCCGCGTCGAGTCCTTCCGCGCTCCCGAGAGAGAGCCCGACGCCGTGCAACGAGACCGGATAGTCGCGGCGAATCGCATCCAGACAGTTCGGCGCGCGACCGCCTCCCATGTAGTTTTCGGTGTGAACCTCGAACCAGCGGACATCAGGCCGCGTATCGATCACCGCTTGATGATGAGCGAAGCGCAGCCCGATACCCGCACTCACGGGAATGGGGCGACATCCGTTGCGCGCCGTGGCGTCAGCGAATTTCATAGCTCACCGGCCGCTCAGCTCGCCTGGAGCTTCCCGCCCTGAATCTTCAGGCAGTCACCGGCAGGCAACAGGACAAACGACTTCGGATCGCGCGCCTGCGTTGCCTGGCCCGCGCAGGAATGCGCACCTTGTGCACAGTCGTTCTTCGCGACCGCGTTGACGCCATAGCATTTCTCCAGCTTTTCCTTTTCCATGCGCGCCATGTTGTCCTTGACCACCGGTGGCATGGCGCTCATGTCCTTCATCGTTTGTGCCTGCACCGGCGCGACCTGAATGGCGAGCGCGAGACCAACGGCGGCAGACAGGCTCGACACTCTCATCAACGGGCTGTTCAATTGCTTGCTCACTTTGCTTTCTCCTGGAGATTGCGGTTGCCCACTTGCAACCTGCACGAAGATTCGCCGGCGAAACGCAAAAAGTTACGCGGATCGAAAAATTTATTGTTGCGAAAACTTCCGCGTAAAAGTGCAGAATTCGTTTATGCGCTCCAGAACTCACCGACCCGGCCCACCGCTGACGCTTGTCGAAAACCGTCAGGGCGGCGACGCGTCCGATCCGCCGGGTGGCACGTCCGCAAGCCGCACAGATGGCAGCCTCGACTGGACCATGCTGATGATCCGGTCACAGGCCGGCGACCGGGAAGCCTACCGGTTGCTACTCGAAGCGATCACGCCGTACTTGAGGACCTTGGCCGCGAGAAAGATCGACAACAGGAATGATGTCGAAGACACGGTTCAGGACATTCTTCTCACCATCCACACCGTGCGGCATACGTATGACCCGGCGCGTCCGTTCGGCCCCTGGCTCGTGGCCATCGCGGCGCGCCGCATCGTCGACAGTTTGCGGCGTCAGGGCCGTCTTGGTGCGCACGAGACGCCGTTCGATCCCGACCATGAAACTTTCGCGATGCCTGAAGCGAATCTGGTAGAGCGCGCATCCGACGCTCGCGCACTGCATGAAGCCGTTGAAGCGTTGCCACCGGGACAACGCGATGCGATCCGTATGCTCAAGCTGGAGGAACTGTCCTTGAAGGAAGCATCGACCGCGACCGGGGCGTCGATCGCCTCGCTGAAGGTCGCCACGCATCGTGCGATGAAAAATTTGCGCAAGCTGATTGAAAAACGAGGGATCAAGTCATGAGGACAACTTCCAGTCTGATCGACTCCCTTGTCGCGGACGTGAAGCCGGTGCGCCGCCTTGGGCCGCCATCGGTCCGGGCCGTTTGCTGGCTGCTGTTCGCGATGTCGATGCTCGTCCTCGTTGCGCTCGGACATGGCGTTCGACCGGATCTGATGCTCAAGCTGCATCAGCCCGCATTTGTCATCGGCGTTGCCGCCGCGTTGATCACCGGTGCGCTTGCGGCGCTGGCCTCGTTTATTGTCAGTGTGCCCGGCCGGTCATCGCGCTGGCTGTTGCTGCCTGTGCCCGCGCTTGCCGTGTGGCTTTCCACGATCGGCTATGGGTGCCTGACAAACTGGGTCAGCATCGGGCCGGACGGCATGTCTCCCGGAGAGACTGCGCGATGTTTCGCGACACTGGCGCTGACCGGCATTCCGCTCTCTCTGACGATGCTCATCATGTTGCGCCACGTCGCACGCCTCGCTCCCACGCCGATTGCCATGATGGCCAGTCTCGCCGTTGCGGCGATGACAGCGGTCGCGCTATCGCTGTTTCATCCCATCGATGCCACGGTCATGATCCTGCTGTGGAATTTCGGCGTGGCGGTCCTGTTTCTAACGATTAGCGGTTTGGGCGGGCGGCGGCTGTTTGGCTGGGTGGCACTGAAGGGATAGCAGGGCGCGACCCACACGGCCGGTCTATCGCGGCGTTTCTTTCCCCTTGAAATCCGCAATCTTTTAAGTTACAAATGCGAATGATTCGTATTTGTTATTGAAAGATAAGACGGCAGGGTGTTTCGCCACGTGCGAAACGCCGATTAACGGGGAAGTCATGCAGCGTGGTGAATTGAACAGAATCAAACGTCGATTCCGGACATCGAAGGCGTTTCGGTCGTTGGCAACAGTGGGGTTCATCGGGGTTGGGTGTCCTGTCGCGACGTACGGGCAGGCTGGCGACACCAGCACAACGGAGGCGGTTCAGGCAGAAGCCGGGTCGGGCGCGCGACAACTGGCACCCGTTCGCGTCACCGCAAGCAAGGATCACAGCGGCTATGCGCCCGCCACGGTCGAGACCGGCCCGTATCGCGGCCTCGATGCGCTCGATGTGCCGGCCACCGTGAACGTCGTGACGCGCGAAGTGATGGATGAACAGGGCGATACAGGACTCTACGACGCGCTGCGCAACGTGGCGGGTGTGACCCGGCAACAACTCAACGGCCTGGCGTACGATCAACTGGCAATCCGGGGCATCGCGCTCGACAATCGTTCGAGCTATTACCTGAACGGTGTCCTGCCGATCGACAACAACATCTGGATGCCGATGGAGGACAAGGAGCGCGTCGAAGTGCTCAAGGGCGCATCCGCCCTGTACTACGGCTTCGCCGTGCCGGCCGGAATCGTCAACATGGTCATGAAGCGCGCCGGCAGCGAGCCGGTGACCCGTGTTTCGCTGCTAGGCGATACCAACGGCTCGATTGGCGCGCATGTCGATATCGCGCGCCGTTTTGGACCCGACAATCAGTTCGGCATCCGCGTCAACGCGACGGACGAGCACGTGGAAACACCGATCGACGGCGATCGTGGCTATCGCAAGTTCGCGAGCGTGGCGCTCGACTGGAAAGCGAGCCGCAAACTGTCGTTCAAATATGACCTGGAGCATATCGAGCAACGTGTGGTCGAGCAGGCGGGCATAGTGCCGCTCACCGCGAAAAACGGTGTCGTCAGCCTGCCTGGACTGCCTGATGCCACCCGCCTGCTTTCGCCGAACGACAAACCGACCAACGCCAGCGCGACGAGCCAGATCCTGCGCGCCGACTATCTGTTCTCCGATACCTGGAGCGCGAGCTTCACCGTCGGCCAGTCGATTACGCGCCGCGACCGCTGGCTGTGGATCTTCCAGAAGTACAACGTCGACACCGGTGCGGGCACGCTGCAGGGCAGCAAGCAAAACGGCCAGATGTACGAGAACAGGAACGTGCGCTTCGAAGTGAACGGGCTCTTCAGGACGGGTTCGATCGGCCATGACGTGACCTTTGGCGCGGTCGACAACTGGCTGTTTCAACCGGACTTCACGACCTACTACTACACGGCGCAGCAGAATCTCTACAACCCGGTCAGCATCACCTCACTGACTGCCGCGGGCTCGAAGGCTTTCTATGCGCAGCATGTCAACAATCGCGGCGTCTACGTGTTCGATCGAGTCGAACTGACGCCGAATTGGCAGTTCGTCGCAGGCTTGCGACGCTCGGAATATCGAAGCACGCAAGCGGGTACGGCGACCTATGACGTGAGCAAAACCACACCGTCGGCCAGTCTGGTCTTCAAGGTGACGCCGCTGACCAGTGTGTACGCGAGTTATATCGAAGGGCTCGAATCGAGTGGCGCTGCGCCCGCGACGGCAGCGAACGCTTATCAGGTGCTGCCGGCCGCTGTCAGCCGCCAGCAGGAAATCGGCATCCGGCATCGCTTCGGCAATCACACCCTGGCGTCGGTGGCGTTGTTCAACCTGCGTCAGCCGTCGGCCGGGACTAATGCTGACAACGTGTATGCGCTCAATGGCAATTCCCGCTATCGAGGGCTCGAGTTTTCGCTCCAGGGCGATCTGAGCGACAACGTGTCCGTGGTCGCGACCGGCATGCTGCTCGATGCGCGTATTGTCGATTCGTCGGATCCGTCGCTGGTCGGTAAAACGCCGGAAAACACGCCGCATGTCACGGGCAGCCTGTTCGCGACCTACCGTGTGCCGCAGCTTGCCGGATTGTCGTTCAACGGCGGGATTTACTACGTCGGGCCGCGTCCGGTGAACGACGCCAATCAGGCAACGATTGGCGGCTACGCGCTGTTGTCGGCTGGCGCGCGCTATTCGACGCGTCTGTTCGGCAAGCGGGCCACGTTTCAGGCCAACCTCGAGAACGCGGCCAACCGGCACTACTGGAGCGCGGCCGGTTCGAGCCAGCTTGCCGTCGGGCTGGAGCGCACGCTGGCGTTGACTTCGACGGTCGAGTTCTGATCGACTCCATCACGCCGGCGCGGCGGGTGGCCTTGTTTTTGGGTAACCGCAGCTTCGAAAAGCTGAGTGCCGACGGCTCTGCCTTGTTTGACGCAGAGATCGACTGGGCGGTGTCGGATTCTAGGTTGGGCGAGCGCGCCTCGGCGCCGCTGTCGACGCACGCACAATGAGTTTTGGACTAGACGCGATTCGCACCGACGGGCCAGTGGCGCGCATGCTCTCGCCGCGCGGTGCCGCTTCTATCAACTCGCGCAACAGCGATACCGCGAGTTCCGCGACTTCGACGGTCGGCACGGCGATCGTGGTCAACGCGGGCCGCGAATCGCGCGCCAGCTGAATGTCGGTGATGCCGATTACGGATAAATCGCCGGGCACGTCAAGGCCGAGATCGGCGGCGGCGTGCATCGCGCCGAGCGCCGGCAGGTCGTTGGTCGCGAAGATCGCGGTGAGCTTCGGATGGGTTTCCAGCAACGCGCGCGCCGCGGCGTAGCCGCCTTGTATCGTATCGGCTGCATGCTTGACCGGGGCTTTCGGCGCGCCGGCTGCACGCAGCGCATCGACAAAGCCGTCGTAGCGGGCCGCGTGAATGCCCGAGGCCTTGCTGCCGACGATCGCGCCGATCCGGCGATGGCCGAACTCGAGCAGGTGCGCGCCGGCCAGCTCGCCGGCCAGATGAAAATCGACCGCGACGCAGGGCAGCCCGGGCGGCTCGTTCGGCCGTTCCCACATGCATAACACCACGGGCGTGCCGCGTGACTCGGTGGCGTGGAGATCCGCAAAGTCGAGGTTCGCATTCGTCACGAGCACGCCCTCGGAAAGCGTCCCGGCGATCTGATCCAGATATGCCCGGCCGGTCAGCGGATCTTCGTTCGTATTGCAGATGATCACGAAGTGGCCGCTGCTGCGCGCCGCGCGTTCGACGGCGAGCGCGAACTCCGGATAGAACGGATTGGCGATGCTCGACACCATCAGCGCGAGCGTCGGCGCGCGACCTTCGGCGAGAGCGCGGGCGGCCAGATGCGGGCGATAGCCGAGTGCGTCGACAGCGTCGAGTACCCGCTGCCGGGTGGTCGCACCGACCCGGCCGCGATTGCGCAGCACGTTGGACACCGTGGCGGGGGTGACGCCGGCTTGAAGCGCGACTTCGCTGAGTGTGGGCATGGAATCTTCAATATATGGGACGACTGTTCGACATTTGCATCGCAGCCAAAGGCGCGGCACCATTTGCCGCATAGACAAAACGATATCGGAGATAGGCAAGGCTAGGCGATCGCGTGCGATCGACTTTTTTTCAGCCTGCTGATTAAGCGCTTAATCTCCGACTTCGAGCCGATTAAATCACGGAGTCGATGCGATGGCGAGTATTTCGTTGAGAGGCGTGCAGAAGGCATACGGCGACGGCGCGCCGGTGATCCGCGATGTCGATCTGGAGATCGGCGAGAACGAGTTCTGCGTGTTTCTCGGTCCGTCCGGTTGCGGCAAGTCGACCTTGCTGCGGATGATCGCCGGTCTTGAAGACGTGACCGACGGCGACCTGTCGATCGGCGGCCTGCTGGTCAACGACGTACCGGCGGCGCAGCGCGGCGTGGCGATGGTGTTCCAGAGCTACGCGCTGTTTCCGCATATGACCGTGTTCGAGAACATGGCATTCGGCCTGAAGCTCGCTAAAACCCCAAAGGACGAAATCGACCGCAAGGTGCGCGAAGCCGCGCGCATTCTGCAACTGGAGGCGCTGCTCGAGCGCCGGCCGAAAGCATTGTCCGGCGGTCAACGGCAGCGCGTCGCGATCGGCCGGGCTATCGTGCGCGAGCCGGGCGTGTTTCTATTCGACGAGCCGCTCTCGAATCTCGATGCGACGCTGCGCGGCCAGACCCGCATCGAGATCGCGCGGCTGCACAAGCAGTTCGCCAAAGCCAGCGTCGTCTACGTGACGCACGACCAGGTCGAGGCGATGACGCTCGCCGACAAGATCGTGCTGCTGCACGCGGGCAAGGACACCGAACGCTACGGCAGCATCGCGCAGGTCGGCGCGCCGCTCGAGTTGTACCACCGGCCGACGAGCCGCTTCGTGGCGGGTTTCATCGGCTCGCCGCGGATGAATTTTCTGCCGGGACGCGTAGCGTCGGTCGATCCGCATGGCGTGACCGTCACGCTCGAACACACGGCCGAAAACGTGCGCGTGCCGGTGAGCGGCGACGGACTGCAGCCGTCGCAACCCGTCACGCTCGGCGTGCGTCCCGAACACCTCGACGTCATTGAGTTGGCAGTGCCTCGGAACACCGCCCCGGCGATGCCCGACGACGCCATTCTGGCGCGTACCGTTTCCCTCGTCGAACATCTTGGCGAGCACAGCTACATCCACCTCGATCAGCCTGGCGGCGCCACGCTGATCGCCAAAGCGCCCGGCGACACGCGCCTGATGCCGGGTGACCGCGCCGGCTTGCGCGTTCCCAGCCACGCTTGCCATTTGTTTACCGAAGACGGCTTTGCTGCCGCTTCGCTCGAATTCGTCGAACACTACGCATAGAGGACATTCGGATGCGCCTAGGAGTCTGTTACTACCCGGAACACTGGCCGGAATCGATGTGGGAAGACGACGCGCGCCGGATGAAAGCGCTCGGCATCGAACAGGTGCGGATTGCCGAATTCGCGTGGAGCCGGATCGAGCCGGCGCCTGGCGAATACGATTGGGGCTGGCTCGATCGCACGATCGACGTGCTCGGCGCGGCCGGGCTGCAGGTGGTCATGTGCACGCCGACCGCGACGCCGCCCAAGTGGCTGATCGACCGTCATCCGGACATCCTGCCGATCGGGGCGGACGGACGTCCTCGCGCCTTCGGCTCACGCCGTCATTACGATTTTTCCTCGCCATCGTATTTCGCCGCGTCGCAGCGGATCTGCACGGCGGTTGCCGGGCGATATGGCCAGCATCCGGCGGTTGCGTACTGGCAGACCGATAACGAATTCGGTTGCCATCACACGGTAGTCAGCTATTCGCCGGCAGCAGTAGGGCGCTTTCGCGAATGGCTGAAGGCGCGGTATCGAACGGTCGATGCATTGAACAGCGCGTGGGGCACGGTGTTCTGGAGCATGGAGTACCGCAGCTTCGACGAGATCGATGCGCCGGTGGCGACCGTCACCGAAGCCCATCCGTCGCACCGGCTCGATTACCGGCGCTTTGCGTCCGACGAACTCGCGCGCTACAACCGGATGCAGGTCGAGATCATCCGCGCGCATTCGCCCGGACGGCCGGTCGCGCACAACTTCATGCAGCTCTTTACCGAGTTCGATCACTACAAGGTCGCTGCCGATCTCGATGTCGCGAGCTGGGACAGCTATCCGCTCGGCGCGCTCGAAGAACAATGGTTTGCGCCGGACGTCAAAGCGCGCTGGCTGCGCACCGGGCATCCCGACTTCGCTTCGTTCAATCACGACGTCTACCGCGGCATGTCGAAGCTGCCGTTCTGGGTGATGGAGCAGCAACCGGGTCCGGTGAACTGGGCGCAGTGGAATCCGGCGCCGCTGCCGGGCATGGTACGGCTGTGGAGTTGGGAGGCCTTCGCGCACGGCGCGGGCTGCGTGTCGTATTTCCGCTGGCGTCAGGCGCCGTTTGCGCAGGAGCAGATGCACGCCGGTTTGAACACGCCCGATAACCGGCTCGACGTCGGGGGCAACGAGGCCGCGCAGGTTGCCGACGAGATTCGCACGGTGCTCGCAGCGGACGCCGGCGCCAATGCTGCGATTCGCGCGAAAGTCGCGCTCGTCTACGACTACGAAGCGAAGTGGCTCTTCGGGATTCATCCGCAGGGCGCGGATTTTCACTATCCGCGTTTCGCGTTCGAGTATTACTCGGCGCTGCGCGCGCTCGGGCTGGATGTGGACGTGATTCCGGCCGATGCGCCGCTCGATGGCTACCGTGTCGTCGTGGTGCCGCCGCTGCCGGTCGTGCCGGCCGATTTTGCCGCGCGGCTGGCAAGCTCGGGCGCACAGGTGGTGCTCGGCCCGCGCACCGGCTCGAAGACGGAAGATCTGCAGATTCCGGCGAACCTGCCGCCAGGTGCGCTTGCTTCGGTGCTGCCGCTGCGCGTGTGGCGCGTCGAATCGATGCGGCCGAACGTGACCGAAGCGGTGCGTCTTGCAGACAGCAAGGACGCTACCGTGGACGACGGCTGCGCGCGCCACTGGCGCGATTTCGTCGACAGCGACTCAGCGGCTCCACTCGACGTGCGCGCCCGATTCGCGGATGGCCATCCAGCGTATGTGCGAAGCGGCGCGTTCCATTACTTCGCGAGTCTGTTCGACGATGCGCTCACGGTTCGTTTGTTCGCGCAGATCGCACGTGAGGCAGGTGTCGAGACGATGCCGCTCGGCGACAGCGTGCGGATCAGCCGGCGCGGTGCGCTGACCTACCTGTTCAATTACGGCGCGCAGGTTCACTCGATTGCCGGTGTGGCCGACGACGCTTTCGTGATCGGTTCACGCGATATTGGCCCGCAGGGCGTGGCGGTGTATCGATCGACCTGATGAGTTAGCTGGCCGAATGATTCCACGCAGTAACGACAACGATGCAAAATCAAGGCATAAAGGAGACACGCAGCATGACACTGAAACCACGCAAGCTTCTGCTCGCATTCGCGCTGGCCGCGGCCGCCGCGGGAACCTCCGTCGTCAGTACCGCGCAGGCCGGCACGCTCGCAGTCAACATCGCGTTCAAGGGCGCCAGCCAGCGCGCGGTCTGGCAGTCGACGATCGACGAGTTCAAGAAAGCGCATCCTGACGTGAAGGTGTCGTTCGTCGACGAGGAGGCCTACAAGGTTCAATTGCCTGGATGGCTGTCGACGGTCGCTCCCGATATCGTCAACTGGCACGACGGCGAGCGCATGGCGTATTACGCGCAACGCGGCCTGTTCGAGGATCTGAGCGGCGATTGGGCGAAGAACGGCTGGAACGATACGTACGCGTCGACCAAGGAAGCGTCGTCCTACAAAGGCAAGCAGTATGCCGCGCCGACCGTGTATTACTCGTGGGGCATGTTCTATCGCAAGGACCTGTTCCAGAAGACGGGTATTGCCGGCGAGCCGAAGACGTGGGACCAGTTTCTGGATGCCTGCAAGAAGTTGAAGGCGGCCGGCATTACGCCGATCGCCGTCGCGGGACGCGATGCGTGGACGCTGGCGGGCTGGTTCGATTATCTGGATCTGCGCCTGAACGGCAACGCATTCCATCAGAAGTTGATGGCAGGCGAAGTGCCGTACACCGATCCGCGGGTCAAGAAGGTGTATGCGACCTGGAAGCAGCTGCTCGACGCCGGCTATTTCATCGACAATTCGCTCTCCTACGATCTGGACGCGGTGCAGCCGTTCCTGTTCCAGGGCAAGGCCGCGATGATGCTGATGGGCACCTTCATTACCGGCGGCTTCCCGCCGAACGTGAAAGCGGAAATGAGCTACTTCCAGTTCCCGATCATCGACGCGAAGGTGCCGACCGCCGAAGACGGTCCGGTGGAATCGCTGCATATTCCGTCGAAGGCGAAGAACAAGGCGGATGCCCATACCTTCCTTGCGTTCGTCGAGACGCCTGAAATCGGCGCGAAACTGGCGGCAGGTCTCGGCTCGCTGTCGGCGAACAGCAAGTCGCCGGAACCCGAAGATCCGATTTCGAAAATCGGCTTCCAGATTCTCTCGAACACGAAGGGCGGTATTGCACAGTTCTACGATCGCGACATGACCAAGGAAATGGCCGATGAAGGGATGAAGGGGATGCAGCAATTCGTCGCCGATCCTTCCAAGCTCGACGACGTGCTCGCGCAACTCGAGCAAACGCGCAAGCGAATCTACAAGAAGTAAGCGGCGGCGGCCCTCGGGCTGCCTGCCTTGGCCACCCACCGCCACGTTCGATCGGGAGAGTCATCGTGTCGCACTCCGTTACCCGTCATTCGGTTCCCGGTTCTGCCGGTTCAGGCATACCGGCATCGGGCGATACATTGCGCGGCGGGTCGCGTTCGCCGGCGCGCCGGCGCCGTCCATCGCCGACTGCGCGCCGGCAGCGGCGTGCTGCGTTCCTGTTTCTCGCGCCGGCCTGCCTGATGGTGGCCATCTATGTGGTGTGGCCGATCCTGTCGACCATCCGCTTGAGCCTGTTCAACTGGGACGGGATGACCGAGCCGGCCTTTGTCGGCCTCGCGAACTACGTCGAGTTGTTCCATTCGCAGACGTTCTACACAGCGCTGAAAAACAACCTCATCTGGCTGCTGCTATTCCTGCTCGCTCCGCCGATGGGACTCGCCGTGGCGCTGTATCTGAACCAGGCCGTGACCGGCATCCGCATCGTCAAATCGCTGTTTTTCGCACCGTTCGTGCTCTCGGGCGTGGTGGTCGGCCTGATCTTCTCCTGGTTCTACGACCCGACCTTCGGCCTGCTCGCGCTGATTCTCGGTCACGGCGTGCCGGTACTGGGCGACGCCCGCTATGCGACCTTCGGGATCGTTTTCGCGGCGCTGTGGCCGCAAACCGCCTATTGCATGATTCTTTACCTGACCGGCCTGACGTCGCTGAACGCGGAACAGATCGAGGCCGCGCGGATGGAGGGCGCGCGCGGCTGGTCGCTGCTGTGGCACGTGATTCTGCCGCAATTGCGGCCGACCACGTTCATGGCGATCGTCGTCACCGTGATCGGCGCCTTGCGCAGCTTCGATCTGATCTCGGTGATGACCGGCGGCGGACCGTTCGAGAGTTCGACCGTGCTCGCGTATTACATGTACGACCAGGCGATCAAGTATTACCGCATCGGCTATTCCGCGGCGGTGGCGGTAGTGTTGTTCGGCATCATGCTGCTGTACATCGTTTATCACTTGCGGCGGATGCTGCGCGCCGAGCAATAAGGAGCCGACCATGTTTCCTATCGCCATCGACAAATGGAAGCCGGCCTCGCGCCGCGTGTACAAACTGACCTTGCCGCTCGCGCTGCTGATCTGGCTGCTGCCGATGATCGCGGTGCTCGTCACGTCGGTGCGCTCGACCGAAGAACTCAGCGAGGGGAATTACTGGGGCTGGCCGAAGCACTTCTCGATGTTCGAAAACTATCGGGAGGCGTTGACGACCTCGCCGATGTTGCATTACTTCTCGAACAGCGTGCTGATCACGGTGCCTGCGGTGGTGGTGTCGATCGCGCTGGCGGCGATGGCTGGATTCGCGCTGGCGACCTATCGGTTTCGCGGCAATTCGACATTGTTCGCGACGTTTGTCGCGGGCAATTTCGTGCCGGTGCAGGTGTTGATGATTCCGGTGCGGGATCTATCGTTGCAGCTTGGCCTGTTCAACACCGTGGGCGCGCTGATTCTGTTTCATCTCTCGTTTCAGACCGGCTTCTGCACGCTGTTCCTGCGTAATTTCATCAAGGCGTTGCCCTTCGAGCTTGTCGAAGCGGCCCGAGTGGAAGGCGCAACCGAATGGCAGGTCTTTTACCGGATCGTGCTTCCACTGATTCGGCCGGCGCTTGCCGCGCTGGGGATTCTTGTGTTCACGTTCGTCTGGAACGACTACTTCTGGGCGCTGTGTTTGACACAAGGCGACGATGCGGCGCCGATTACCGTCGGAGTCGCCGCGTTGAAAGGGCAGTGGACCACGGCGTGGAATCTTGTGTCGGCCGGGTCGATTCTTGCCGCACTGCCCTCTGTGGCGATGTTCTTCGCGATGCAGAAGCATTTTGTGACGGGGCTGACGTTCGGTGCGACCAAAGGCTGAGGAAGACAATGTTCAGTTGGCCTCGGCCTTTGCCCGTTCCTGACGACGCGACCGGCAAGCCGCTCATGGCGCCGCGCCGTCGCCCAGTTTTTTGTGCTGCGCCGCCATCCGCTCCTGCTGGGCGGGCGGCACCGGATCGTAGTGGCTGAGCCGGATGCTGTAGTTGCCGTGCCCGCCGGCGATGGCGTTCAGACGCGACTGATAGTCGTTGAGTTCGGACAACGGCACCTGGCCCGCGACGACCACGGCGTTGCCGGCGGCCGTGCGTGTGCCATGGACCTGCCCGCGCTTGGCGGACAGGTCGCCGATGATGTCGCCCATCGCGGCTTCCGGCGTCATCACCTCGATGTCCACGATGGGCTCGAGCAGGATGGGCTGGGCTTTCAGCACGGCGTCGATGAAGGCCTTGCGCCCGGCCGAAACGAATGCCACTTCCTTGGAGTCGACTGAATGGCTCTTGCCGTCGAACACGGTGACTCGCACGTCCTGCATCGGGAAGCCGGCAAGCGGTCCGCTGTCGATCACCTGCTGAATGCCTTTTTCCACGGCGGGCATGAACTGGCCGGGGATGGCGCCGCCCTTGACGGCGTCGACGAACTCGAAACCGGTGCCTCGCGGCAGCGGCTCCACACGCAGCATCACTTCGCCGAATTGCCCGGCGCCGCCGGTTTGCTTCTTGTGACGATGATGCCCCTCGGCTTTGGCGCCGATGGTTTCGCGATAGGCGATCTTCGGCGGCCGCGTTACGACCTCGAGCTTGTATTGCTCGGATAGTCGCTCCAGCATGAGGCGCAGGTGCAATTCGCCCAGACCTCGCACCACCGTCTCGTTGGTGCCGATCGGGTGCTCGATGAGCAGGCACGGGTCTTCCGCAGCCAGTTTTTGCAGAATCTCCCAGAGGCGCTGCTCGTTACCCCGGCGCGCAGGTTCGATCGCCAAACCGTAGATGGGCGTGGGGAACTCGAGCGCGGCCAGGTGGATGTCGCCGTCCTCGGGGGCGTCGTGCAGCACGGCATCGAAGCCGATCGCGTCGACCTTGGCCGTGGCGCAGATATCGCCTGGGCCGGCTTGCGGGACGTCCACGTGCTCTTTGCCCTGCAGCATCATCAGATGGGCGACCCTGAACGGCTGGCGCCCGTCACCGATGTAGAGCTGGCTGTCGCGCCTGATCGTGCCCTGATGGATGCGAAACACCGCCATCTTGCCGATGTAAGGGTCCATGACGATCTTGAAGGCGTGGGCCAATACATGCTTGTCGGCGTCCGGTTCGGCGCGCACGACCTGCTGGCGGCCGCCGGCATCGCGGTAGAAGAGCGGCGGGTTGCCTTCCATCGGATTGGGCAGGAGCCGGACGAACACGTCGAGCAATGCCGCGACGCCGGCGCCGTTGGCCGCCGACGTGAAGCAGATCGGCACCAGATGGCCTTCGCGCAGCGCCCGCTCGAAGGGTTCGTGCAACTGCTCCGGGCTGATGGCCTCGCCCTGCTCCAGGTAAAGCTCCATCAAGGCGGGATCGATCTCGACCACTTGATCGACCAGCGCATCGTGCGCGGCAGCAACGGACAGAAAATCGGCCTCGCCGGCGGGATTGAAAAAACAATCCACCACCTGGCGGCCGCCTTGCGCCGGCAGGTTGATGGGCAGGCATTCCTTGCCGAAGGCCTGCTGGATTTGCGTCAGAAGCCCGGGAAGATCGACCTTTTCGCCATCGATACCGTTCACGACGATCATTCGGCAGAGCTTGCGTTGCGCCGCCCACGCCATCATGCGCCGGGTCGTCATTTCGATGCCGGTCTGCGCATTGATGACGATGGCGGCAGTTTCCACCGCGGGCAGGGCGCTGATCGACAGTCCGGAAAAGTCCGGATAACCGGGCGTATCCAGCAGATAAATGCGTGTATCCCGATAGTGGAGATGGGCGACGGCGGAGTTCAGCGAGTGGTGATATTTGCGCTCGAGCGGCTCGAAATCGCAGACCGTGGTGCCGCGCTCCACGCTGCCGGGCGCGTGTAACGCGCCGCCCTCGTGCAGCAGGGCTTCGACAAGCGAAGTCTTGCCGCATCCGGCATGCCCGACCAGGGCGACGGTACGGATGGCGTCGGGGCTGTAGCGCATGGCCGCCCTCGTCCAGTAGTGGATGTGGGGCCATTATTGGCGAAAACGGACCCGTGTGCCATAAGGGGCATCGCCTCATGGGCCGTCACGCCCGCGCGGTCGCGGCGCGGCCGTCCGCATGTTTTTCACGTGTGAGCGAAAGCGAACTATCCTTAAGGAGTCTCGCGCAATAATTCCCCGTTTCTTTCCTTCAAGAGGAGGTGCGTCATGTCGATGTCTGCCACTCTCCAGGACTGCCTGCGCAGCAAGGGCTCGCAGTACGAAATCGTGCATCATCCGCACAGCCATTCCAGCATCGAAACCGCAGCGGCCGCGCATATTCCCGGCGACCGCCTCGCCAAGACCGTGCTTCTCGAAGACGAGCACGGCTACGTGGCGGCGGTGCTGCCATCGACCTACGCCGTGCGGCTGTCCGAGCTTTGGGCACAGACCGGACGCCACCTGCTGCTGGCGAAAGAGGCCGATTTGCGGGAATTGTTCAAGGATTGCGACGTGGGCGCGCTTCCGCCGGTGTGCACGGCCTACGGCATGTACACCTATCTCGACGAAAGCCTCACCCATCAGCCGGACGTCTATTTCGAGTCCGGCGATCATGAAGCGCTGATTCACATGGGCACGAAACAATTTCTGGATCTGATGGACCGGGCCGAGCGGACACGCTTCGCCCGTCGAATGCAGGGTATGCCGTCCTGACCGGCGCTCGCCCGGTTCGGCAAGGCTTGCGCAGTGCGGCATAAAGCGCGCTGCGCCACCCAACCTTTGCGCGAGGCAGATCATGCAACGCAGCGATACGGTCTTGAAGCAGGTGATGGCGGCCTTCGAACGCGAATCACACCTGAAGCTCCAGCATCATCCCATTCATATGACTTTCGACGACGGCGCCTTAACCGTGGCAGGCGAGGTGCCGGATATCGCATCCAAGAAACGACTTCTTCAGTTGACCCAGATACACAGCGAAGGGACGCCTCTGGTCGACCGGCTGCGTGTCGCCGCCAACCCGCCGGTCGGTGACGGTGAACTGCGCACACGTATCGGCGAACGGCTGGCGCACGCAGTGGAGTTCCGCAACTGCGTGATCTGCGCGCGCGTCAAAGGTCAGCTCGAAGTGCTGCGCGGCACCATGGACCCGGCGGGCAACGACGGCAGCGGTGTCGTCGAAGTGACGGTCGAGGACGGTGTGGTGACCTTGACGGGGCAAGTGGTCAGCCTGTCTCACAGGCGCCTCGCGAGTGTGACTGCCTGGTGGGTCGGCGGCTGCCGCGACGTGGTGAACCTGCTGGAGTTGGTGCCCGCCGAAGTGGACGGCGACGACGAGATTTCCGAGGCCTTGCACCTGGTGCTCGAAACCGATCAGTGTGTGCGCGCCGAGCAGATCACCATCAGCGTGGAAAACCACAGGATCACGCTGGGAGGCTGGGTGGCGACCGAAGCTGAAAGACGGCAGGCGGAACAGGACGCCTGGTGTCTGGATGCTGTCGATGGCGTCGTCAATCGCATTCAGGTGCGGGCGTGATCCCTTTGCTTGATGTGCTTGTGATGCGCGTGAGGTGCTTTCCGTGTATTACGTGCGTTGCCGGGGCGGGAGCCTGCGCCAGGTCAGCAGTACCAACAGAGCGAACACCACGTATGAGAGCGTGAACACCCAGACCGGCACATCGTAATAGAGCAGGCGGCTCACCCAGCGCTGGATGAAGCCTTGCGCCCCCACTGAGCCAGTGCGCAGCCAGTCTTCCAGCACCGTCAAGGGGCAGGCGATACCCAGCAGCGACAAGGCCGACACCAGGCCGATCGCGAACAGATGCGCGAGCCGGAACAGCCGGTTGCGTACCCATTCCCAATCGAGGCCCGAGCCGACCCAGATCGCCGCGAGTCCACCGACGATAAAAAGCGCGATCAGCGCGTGCATCACGAGTACTACGTCGGCGAGCCAGATCATGATGTCCTCACACCATCTGCGGCGAATGTCGACGGGCTTTGTGCGATGCCGCGACCCGCGTCGCACTTCGGCGCGGTATCGGAGATAGACTGAAATTCGACCTGTATTCAGGTTGCCGCATCAAGTGTCCCGAACATGTGCGGGACCATGCGTTTTCACGATGATCGGAGGTGCACATGACAACTGCAATTGTCACTCCCCGGAATGACGGCCCGTACTACATCAAAGGCGACTTCAAGATTACCACCCAGGGCGGCAAAAATATCGAGGTGGATAAGGATGAGGTCTGGCTATGTCGATGCGGCCATTCGCTCAACAAACCATTCTGCGACGGTTCACACAAGAGGGTCGAGTTCAGGAGCGATCTTGACGAACAGCCGCAGGAAGGAGAAACGCCCTGACGTATCAGTTGCTGTGGGCACGTTCGGCGCGGGCGTCCTTCGCTCGTACGAGCGTGCGTGGTTTCACGCTGCCAGAGCGTGCGCAGGCACATAGAAAAAGCGGACGAAGGGGGTACTCATGTCTCGGAGATCGATAACCGGAAGGCGCGTTCTTGTTGTGCTCGTGCTCTGCATAGGCGTTACGTTTCTGGCAATTGGCGCAACGCTGCTGTACGAGTTGTCGGTGATAAGCCGTGCCGTGAGTGATTTCCGCCTGGACGAGGCCACGGAAAACGCACGAATTTCCCGTGGCGAAAAGTCGGCGATCGAAGATCGTCTTAACCCGCCATACCTGAAGCGATACGGCCTGGACCTGAACGCGTACATGGACAAGCAGGGCTATTTTTCGCCGACAGGCTCTGACTGGCAACAATGGGGGCTTCGGACAAAGGCGGCGGCCACTGTGATGTGGCTGGGTCACGATCCGCCGGGAACATGGTGGACTTTCGATCAGATAAGGTGTGTCGACCGTTTTTACGAAGCGCACAGAGACAACGAGCCGATTGTCGATGTCGCTGACGCTTGCCTCGGCCAGCCTCATTGGTGTCCGTCGACGTGACGGACTTCACGTTGCTCAAGCCTGCTCCCGATGCGATCGGCATCATGCGATGCGCTCGTGCATGCGGCCGGCTTCATGCGCACGGCACCGCCGGCCACCCAGACCGCTATCAGGCGCTGTCGCGCTCGATCAGCGTGAAGCCGACTTCGACGATACGTTGCGCTTCGACGCCGCTTTCTATTTTTTCAACCAGCATGGACGTCGCCAGTTACTGGGCTGCACCTTCGTTGCCACGGGCGTCGACATCCTGATGTTCGCCAACTCGGCGCGCAAGCTGGCCCAGGAATTTGCCGGACCGCAGAGCGAATAGACGACTCGCATCAACACCTGGAAGTGGAGCCGTCGTTAGGCGAGCATTGTGGAGCCAACGTTATCCGGACTTTCGCAGGCATGCGGCTTATCTCCAGGGCTGGATCGCCGCATGCACACGTTCGCCCCGGTTTTTCACCCATTGCGGAACACAGGTGCTCCCCACGGCGCACCGATCGTGCCGCCGTCGACGACGATTTCCGCCGCAGTGGTTCCCGAAGCGTCATCGGACGCGAGGAAAAGTACGGCCCTGGCAACTTCTTCAGGTGTAGCGAGGCGAGCCAGTGGAATGCGCGGCGCGAACGCTTCTTCGGTCCCTTCGAGCGTTGCGCCGGCCCGTGCGCCGCGCGTCCAGATCGGCGTGCGCGTGCCGCCTGGGATCACGGTGTTGACGCGAATGCCACGCTGCACGAGTTCGGATGCAAACACCTTCGCCATACCGGTGACGCCCGCCTTCGTAGCGGAATAAGCGGCCGACCCCGGCGAGCCTAACTCGCGCATCACGGAGCCGTTCAATACGATCGCGCCGCCGGCGCTCATCAACGGAAGGGCCGATTGAACCGTGAGAAAAACAGCGGTGAGATTGGTGCGAAGAATTGCCTCGAACGCAGCGGCGGTCGTGCTGCCGAGCGGCGTCGGACCGGAGATTCCGGCGTTGGCGAAAACGATATCGAGCGACCCGAATGCTTGCTGGATCTGTTTGAACATCGACTCGATCGCGGTTTCATCGTCGAGATCAGCCACGATGCCTAGCGTGTTTTCGCCGAGTTCCGATACCGCCGCATCCAGTTTTGCGCGATCGCGGCCGGTGATCGCAACACGGGCGCCTTCGGCGATCAAAAGCTTCGCTGCAGTAAACCCAATGCCGCTGTTGCCGCCAGTTACGAGAGCCGTCTTTCCAGTAAAACGCATGTCCTTCTCCTGTGTGTTACGGCGCGAGATCGCGTCGAAAGCCGCGCCTGCTGACGGCGCTGAAGCCCGTTACGCAGCGCAAGGTAGGCGCCGCATCCGAACCAGCATGAGCATCGTCAACACCTCATTCTGTATGTTGATCGTCATGCAGAAATTCAGTATTATGGCCGTCATGCAGATTGTCAAGCGTGGTGAGGCAAGGAATGGGTTATTCGCAGGCACAAAAGGCTGAGAGCAGGCAAAGGGTTCTGGAGAGCGCGTCACGGCAGATTCGTGAACACGGCATCGAGGCGCTTGGCGTCGCCGACTGCATGCGCAGCGCGGGGCTCACGCACGGCGCGTTCTACGGTCATTTTTCGTCGCGTGATGCGTTGATTCTGGAAGCGCTCGAGCACGCGGTCAGTCAGAGCGAGAAGCGCATTGTGTCTGTCTCAGCCGGTTCGGGAAAGCATGGGAAAACGCCTCTGCAGTCCATCGCCGAGGCTTTCATCAATGAGCGTCACGTGAAGAATCCCGGCAAAGGATGTGCGTTGTGCGCACTCGCCGGAGAGGCGCGCCATGCGAATCCGGATGTCAGGGAACAGCTCACGAAGTACGTGCGCAAACTGGCATCGCAGATAGCGCAAGCCACATCCACTGATGGCGAACAGCCGGCGTTGGGCATCGTCGCGACCATCGTGGGGGCCATTACGCTTGCGCGCGCAGTGGACGATGACAAGCTGGCGAAATCGATTCTTTCCGCATCGCTCGCGCTGGTCATGACCCAGGACGGCGGCGCGTAGTAGGCTCGCGGGAGCCTCGCAGCAGCTTGTTAGACGCCCATGCCAAGATCGGCGAAACCGATCATGGCCGCATTGCAGGCTTGCGTCAGCGCCGTGTCGTAGCTCGTGAAAAAGACCGTGCGGTCTTCGGCCAACCTGTTGAACCAATTGATCAGTACCGTGCGCGCAGCGGCATCGAGCCCGCCGGCCGGTTCATCCGCGATGACGACGGTGGGTTTGCCCAGTGCGATCGCCGTCAGGAACATCTTCTTGCGGGTGCCGAACGACATCTGCTCGAAGCGTTTCTCGAGATGCGGCGTGAGCCCGAAGCGGTGCGCGAGATCGAGCGTGCGACTGTCGACCACCGTCTTTCTGGCCGATGCCACATGGGCGAGAAACGCGCGACCGGTTTGAAGCGGATACGCCATGCAGTCGTCGGGGATATACGCGAGCGTCGATTTTGCCTCGAGCGGTGCGGTACGCAGCGAATGCCCATCGAGCCATACCTCGCCTTCATCGGCCTCGATCGTACCGGCGAGGATGCCGAGCAAGGTGGACTTGCCGCTGCCGGTTTCATCGTCGAGCGCCACGCATCCTGCGCCGGTGCTGTAACGCAGTCCCTGAAAAATGATGCGCTCGCCGTAGCGTTTGCAAAGATTCTCGAATCGAAGCATGAAGTGCAGTGTGTGTCAGACGAAGATCGGCCGCGAAGGCGCCTTGAATCATGCCAGACAGTTCCGGTTTCGGCGAGCGTCTCGCCGTAGTCGTATCAATTCGCATCGCGCACCCAGTTGCCGCCATGCGCTGCGGCCTGCGCGGCGGGCGAGGTTGCAAGGTAGGCGAGCGCCTGCTCGGTGGAGCCTTCATGATGCGGCGTGCATACGGGCGCGTTGCAGGGCGTCCGGTTCGACGCCGCCTTCGGTGTGGTTGACGAGTTCACGCACCATCTGGGCCATCTGTTCCGGATGGGTGACCGGCACCCAGTGACGCGCGACAAGTTCACGGCGCCAGCAGGTCGGCACCCATCGCGATAGGTCTTCGGACAGTGCCGGGCTGACGTATTTGTCCAGCGTCGGCACGATCACCTGGACCGGCGCATGCGCGTAGCGCTTGCGCGGCGTGAACAGGCAGCGGATGAAGTTGGCGCGGTACAGCGCTACGCCGCGTATGCCGTCCTGCGTTTGCGTCGGGCGAGGCGCGATCCGTGTCTTCTCCACACGACGCAACACTTGCGGCCATGCGCGGCCGAGCCACAAGCGCCAGATCAAGCTGGGGAGCACCGGCAAGTGGAACAGCAGCACATACCATGAGCGCGCCAGCTGACCGAGCACCTTGCCGATCGACCGCGGCGTGGGACGTAGCAGCCGCGCCCGCATCCAGTAAGCGACATGATCGAGGCAAGGGCCGGAGCACGACGTGTACGACGCAATGCGTCCGCGCAAGCGTTCTTCGGTGACGAATTCCCAGCCCTGGATCGAGCCCCAGTCGTGCGCGACCAGATGGACGGCGCGATCCGGACTCACGGCGTCGATGACAGCAATAAAGTCGTCAGTGAGTTTTTCCAGGCGATAAGCCCTCGTGCCCGTTGGCGCAGTGGATTGCCCCGCGCCGCGAACGTCGTAGGCAACCAGATGGAAATCGTCGGCCAGTAAACCGGCCAGCGGGTCCCAGACTTCGCTGTTGTCGGGGTAGCCGTGCACCAGTACCACAGTGGGCTGGGTGGGGGCGCCCCATGCCTTGACGGCAAGGGTCACGTCGCCCGAGCGCACCGTGAAGCCAGTGTGCTGCATGGCTAGTGGCGTTGCGGCTAGCGCGGGCGCTACGGGTTCGGTCGAAAGCTGCATGCGCGCCTCCGTCATCATGACATTTTTTATTGTTACATTGAATGATGTAGCGATAGGATGCTACATCATGCGGTTGGCCCGTCCACTGGGTTCTTTTCCTGGTGACCGGGTGGTGACCGGGTGGAAGGACAACAAGACCTTTGTCGATTTCGTGGCGCGTCGTTCGTCGTACTCATAGGGGCGCGGTACGGCGGCGTGGGTTCGAATATCGTCGCTTTCCGTCCCCCATTCGATTTTCAATCCGAAAGGAGCGCGCTCATGACTTACGTTGATGGATTTGTCGTGCCGGTAGCCAGGATCGATCGCGAAAAATATATAAAACAGGCCGAAATGGCCGCGGGCGTTTTCAAGGAGAACGGCGCGTTGCAGGTGGTCGAGTGCTGGGGCGACGACGTCCCGGAGGGCAAGCTGACGTCGTTTCCGATGGCCGTCAAACGCAAGGAGGACGAAACGGTGGTGTTCTCCTGGGTTGTCTGGCCGTCGCGTCAGGTGCGGGATAAAGGCATGAAAGCGGTAATGGCCGATCCGCGGCTGCAGCCTGACGTCAATCCGATGCCTTTCGACGGCAAGCGGCTGATCTACGGCGGCTTCGAAGTTATCGTGAACGTATGACGGCCAAAGGGGCGGCGCCGGCCGGAAATGGACACAATCCATTTCCGTGTGGTGCTTCCGCGCCGGCGCGCACGCCGGCGCTTGCGCAAATCGCTTCGCGCCAGTCAGTGTTTATGACGCAGCCAGTCCTTGATCGGATGCGTGTCCAGCCAACGGGCAGTCGGCTGGTCCGGCTGGTTCTTGTGTTCCCGCCTGTAGCGCGCCGCCGTAAATATCACGACGCATAGCAGCACCACGATTCCCACTACAAAACTGATCATTGACTCAGTCATGGCAACCTCCTTTGAGGTCAGAACCATGCTTACATTTTAGGTGAACGGAGAAATAGCGACGGCATTCCCATTCACCGGAATCTGCCTGGCGCCGCTGCGCGGAACAATAGTTGAGGCCCTTTGAGCGCAGCGGAGGTACACTCGAAATGAGTCTAACCTTGGAGCGATACCATGGCTGACGCTACCCCCCAAAGCACCTTTCGCGGTCTGCCCTTGACACCGGAGCAAGACGCAGAAGTCAGGCACTACATAAAGAAAAGAAAGCAGCATGGCGAGCCGTGGGATACACCGGAGCTGGAGGCCATGCTTCGGGACATGCTGGAACCCCCGAGCGACGACGATGGAGAACTCGACCCTAGCGTCGATGAAGCGACGGCGGCCACAGAACGTGCGACTGCTTTCATCGAAGAGACCATGGACCCCATCGAGGCAGGCGAGGAACGGCAAGCCGCCATCGAAGCGGAGGCTATGAGAGGACCCAGGCGTTGAAGCGCGGGCAGCGGACACTGCTGCCGCGACTGATCCGGCGCACAGTGGGCCTGCCTGGCACTATCGATGCAGGGATCGCGAGCGTCCTAGCCGATCTGCACTTTGCTTTCAGCTGGCACTTGTCGTTGCATATAAGCGCTATTGCGCCATGACCGCAGGGACCGCGGCTCGTTCCAGCACGGTCATCGGGCCGAGGCGCTTGATGACTTGCATCTGTGCTGCGTCGCGTACGAAGAACGATCCCGCAAATCCCAGCGCATTCACCGAAATTCCCTCGACACATTCAACAGACCTTGGCACGAGCAGCATCCATCGAGGGGCGACCAGCAGGTTGTACGGCGCCGACTGCTGCAGCTCGCCATTCACTTCGATCTCTCGCAGACCGGCCGCTTCGAGCAACGCGCGGTAGCAATCGAAAGCGGCGTGTGCTGCGTGCCGCGAGGCGGCAGGAGCCAGTTCCAGATGAGCGAACGCGTGCCGGAAAGCCAGGCCGGGTACGGTGCCGATTTGACCTTCCATGCACGCGGACGCAAGCGCGGATTCAATGGGGGTCGGCGGACCTGATGCGCCGAGCGGCAGCGGCACGATCTGCAGATGCTTGTGGGGCTGACTCGCGCCGGCGTCTGCGCCGCCATTGTAGAAACCCAGTCCGTCGAACTCGGCCATGCAGGCGATCAATGCAGCAAAGTCCGCGAGATCGAGCAGCGTGTCCTGCGATTTGAAGCAACGGGTGACGATCAGGAGATGATGGTCGATGACGTTGAATTTGTTGAGCAAGGCGACGTGAGTGTCCGAGAGATCGGCCACAAAGAGGTCGGGGTCGTAAGGAAGGAACGGATTGACTGCGCTGGATGCCCCGGTCTTGACTCTGGATGCGTGCCGGGCTTCCTCCTTGCGCGTGAGACTTGAGACCTGGCGGACAAGGAAGCGTATGCCACGATCTTCGATCAGCGCCTGGGTTGTCTCGATCGGTCGCAGTGCACCGCGACGCAGCGCATGCCCGGTCTGGCGCAGAATGGCCGGCCACAGGGTGCCGGGTTGGAGGCATAGGTGATTCATGGATCAACCGGATCGGCGCGCATGTCGGCTATGCGCATTTCGCAAACGGCATGTCGCAAACGCGCACCCCGCAAACGCGCACGTCGCCAACGCGCACCTCGCCAAATGAGCGCAACTGCGCCTACGCTTTGTAACCGATGGCACGCAACAGATTCTTGCGCCACTGAACATCCTCTTCGTTCTCCACGCCGAGCGGCGTGAACCCGTCGACCACGCCGAGGATAGCGCGCCCCTGGTCTGTCTCGGCAACCAGAATCTGTGCGGGATTCGCCGTCGCGCAGAAGATCCGGCATACCTCCGGCACCGTTTTTACCGCGTTCAGAACGTTGACCGGGTAGAAGCCTTCGCCGAGAAAGATCACGAAGCAGTGGCCTGCCGCGATCGCCATGGCGTTCTGGCACGCCAGCTCGATCAGGTCGGCGTCCGTACCGGACTGACGCACGAGGCGTTTGCCCGATGCTTCGCAAAAGGCCAAACCGAACTTGATACCTGGAACGGTGCCGACCAAGGCCTCGTGCAGATCCTCGACCGACTTGATGAAATGGCTTTGCCCCAGGATGAAGTTCGCCGCTTCGGGCTTGACGATTGTTACCGTAAGCAGTTGCATATCTGACCTCGCTCTGTGGCACCGGAAGTACTGGGGAGAGGCTGCTTTCGTCAGCGGATGCCGGTTCCCCGGGTTCGCCGGGTTCGCGCCGGACGGCGACGGCCTTGGTTCGTTAATCAAGCCTAGTACAAACGGTCATTAGCGGAAGCGCGGATGCGCGCGACAGCGCGGCGATATGAAATCGCGCCACCCGCAGGTGGCGCACGTGCTGCTTGCGCGCCGTCGTCGTATCCAGTGCGCAAGCGCTGAGATGAGGCGCATGGCTGCGTATTTCCTGCACTAGAATGGATTGTCACACTGCTGGCGAGTGGTATTCGGCCGGCACGGGTGGGATTCGTATTGGAGGAACACAATGCCGACGTACCAATATCGTTGCGAGAAATGTGGCGAGTTGTTCGAGCATGCCGAACACCTTGCTGAACACGCGGATGCCCATCCGCGTTGCCCGAAGTGCGGAAGCGAGACGTGTCAGCATGTACCGACACCGTTTGTCGCCATGACCACGAAAAAGAGCTGAGACCCTGTCTCGTTACCGTGACGGCGCTTCATTTCCGCAGATGAAGCGTGCAGGCGAAGCGCAGCCGCGAGCATGTGTTAACGACATAGTAAACTGGCTCATTCAGAATGTGACCCTTGTCCGGCATGGCCGGTCGCTCCGCAAGCGCCAGGCTTCAAGAACGAGCGCCCACCGCGCCGGCCTCGGCAAAAGCCGCGCACGTTCGTCGCGCGCCGGCGGGGACGTGATGTCCCCCTTTGCCGTGCCGGATATCGCAACGTGAACGCAACAGCACAAGGTCCTCATGAGTCGTCTCGTCGTCGTTTCAAATCGCACTGCCGATCCTCGCAAGCCTGCAGCGGGCGGACTCGCCGTAGCGGTACGGGAGAGTCTCCGACAAACCGGCGGGCTCTGGTTCGGCTGGAGCGGCAAGATCCAGGAAGCAGCGGATGCCGCGGGAGCCGGTCATGGTGGCGTTCATGTCCAAACGGCCGGCAACGTCACGCTTGCGACACTCGATCTGAGCCGGGAAGACTACGACACGTACTACCTGGGCTATGCCAACGATGTCTTGTGGCCGGTATTCCACTACCGGCTGGACCTGGCCAATTTCGACACGCGATTTGCAGCGGGCTATCGCAGGGTCAACCAGTTATTCGCGCGCAAGTTGCTGCCGCTGCTGAAGCCGGACGATCTCATCTGGGTTCACGATTACCAGCTGATCCCGCTCGCCGCGGAATTGCGCGCCATGGGATGTACCAACCGCATCGGCTTCTTTCTGCATATTCCGATGCCGCCGCCACTGATCATGGCAGCGATTCCGGAACACGAATGGCTGATGCGTTCGCTTTTTGCGTACGATCTGGTGGGCTTCCAGAGCGAAGCGGATCTGACGCATTTTTCTCACTACGTCGAATCGGAAGCGCAGGCGCAACGGTTAAGTCAGGATCGCCTTCGGGCGTTCGATCGAACGCTGCGAGTCGGCGCTTATCCGATCGGCATCGACGTCGGCGACTTCATTCGTCTCGCCAATTCGAAGGAAGGACAGGACATGTTTGTCCGGATGCGCGACGAATACTCTCGGCGGCGCTTGCTGGTGGGTGTCGACCGGTTGGACTACTCAAAGGGGCTGCCGCAACGCATCCATGCTTTCCGCGAACTGCTGACCTGCTACCCGGAAAACCGCGATAGCGCGACGCTGATCCAGATCGCGTCTCCTAGCCGCGAGGACGTCGGCGCCTACGACGATCTGCGGCGTCAGATGGATAGCCTGTGTGGTGCGATCAACGGCGACTTCGGCGAACTGGACTGGATGCCGCTGCGCTACATTCATCGCAACGTGGCCCGTAAGCGTCTGCCGGGCCTCTATCGCGCGAGCCGGGTGGCGCTCGTCACGCCCTTGCGGGACGGCATGAATCTGGTCGCGAAGGAATTCATCGCCGCGCAGGATCCCGCCGACCCGGGCATGCTGGTGCTCTCGCGCTTTGCCGGCGCCGCGGAGCAATTGAAGGAAGCGCTGCTGGTCAACCCCTACGACACGCAAGGTACGGCGCAGGCCATTCAGCGGGCGCTCACGATGTCGCTCGACGAGCGGATCAACCGGCATGAAGCGCTTCTTCAGCGGATCCGCAAGTTCGACGTGCACTGGTGGTGTTCGACGTTTCTGCAAGCGTTGGAAGACTGCGGCCCGAGAGAAGAGGCGGCGAACGGTATCCGCCGAACCTCCGGCTGAACCCCATCCACCGCCCAGGCGTGGCGCCCGGCGCGGGTCTTCAACGCCTGTCGGGCAACAGGATCCGTTCGTCCACCTGACGGATGTCGGTGTGGCCGCAAAAGGCCATGGTGATGTCAAGTTCCTTGTGGATAATCTGCAGGCACTGTGTGACACCCGCCTCGCCCATCGCACCCAGGCCGTAAAGGAAGCTGCGGCCGATCAGCGTGCCCCTGGCGCCGAGCGCAACGGCTTTCAGCACGTCCTGTCCGCTGCGGATGCCGCCGTCCATCCATACCTCGATGCGCGAGCCGACCTCGCGTGCGATCTCGGGGAGCGCAGAGATCGAAGAGGGCGCACCGTCGAGTTGACGGCCGCCGTGATTGGAGACGATCAACGCGTCGGCGCCGCTGTCGGCGGCAAGGCGCGCATCTTCGACATCCATGATGCCTTTCAGAATGAGTTTGCCACCCCACAGCTTCTTGACCCACTCGACGTCTGCCCAACTCAGCGCAGGATCGAACTGCTCGGCGGTCCACGAGCTCAGTGACGACAGATCGCCCACCCCCTTCGCATGACCGACGATGTTGCCGAAAGTGTGCCGCCGTGTGCCGAGCATGCCGAGGCACCAGCGCGGCTTGGTCGCCAGATTGACGAGGTTCGCGGGCGTCAGTTTGGGCGGCGCGGATAGCCCGTTCTTGATGTCCTTATGGCGTTGACCGAGGATCTGCAGGTCTAGCGTCAGCATCAGCGCGCTGCACCGTGCCGCGCGAGCCCGCTCGATCAACCGCACGATGAAATCGCGGTCGCGCATCATATAAAGCTGGAACCAGAACGGCTTGCTGGTCGCGGCGGCAACGTCCTCGATCGAGCAGATGCTCATCGTGGACAAGGTGAACGGGACGCCGAACTTCTCGGCCGCGCGCGCCGCGAGAATTTCGCCGTCGGCATGTTGCATGCCGGTCAGCCCCGTCGGCGCGAGCGCCACGGGCATGGCGACCTCCTGACCCACCATCTCCGTTCGCGTGCTGCGGCCCGCCATGTTGACCGCCACTCGCTGGCGCAGCTTGAAGCGCTGGAAGTCGCTTTCATTCGAGCGGTAGGTGCTCTCGGTCCACGAGCCGCTGTCGGCGTAGTCGTAGAACATGCGCGGCACGCGCCGTTGGGCAAGCACGCGTAAATCCTCGATGCAGGTAATGGCGGGCACGGTTTCTCTCAGCACAGGGAAGAACGACGAGTGTACGTGCTCGCGACGGTCGCGCGGTATTCAGGGAATTCCTGGGAAAAATGCAGGCGCTTTGTCGACCAATGGTTGCGCTTGAGCAAAGCCAATGGCGAAGATGTGCAAATGAGCGTGAAGTGGCTCGGCAAATAAACGACGCGCTACACCATGATGAATCCGTGCCGCATGCCGAGCATCACCGCTTCGGTGCGGTTGGTCGCGCCCAGCTTGCCGAAAATGGCGGCAAGGTGGAATTTCACGGTGTTGTCCGAGATATCGAGCTGCCGCGCGATCTCCTTGTTGCCGAGCCCTTCGGCGAGCATCGTCAGGACTTCGATCTCGCGTGACGTCAGGGTTTCGAAGGGCGCACCGGACGCCGTCTGCCGCGGCGGTGTCCGTGCACCGAGCAATCGCCCGAGGATCTCCGGCGAGAGTACGTAAAGGCCCGCGGCCACCGCTTCGATGGAGGCGACGATCTCGCCAGGCAACGCGTTGCGCGGCAGAATCGCCGCCGCATCGCCCGGCAAAGCGTCGAGGATCCACTCGCTGTCGGCCTCGTCGGTCAGCATGACGAGCGCCGATGGCACGTGCTCTATGTCGAATCCGGCTTTGGGTGCTTCGCTTGCCCCGGGTTCCACGTCGATTACGATCACATCCGGGGCCGAACCGGCAAGACTGTCGGCGAGCATGCCGGCGTCGGCTGCGCTGGCGGCGAGTCGGAGTGCCGGACTCGCCTCGACGAGCGCTTGCAGGCTTGCGCGCACCTGCGGCGAATCAGCAATGATCGCGACCCGGACGGGGCTCATCTGTGCCATCTGTCCATCCGACGTTTGACCGGTTCCCGGACTTCACCGGCACGGATCCCGTTGCGGGCGTTCACCCACGGTGACCGAACACTCGCTGCGTTCACCGCCCCGGATCAGCGCGATCTTCAACTGCTGTCCGATGCTTCCGGAGCCAAGTGCAGTGTGCACGTCGTCCATGTCGCGGCAAGGTTTGCCGTCCAGTTCGATCAGCACATCGCCCAGCAGCACGCCCGCTTGCTCCGCAGGACCGCCCGGCGCGAGTGAATTGACCAGCAATCCGTAGCTGGAAGACAGGCTCATTTTCGCGATCCACGCATCCGACAGGTTCACCTGTTGCGTGCCGATGCCGAGGTAGCCTCGCGAGACGCGCCCTTTAGCCAGCAGTTCGTCGGCGACGCGCTCCACGGTTATTCCGGGGATCACCATACCCAAGCCACGCGCCAGCGCCGACGTGCAAATGCCCATGACCTGCCCGCGCACATCCGCGAGGGCCGCGCCGGAGAAACCCGGATGCAGGCCGCCGTCGAGCCGCACGAACGCATCGAGCTGACCGCCTCGCCAGGTGCGCCAGGGACCGCCTGCGCTGCCGATCACGCCAAAATCGGCACTGGGGCCGAATCCGTCTCCCCGCGCGACTGCGAGTACAAAATGGCCTGCCTTGAGCGAGCGGGCATCGCCGGACGCGACTGGGTCCAGCTCCACACCGTCCAGTTTCAGCACGGCGACGTCGGTACCGGTATCCCGGCCCGCGAGGACGGCGGGGACCGTGCGGCCATTAGCCAGCGTGACGTCGATTCCTTCCGCGCGTCTGAGCGTGTGTGCAGCCGTGACGACAACACCATGCCGCCAGATTACGCCGCTTGACGCAATGCGATGCCGCCCGTGTACCGCGACGACGCTCTGCCCGACCCGCTCGACGATTGCCGCCAGATTGTCGGAGAGGTCCTGTAACGGATTGCCGCTGGATGTTGAGGTTTCCATGTGATTTCTCCTGCCTGCGCCTGTCGTTCGCGACACGAACCACTCGTGCCTCACGCCGCCCATTGCGCACGAACCCCATGCAAGTCGAGCGGCGACGAACGAACTCAGAATGACAGAACGACGATCGGCGCACACCACCCGAACGGGTAGTCGGCCACGCGAGCGCGCTGCGGCGTCGAATGACGATGTCGCGGGTCAGCCGGCACTAGCGGCGTCCGCTGCGGCCCCACACGTAGCGCACCCAACGTTGCCACCGGCTCTGTGGCGGCGCGAGCGAACGGCGCGCAGCCTGTGCTTCCCGGTCGCGCTCGGCGCTCTTTTGCACCTGCTCGTGGATCTCGCGCATCGTCAGGCCACCTGGACCTTTCAGTTTGTCGGGGTCGGAATCGGGGTTGGGTTTGTCTTTCATGGCGATAGACTAGGGACGGACGTGTTGCTGCCCACGCGCAGGCGGTTGCGGGTTGTTCGCCGGGTTGGTGTCGAACTTGACGACGCTTCTGATTCCAGCGTTGCCGATCAGCGTGGATAATTCCGATTGTAGTAAGTCGGCAATGTCTTTGCCGTAGACCTCCTTGCCGTCTACATAGACAGTGAAGGACTGCAGGTACTTCGCCTTTTTCTCCGGGTTCTCAATCGTGTCCTTGGTCCATTGATACAGCGGATACTTTTCCGTGCCGAGTCTTTGCGCTTCGCTCACGTAGTCGGCGAAAGCGTCGAACTGGCACCTCACGGATGCGTTGTGTCCGCGCATAACATGATGAAGCGGGTCGTGTACCGTACACGCTGGGTCTTCGCGCAGGCTGGCTGCAAGCTCCGCCGAGACGCTGATCCTGATCTGGAATTGCCATGTGTCGTTCATGTTCACCTTGCTCTTCGACTCGTTCATACATTAGCGGATATTTTCAACATGACTGAAATTGAAGCAGCCGGATTCGATCAGGGTTTCAAGGCTGTCGCTGCCTACACGTTCAACCCGGTCGCTGGAACCATATTTATGGAACTTGATTTGACCGGGTGGGCCAATTAAGCTGCATATCACCCCGGCGGGCGCGGGCCCGCACATTTTGGCCGGAACGCACGGCGAGCGGTACCTGGTGCCTTTCCACGGGTCAGGCGGAGGTCCCCATGAAAGGCAGTCATCTGACGGTGTTTGCGGCCAACCAGAGCCACCGGAAAAATCATATGTCGGTGGTCGACTGGATTGTGGACGAGGCAAAGAAGGCCGGCATTCGCGGTGCGACGGTCATCGAAGCGACCGAAGCCATTGACGCGCGCGGCAAGTATCACGCGGCGCGTTTCTTTGAAATGGTCGACCAGCCCGTTGCGGTCATGATTGCCGCCGACGACGCGCGCATCGATGCGCTGCTCGGGAGCCTCAAGCGCGGGGGTATTCAACTCTTCTATACGCGCTGTCCCGTCGAATACGAAATGCTCGGCGCGGAGGGAGAGCAGTAGCGGACCTCACAACGGCATCCGGCCGCGCGACGCACGCGTACCGATGGCTCGTATTGCGCCGCACAATCGCGCTTCGCGGTTCTCCATGAACTAGAATCAATCAGATGGGACGATCACCGCGCTGCGAGGCGCTGCGAGGCGCTGCGAAGATGGAGGCGGGCGATGCAAGGCTACCAACTGACGTTCTATACCGAGCAGAACCGCAAGCACGGCCATCAGACCGTATGCGAATGGTTGTTGCATGAGGTTCGCCAGTTGGGCATTCAAGGCGCGACCGTCATCAATTGCGCCGAAGGCATCGGTCACGCGGGCGCGCATCACACGGCCCATCTGTTCAAGCTTGCCGACCAGCCGCAGCAGATCATTCTTGCCGTGACCGACGAGGAGGCCGAGCGGCTGCTGGACCTTGTGCGCGCGGAAAACGTGCGCGTTTTCTATGTGCGTTTTCCGATCGAGTTCGGTCAGATCGGCGATGACGTGCCGCGCGAACCGTCCAGACATTTTTCGCTCTTCGGCAGGTCGGCGGGATAAAAGGACATGCCGACCTTGCATGTGCCGCTGCGTTATCCGCTTTGCCGAACGTTGCTGAAAACAGCCGCTAAAACCGATCCACCCTGAACGGTTGAGCGTCGACGATCGTTTGTTCGCCGGTCATCATTTCAGCGATCAGCCGACCCGTCACGGGTCCGAGCGTCAGTCCGTGATGTGCGTGCCCGAAAGCAAACCACAGATTCTTGTGGTTCACCGCCGGTCCGATAATCGGCATCATGTCGGGCGTGCAGGGACGACGGCCCATCCACGGTTCGTCGTCGAGACGCTCGCCCAACGGAAACAGCTTGCGCGCGATCGGTTCCACCGCGGCGAGTTGCGTCGGTGTCCTGGGTGCATCGCGCCCGGCGATTTCAGCGCCCGTGGTTAGCCGGATTCCTTGCCTCATGGGTGCGAGCAGGTAGCCGTTTTCGACATCCAGCACGGGATGATTCAGGCGTGCCTCGCCTCGCGGGGCATAGTGCATGTGGTAGCCGCGTTTGACGGCAAGCGGCAGACGATACCCGAGGCGCGAACTCGCCTGATCCGACCACGGCCCCAAAGCGATCACCGCCTCCGACGCCGTGATCGTCCCCTCGTCCGTATCGGCTTCCCAAAGAGGACGAAGCGAGTTCGCATCGCCGAAAAAAAAGCGTCCGCCAAGCTGCTCGAAATACTTCGCGTAAGCCGTGACGAGCGCGTTGGGATCGCTGACGGAGTCCGATTCGGTATAGCGCAATCCACCCAGCAAAGCGGTATCGAGATCGGGCTCGGCCTGCCGCAAGCGGGCTGCGTCGAGCGATTCGAACGCCACGCCATATTCCTGACGCCATTGCTCGGCGAGCCTTGTTTCCGCGTCCTGCTTCGCCGCGGTGCGAAAGACCTTCACCCATCCGATGGGGCGCAGCAATTCGCTGGCGCCCGCCTCGGCTGCCAGCGCCCGGTGCTCGCTCACACAGTGCTCGATCAACGTCGAGTAAGACCGCGCGATCGCGGCATGCTTCGCCGGGTGTGAATTGCGCCAGTATTGCCACAGGAATGGCGCTACCTTGAGCATGGCATTGGCGTGATAGCGGACGTCGAGCGATTCGTTACGCGCATAGCGGAGCAAGGTGCCGAGATCGCGCGGAAATGCATACGGATAGACGCCTTCACGCTGAATCAACCCGGCGTTGCCAAACGAGGTCTCGTTGCCCGGCAGCTTGCGGTCTACGAGGGCCACCTTGCGGCCGCGTTTCTGAAGATGCACGGCGACTGATACACCCACAATGCCCGCGCCGAGTACGATGCTGTCGAATTTCATTGTGCTCCCGGTCTCGTTCCTGGACCGTCGAGGTGCCGGCATGGCTGCCGCCGGCTTGATTGAAGAGAGGCGGCGCCGTAACGATGGAACTCAGCGAAGGATTCGCGTGAGTTGCCGCTGAACCGGTCGGCAAGGATACCCGTGAGAGGCGCCGCCACGAATAACGCGAGTGAACCGACAATACCTGAAGTCACGGCCGGAGTGGGCGATAAATGCAGCGCGCGGACTGCCCAATTCCCGGCATGATCCACGGAGGCGGTGTACTTGCCCCATCCCGCTCCTCTACAATCAGACCGTCGCTCCTGCTGGCGCGATAGCTTTGTAACTGACAGTCACGCTTACAAGTTCGCGTTGAAGCAGGCGTGGCAACGATTCACATAGAGTTCGATCATCAAACAACGGCTGCGCGCGGCGTGGCCAGCCGGCAGCGTTTTGCTGCTTTGTCCAAGGGATAACATGAAACATTTCTTTATTGCCGCGGCGTTCGCGGGTTTCGGAATCGGAGCGTCAGGACTTGCGAATGCCGTCGACGTAGGGGTTGGCATCAACATTGGCGTACCGCCGCCCGTCGTGGTCGCACCGGCGCCGGTGGTCGTCGTGTCGCCGGGCTGGCATGGCGACCGTTACTGGGACGGGCACCGCTACTGGGATCGCGACGAATGGGAAGAGCATCGTCACCATCACGGGCATGGGCCCGATCACTGTCCGCCGGGACACGCGAAAAAGGGCGAGTGCTAAGCCGCGTTTCAGAATACAGCCGCGAGGAATGACGCAAGTCGGTTCCAGCGGCTGTTTGCTGTGTTTCGTTTGTGCAGTGTCCAATACACGCCACGACGTCAACTCAACGCGACGCCGCGCCGCGCCGCTCAACTGTCGAACTCCCAGACCCGTCTTATCACAGAAGGAATCCTTATCATCAGGGGAGGCGACGATATGAACCGGGTGTCGAGGCGACTTCGCTTCTGGTCTTGATCCTTTCACCGCGTATCCGGTTGCAGCACCCGCCACAGCACTCACTGTGGTAATTGCTGGCAGCGGAACAATTTACACACTGTTACGCGGCGCAGTGAAAATATTCGGCAACACTTCCTTATACTCGGTGCCGAACCTCAACTTCGCCCGCTGACCAGCGGCGTCAAGACGTCGAGAGCATCGTGTACAACACTCAATTTGCCAAACCAATCTTCTACATCGCGCTGTGCGCAGCGTTGCCTCTGAGTGGGTGCGTGGTTCCTGGACCCAGCATGCCGTACGGTTCGAATCCCGCGCAGCCAGCCTATGCGCAACCCGCGTACGCCCAGCCGGCTTATGTGCAGCCCGCCTATCCACAGCCAGTCGATAGTTCAGGCGCCTATGGGTCCGCGAACTCCGGTTACGGTGTTCAGTACGGCGTCATTTCGGCAATTCAGCCTCTTGCCACTACCAATTCGCTGGGCCCGGGAAGCGTAATGGGCACCGTGGTCGGCGCGGTCGTCGGTGGTGTGGTCGGCAATCAGTTTGGGGGCGGACATGGCCGCGACGTTGCGACCGTAGTGGGCGCGCTCGGCGGAGCGGTGGCCGGAAATCAGATCGCGCAGCAGTACAGCAGTTCGAACGCGAGCGCTTACCGGATCGTTGTCCAACTCAACGACGGATCGTCACGCTCCTTCGACGTCCCCACACCCGGCGATCTCCGTCCGGGCGACCGCGTACGGATCGACGGTAACCGGTTGGACCGTTCCTGATCGACCTGCATGCCGCTATGGCAGGTTTCTGTGCTGCGCCGAGTTTTTCCATTGGGCGTTGCCGCGCGCTATCTCGTCATTCAGGATGCGATCATCGATATAACTAGTAGTTGTTCTAATCATAATCATCGCCTGATGGCGATGCATGGAAAGCAGGCGATCCACGCCTGTGGGTCGTGACACGTATCGAGCAGTTCGATTCAGGTCGGTTTTCCCGGCGGATTGACTGTTACGCATCGAAACGGAGGTGTTGAAATGAATAGTTTCGATACATGGATCCAGGTTTTTCTGACCGACCACGCTCTTCACCCGGTGGCGATGAATCACGCAATCAGGGTGGTCGCGGGCCAGATTATGTTCAAGGGCCTCATACTCATACCCATCTTGTGCTGGTTGTGGTTCAGACCCAGTCAGCGCACTGAATGGGAGCGTGAGATGATCATCGCAACGATCGCGAGTGGTCTTCTGTCGCTTGCCGGCGGAAGGCTTCTTGCTCACTACTTGCCGTTTCGGCAGCGGCCACTCTACGACTCGGCGTTGCACCTGGACTTTCCGTCAGTGGGTTTGCAGGAGGCCGTAGTGCGCACGTGGAGCTCATTTCCGAGCGACCATGCGCTGCTGTGGACGTCGATTGCGACAGGCATCTATCTCATCAACCGCCGTGCCGGCGCGCTCGCGCTGCTGTACACGGCCGTCTTCATATGCATGCCGCGCGTCTATCTTGGGTTGCACTATCCGACCGATGTACTCGCGGGAGCGGCGCTCGGCATAGCCATCACCTATATAGCGACCCGGGACGCCGTCAGGGCGCGTTATGCGGCGCCGATCCTTCAATGGATGAACAGGTCGCCCGGACTGGGTTACACGTTGGCGTTTCTTTTGTGTTTTGAACTGATCACCCAGTTCGACGAACTGCTCCTGTTCTTGCGGGCGGGCTTAAAAGCGTTATGAGCGTGTGGGATTGCCTTGCTGTTGCGGCGTTGGCGATCAAGGCTTGAGACTCCTGTCTGGGACGTAGGTGCGACGAGCACTGTTGATCAGGGTGTCCAGCGATAAATGACGACACTGGTCCCGTTGTAGTTGTCCTTCGTGATCACGTACTCCCCGGTCGACCGGCGGTACGATCTAAGACCGTACATCGAATCCACGTCATTGCCGACGTACACGGTGTTGGCGTTGCCGTTGATCAACGTGGTGTCCAGGCTGCCTGTGGTCAGATTGAAGGCATCGATGTTGGGCACGGTGTGTACGTATCCGACGAAGAGATAGTTGCCGGCCGCCGCGATCGACTTGGGATTGGCGCTGGTGAGGTTGATCACCGGATTGGGAACGGTCGTGTTGCCTGCGAGCCAGCCGTGATACACCTCGATCCGCGATCCGATCGATGTCCAGTCCGTGCTGCCGACAACGCCCTGTGCCAGGATCATCGTGTCGCTTTCCGGCAGGTAGATGATCCGCGTCAATGGCGTGACCGTGCCCGGAATGGGCGTTGCAATTCCTGCTCCCCAACTCGGCCGGCCGTTGGCATCGAAGCCGGTCAGCGGATAGTGCCAGATGGCATTCGTCTTGTCCAAACCGGCCCAGACGTCCCCTTTGCTGTCGAGGCAGAATCCGTCCCTGACGGGTGCGGTCGTATTGAACGCCGTACCTGGAAGCGTGGCGTCCGGTATTGCGATGTAGCCATTCGCAGCGTTGAAGTGGAAGAAGTAGAAGGTATCGGGATTCTGGCCGGACGCCACGAGGATCCGGTTGGCGCCGACAGTGGCAAGTTGACCGAAGTGCTCACCCCGTGAGCGGTCGTTGATGTTGATGCGTGGATCGGATGGATAGGCGATCGGATCGACAGTGTTCGCTACGAAGGTTCCCCCGGCAGTGCCGGTGTAGATGTTGGTGCCTCCATAGAAGTACGCGCCGTCGGTACCCGGGTCCGGAGCGGCGACCCCCTCGAAGTTGAGAGACTGAAGCTTCCATTGCAGGTGGCCAAAACTGTCGTAGGCGTGAATGTCGGTGCCGCCGTCGCGGCCGAGGTCCCAGTTTCCGCCCCACGGGTTGTTAAGCACGTACAGGTTGCCGGCGGCGTCTTTGCCGATGCCGGTGACGCGGGTAAAACGCTTGTCGCCAACCTGGCCTTTGGTTCCCGTTGTCGTATTGAGATATCCCCCCTGAATGCCAAATGTGCTGACCAGAACTGGAATGACCAAAATGCTATAGACCTTGATGTTCATGTCGGGGCCTTCGTCGCCGATCATGAGACACCCGGTCGACGAATCGAAATACAGCGAGGACGGTCGAGAGGCGACGGACATCTGGATGGTATTCACCAGCACGCCGGCGGGATTGAATTCGAGGATCGCGCCTGCGCTCTTCTGGGCTACCCAGATGTTTCCCGCGCTGTCCACCGCGAGCGCGCCAGGGCTTGAGACGGCGATATCCTGCCGCCAGCCCCCATCGGTTGTGTAGACGCGGACGCGATTGCCAGGAAAGTCGCTCGCATAAAGGAGCGAGCCCGACGTCGCGAGTCCCGTGATGACATCAGCCCGCTGCTCAGTCGTTGTTGCGCTGACCGAGATGAGAAAGTCGCGAGTTTGAGTGGTTCGGTTGTACCGCCCCACCGCGCCGCTGCCGTAAGTGGTATTGAATTGCAGAGCGGCGAAGATCGAAGTCGCGTTACCCGTAATGGCGCCGCCCTGAAACTCGCCGTGACCGCCTATGGACCCCACGCTTTGGCCGTTCTGGTATATCGCGACACCACCTTCGTTTTCGTCCCACATGGAAGCTGTGTAGATGACGCCCTCGGGCGCTATCCACATGGAGCGCGCGACGCTACCCACGCGGGTAGCGTTGGTTCCAGATGTGTTCGCCACCCAGTCGGTGGTGTACTGTCCCTGGCACTCCGGCGCAAGCGTAGCGATCAGCAGTGCGGCGAGGAACGTGGCATAGATTCGTTTCATGATCGTGAAGCGTGCCCTCCGAGGCACCTGAATGGGGGATTGCGGTTTGGCCCATGCTCGCAGCGTTGACAACCTGATGGGCGTTACAGGGGGAGCGAAGATGATTTCTGCGGCTGCGGCTGCCTTCCTTGTCGTGCTGGCATGCGCGCTAGGGGCAGGGAGTTGCGTCTGTCCAACCACTACTGCGTTCGAGCGGTATATCGGCGGGGTGCGGAAAAAGTTGAGTGTTCGCGTTTCCAGTACGGGCAAACATGCTGGACCGTTTCACTGCTATCCGAAAATCGACATCGCACTCGGCCTGACCGATCGCGCGATCGACCTTGTCGAAGAGCGCGTCGATTGCGCGCTGCGCGTAGGCAAACTGCACGATTCCGGCATGATCGCGCGGCCTATCGGCAATCTGCCGTTGATCAATGTGGCGAGCCCACTGTATTTGTCCCAGCGCGGCACGCCCCGCATGCCCGGCGACCTGGCAACCCACCAGGCCGTCCACTATGCGTCGCCATCGAGCGGCCGTATCGCGCCCTGGGAATGGCGCGACGGCGAAACCGTGAGAACTTTGCCGACGCAAGGCCGAGTGAGTGTCAATAGCGCCGAGGCGTATATCGCGTGCTGCCTTGCGGGACTCGGCTTGATCCAGATTCCTGCCTACGACGTGCAGCAGCATCTGCGCGCCGGCGAACTGATCGAGGTGATGCCCGAATACCGGGCGGCGCCGATGCCGATGACCTTGCTCTATCCTCATCGGCAGCATCTCTCGCGCAGAGTTCAGGTGTTCGCCGACTGGCTCGAGGCGCTGTTGAAAAGGCAACTCGTCGGCGATTCGGGCGTCAGCAAATGAAGCCGCAGAGGGCGTCTGACTGGCGCCTCAGGCGGACGATGCGCCGGGATACTCGACACGACTATGGCGTTGTGCGGGTACACAGATATCAGGTCAGTGAATGCCGGGTTCTGTCGCGGACCTGTTGTTCGAAAACAAACAGTCACTGAGAGACGTGTTTGTCGTAGCAGGACATCTTTTTTTCTCCAGCCCTTCGGAATGCTTCGCAACAGCTCATGCGAAATATTTATTTCGCTTTGTTTTCATGCGGTTAGGTGATTCTTCACGGCTCGCGATTTGAGAGTGGCACATCCTGTGCATTTGTACCTGTGAGCGCAACGAATAGTGCTCTTTCCCAAACCGAAGCAAACCCAGGAGATTTACCATGACCTCGCTGATGATCAAAGACCTCGCACACGCCGAAGAACTGTCCGCCAAGGCCCTCTCCGCTGTACGCGGCGGCAGCAACTACAACGTAGGAAACGTCAACGCGGCATTGGGTGGCGGCTTCGGCAGCCCGGGCGTCGTGGTGGCACCGGTCACCCAGACCGACACGCACACGAAGGTCGAGATTCCCACCGTCCAGAATTTCGGCGGCCTGCAGTTTGTCGCACTGTAAGTTAAGTGGATTGGAGAGTCCTTCTGAGCGGGGACACCGTTCACCCCTACGGGGACTCTCCACCGCTTGCAACGAATCGCGTTTTTCCAAACCGAAGCAATCCCAGGAGATTTACCATGACCTCGCTGATGATCAAAGACCTCGCACACGCCGAAGAACTGTCCGCCAAGGCCCTTTCGGCTGTACGCGGCGGCAGCAACTACAACGCAGGAAACATCAACGCGGCGTTGGGTGGCGGCTTCGCCAGCCCGGCCATCGTGGTGGCGCCGGTCACCCAGACCGACACGTACACGAAGGTCGATATTCCCACCATCCAGAATTTTGGCGGCCTGCAGTTCGTCAAGGCATGAGTTAGCGGGACGGGAGAGTCGCACCGACGGGATGCGGTCCGATCCTCCGACGTGCGCTCGCCGCTCGCCATGTCCTGTTGGCGAGCGGTTCAGCCCATTGCCCCGGGCGCGGAACATCCCGCGCCCGGGTGCGGGACGGGAGTACGAGGTTTAGCTCCCTTGCAGCCGAATGTCGCGCGACGACGCCCCGACGTACACCGTCCCGCCAGGCACATACCGCCAGCCATTGCGCGATGTGTCCCACACGCTCTGCATGCGCGGCGTGACCGTGATGCGAACGTGGCGCGCTTCGCCGGGGTTCAGGCCGATCTTCTCCCAGCCGACCAGACGTCGCGGCGGCTCGTCGCGGTAGGGCACGCCGAGGTACACCTGCGGCACTTCCGCACCCGCCATGCGGCCATCGTTGCGCACCGTGAACGACACGTCGATCGCGCCGTCAGGGCGATGTTTGACGGAAAGCCCCGAATACGAGAAATGCGTGTACGACAGCCCGTATCCGAACTCGAACATCGGGGTGATGTTTTTCGCGTCGTACCAGCGATAGCCCATGTTCAGCTTCTCTGCGTAGACGGGATCCGGCTCGAACGCGCCGCTTTGCCCCCACGTCGGCGTGTCCTGATCGCGCACGGGGAAGGTGACGGGCAGCTTGCCGGAAGGATTGACCTTGCCGAACAGTACGTTCGCGATCGCATTGCCGCCGCCTTCACCCGGATACCAGGCTTCCACGATTGCCGCCACGCGATCCTTCCACGGCATCAGCACCGGGTTGCCGCTTTCCACGACGACGATCGTGCGGGGATTGGCGTGGGCCACCGCGTCGACGAGCGCATCCTGGTTCGACGGATTCGCAAGGCTCAGGCTTTGCAAATCGCCGAAGTCTTCACCCGCCGGCTGCGCGACGACGACAATTGCGACATCCGAGCGGGCCGCGAGCGCCGCCGCCTGGTCGATCTCCTGTTGCGTGTACGCGCGAAACGGCGTTTGCTGATCGCTGTTGCCGGCAAAGCTCACTTGCGCCGACGGCGCGAGCGCGCGGATCGCTGCAACAATAGGCGTGTTCAGTTTCAGCCACGGATTGGTCCACCAACTGCACCCAGTCGATGTGCCGAACGTCAAGCCGCCGCAACCCGCGAATGCTCCCGTGACCGGATCACGCGTATTGCCTGACCCGCCGCCCGTCATCACGGCTGCATCCGCGTGTCCGCCGATCACCGCAATCCGTGAGAGTGAGGCCGCGGAGAGCGGCAACTGGTTGTTGTCGTTCTTGAGCAAGACCATCGACTGCTCGGAGACCGCCTGTACGAATGCGTTCGCGCCAGCGAAGTCGATCGTGGCGCCACCCTTCGGAGGATCATTCATCACGCCGATGCGGATCATCACGTACAGCTTGCGTCGCACCATGTCGTCGAGGCGCGCGGTCGAAACCGAGCCGCTCGCGATCGCCTGCCGAACTGCCGTGGGTGTCAGATAGACGGTGGAACCGACGTCCTCTTCCTCGTCGAGGCCTGCGTTGATCGCGTTCGCCGTGCTATGCGTCGCTCCCCAATCCGACTGGACCTGTCCTTCAAAGTGCCAATCGTTCTTCAGCACGTCGTTGAGCAGATGCGCGTTCTCGCACGCATAGTCGCCGTTGAGCCGGTTGTAGCTGCACATCACGCTGCCCGGCTGCGCGCGCTTTGCGGCAATTTCAAACGGCAATAGATAGAGTTCGCGCAGCGTGCGCTCGTCGATCTGGCTGTTGCCGCCCCCCCGGTTATGTTCCTGCTCGTTGCCGGCATAGTGCTTGATCGTAGCGATGACCTTCTCACGCTGCGTGCCGTCGGTGCGCGCTGCGAGCATCTCGCCGGCGAGCACCGGATCTTCGCCGAGATACTCGAACAGCCGGCCGCCGCGCGGCTCGCGCGCGAGATTCGTGCCGCCGCCAAGTCCCATTCCGAAGCCCTGTGCACGCAGTTCTATCGCAACCTGTCTGCCGAAATTGGAAGACAGGCGGCGATCCCAGCTTGCCGCAAGCGCGATCGTTGCCGGGAAGGTCGTGCTGGCCTGCGATGTGCTGCCGGAGCCCGTCGCGGAGTCGACCATGTTCAGATCGGGAATGCCGAGGCGCGGTACCCCTTGAATGTAGCCCGCACCACCTCCCGGCACGGCAGACATTGCGTATTCCGAATGAATGAACTGCAGCTTTTCGTCGAGCGTCATCTTGCTGACGAGGGTGTCGGCGCGCCGATGCGCGGCCGCCGATCCGAACGCGTTCATCGCAGTTGAAGTGGGTGCGAAATCGAGTGGGAAGTCGGGTACATCCGCACGGGCAGCGATGCACACGGCCGCCGCTAACGCGACCGCTGGCCATAGTTTCTTCTGCATATCTGTCTCTCCGAGATTCTGGTTTTGTTGGAATGCGGAAACGGAGCGAGTCCGACAGGTTCCATACCGGACACGAAGGCTGGCGACGCAGGATGGCTGCACAAACGCTTGCCTGCCCGAACGGAATCGGGGCCATTGGATTGACTGTAGCGACTCTCCGTGCTGAGTAATGTAAGAATGTAGTCTGACTACAGCATCGGTACTTTTACTAATACAATGCGTTTTTATGCTGAATGATGGTTGCCCGTTAAAAACTATTGGCGATTAAACGCATTGAATGCGTAAAGCCCAATGCATTCAGCATGACATTCGAGGCACCCGAAGCCCTATTAGAGCGACGTTCCTGAACGGCCGATTTGCATCCACGTGATTGTCCCAATCGGGTCGATCTGAGCCGATTGTCGTCCGTCTCAGTGCGGCCAAATGGTTATTCGACATTGATGAAAAGATCGTAGAAAAGCGGATTTTCACCCAAAGCAATACCCGTCAGAGACGAGGCGAATAGTGTCGAATCAAGCACGCGAGCTGCTAAAGGGCAAGCGAAATCGACGCAATGGAGCCCCAGCGCTCCGTCCATCCATTGAATGAACGAGCGGTTCGTCTTAAAAGGTCGCTGAGCGAAATGACCGGACTCACCCAGTTCGGCTTTCACCTCGTAACGCTCCAGCCGGGGCACGAGTCCACCGAATATCATTGCCACCTTTACGAAGAGGAATGTATCTACATACTCTCAGGCAAGGGCGAGGCGATTATTGACGATCAGGTACACGAAGTCCGCCGACGATCTGGATTTTTAGCTGCGATCCGCGCGTAGCGGCACGGTTTCGCCGCCGCCGGATTTGCCGTTGCCGTTCGATGACATGCAGTTGCTTTTCGCCGCAAATTTTACGGTACGTTAACGCGGATTTAGCTACCCTTAAGTTAGAAGAAGGACGGTAGAAATGCGGTACGCAACAGTCGTTCAACGAGTTGTTGCAGCCGCGCATTCACAGCAGGGAGACTAGAATGAAAGCATCGTATTCGCGTGACACACAGGATAGGAGTTTTCGATGTTACGGATGCTGATTCCTGTTCTCGACCGCGGCGGCGCGGTGCAGGCCGCGCGTTTTGCCGCGTTCATGTTTCTGGAGCGTTGCGTGACCGAAGTCGAATTGCTGGAAGTGCTCGAGCCGGTCGATCAAGGGCGTGCGGCAGCCTTTCACACTCGCAGCTCGCTCGTGCGCCATGAAAAGCAGGCCATGTTAAGCGCGCTGATCGACGCTCGCGCGATTCTCGAAGAAGCCGGCGTTCCGTACCGATGGAAGCGGGTATTCGGACACAGCACAAAGGCAGTGGCCGCCTACGCTGCCAGGACCCAGCCGGACGTGATGGTGATCGACGCCAGCCGTATGGGATTCTTTCGAAGACTGACAATGCTTGCCGGCCTGTCGAGGCGGACGATCACACCGGTGACGATGGTTCACTAGGACGGTTCGGGTTCGTGATCCTTATCCGACGTTCATCGGCAGCAGCACCATCTGCCGACCTTGTAAATGCAGACGAGTCTGTAAACAGCCGGTTCACCCACGGCAGCGCGTGCATGCTTGCGCCGCGGTGCTTTCCCACCAGGCTTGCGAAGCCGACATTCTGAAAGGAAGTGTTTTACCTCAAAAGCGTCTTTTGTCAGCTCGTTGCCAAGATGACGAAAACGTAATCCCAAGGTAAGAGCCGGGTCATGGTGCGCCTACAACAATGGGAATCGTAACAGGAGCGTTTTGTCACGATTCTCAGGAGAGGCATCATGAAATTGCTTACCGCCGTCGCCCTTGCGGCACTCAGTCTGCCGTTCGGTACGAATGCGTTCGCGCAAACCTCGACATCCGGTCTCACGCGTGCCGAAGTTCACGCGCAGCTCGTCGAGGCTGAAGCGGATGGCTTGGTCCCCGCACCCAAAAACGACTATCCGCCAAGTGCCCAGACTGTCGCGCACAATCGGGAACTCTACGCTATCCGGCACCAGGACAGCGGTGGCACTGCTTCTGCCGCGACGAGCGTGCCGCGGACTTCCGGCGATTCCGCTGCGGACTGATGAATCAGCTCGCGGCAATTCGTATATTCGCCAAGATCGCCGAGTGTTTGAACTTCGCTGAGGCGGCCAAACAGCTCGGCATCTCGAGCTCGGTCGCCACGCGCAGCGTGGCGGTGCTTGAGCAACATCTCAGTGTTCGCCTGATTAACCGGACCACGCGTCGTGTGTCGCTTACGCCGGCTGGCCAACTTTACTGGGAGCATTGCGCAGAATTGCTAAGGCAGCTCGCCGTGATGGACGAGAGCGTGGCAACGACCACAAGCCAACAGGGAGGCGTGCTACGTATCGCGTCGTCGTCTTCTTATGCCTCGACCGATTTGCCGGAGGTGCTGGCGGCTTACCGGCTGCAAGAGCCGCGCATGCAGTTCGAGTTGACGGTATTCGACAACATGGCAGATGTCACCGCGACGGACTTCGACCTTTGCTTCAACGCCGGGCGCCGTTTGCGCGACTCCTCGCTGGTTTGCCGTCCGCTCGCGCGTACACGGGACGTGATCGTTGCGAGTCCGGCATACCTGTCGCGCCGTCGCCCGCCGGGCACACCGGCGGAGCTCGCTTCGCATGACGTACTCGTGGCCTCGGACGCCCCTAGCCGTTACTGGGAGTTCCGCGACATGCACGGCACGCAACGCGTAGTAGTGCGGCCTATCCTGAACATGCAGAGTCCGCTTCTGGTGAAGCACGCGGTGCAGGCAGGCTTCGGCATAGCGCGCCTGCCAACCTCGCTCATTCAAAGCGAGTTGTCGGATGGCACATTGCGGCCGCTGCTGACGCATGTCGAATTGTGCGGCGATGAGCGCACCGTATGGGTTCTTTACTCCGGACAGCCGCACATGGCGCTGGCGCTCAGAAGTTTTGTCGACTTCGTGGTCGAACGCTACCGCCAAAGGGCGGCGGAAGACAAGAGGGAGATCCTGGCGCCCGTGGGACGGGTACAACACCATTTTGGCAATACTGAGTTGCTGTAGAGCCGTTTTATGTAGGTCCTAAAGTGCGAACACCTGTCGCCGGACATTCAGTCATTTGCGCCATCGCGTGACGGATGTGCCGGTGCGGTACTTACCCACATTTAGGAAGCTACATTCATGAAGCGACTTCTCATTACGGGTGCAGCGCTCGGTTGTGCTGTTGCTCCGATGGCGGCCATGGCACAAAGCAGCGTCACACTGTATGGCCTGATCGACGAAGGTCTGAACTACACGAACAACACCAAAGGTCATTCCGCTGTGCAGATGGAAAGCGGTTTTGCACAAGGTAGCCGGTGGGGTCTGAAAGGCACCGAAGATCTGGGCGGCGGAACCAAGGCGGTCTTTCAGCTGGAGAACGGCTTCGACGTCAATTCGGGCAAGCTTGGGCAAGCTTCGCGGATGTTTGGCCGGCAGGCCTATGTCGGCCTCAGTTCGGCCCAATTCGGAACGTTGACGATGGGGCGCCAATACGATTCTGTCGTCGACTTTCTTGCGCCACTTACCGCGAACGGCAATTGGGCGGGTTTTTTGATGTCGCATCCGTATGACAACGACAACACCGACAATTCGTTTCGCCTGAACAACAGCGTCAAGTACACGAGCAACACCTACGGCGGATTTTCATTCGGCGGCCTTTACGGTTTCAGCAATCAGGCTGGCGGCTTTGCGAACAACCGCTCGTATAGCCTCGGTGCGCAATACGTGGGCGGTTCCGTTTCGGTTGCCGCGGCGTATATGCAGATCAACAATCCTGGTGGAAACGCCGGCGGTTCGCTCGCCACCGACGACACGGACTTCTTCGCTGGCCGTCAGCAGGTCTGGGGAGCAGGCATCAACTATACGATCGGCTCGACAGTGCTCGGCTTTGTGTACAGCCACACGACACTCAACAACGCAACGGGATCCGTGTATGTCGGCAACTTCGCGAATACCGCGAGCAGCTTGAAGTTCGACAATTTCGAGTTGAATGCGAAGTACCAGTTTGCGAAGAACGCCTATGTCGGCGCGATGTACAACTACACGCTAGGGCACTTCAATAGCGCGGCCGGCGACTCCAAACCGAAGTGGCATCAAGTCGGCCTGATGGCGGACTACAACCTGTCGTTGCGCACCGACGTGTACGTGCAGGGCATGTATCAACACCTCGCGGGTGGAACCGCTTCTGCTGCGCCGCTTAACACGGCGTTTATCACGGGTGCGGATGCCCCTTCATCGACGGCGAATCAGGTCATCGCGCGCGTGGGCATTCGACACCAGTTCTAAGTCCGTCGGGGTGGTCGGGCGTGGGTGCCGGTTTCGACGGGCCTCACGCCGACCGTGCGCGCAGCCGCAGCGCAATGGCAATGGCCGCCAGCAGCAGCGCGCTCGTCATGGCGATCACCCCATGCCAGCCGTACAGGTTCCAGAACACGCCGCCGAGCGAGCCGACCACGCTCGATCCCAGGTAGTAGGCAAACAGATAGAGCGACGACGCCTGTGCCTTGCCCGTCTGCGCGCGGGCGCCGACCCACGCACTCGCGACCGAATGCGTGCCGAAGAATCCGATGGTCAGCACGGCAATGCCGATGACGATCAACCAGAGTTCGCCGGACAGCGTGATCAGCGTGCCGGCCAGCATCAGCCCCAAGGTGACCGGCAGCACGACGCGGCGGCCAAGCCATCCCGACAGGCTGCCCATCCACGCCGAGCTGACGATGCCGCACAGATAGACCGCGAAGATCAAGCCAATTTTTGTCTGGTTAAGCGAGAAAGGCGGCGCGATCAGCCGATAGCCGACATAGTTGTACACCGTCACGAAGGCGCCCATCAGCAGGAACCCTTCCACGAACAGCAGTGGCAGGATGCCGTCGCGCAAGTGGATGCCGAATGCGCGTGACAGCGGCGCGAGGCGGAGCTCGCGCCGCGCAAAGTGACGCGATGCCGGCAGGTAGCGCCAGAGGATCGCGGCGCACAGTACGCCAAGCACGCCGATTACCATCACCGCGGCTCGCCAGCCCCAGAAATCGGTGATCACGCCCGTCAGCAGACGGCCTGCCATTCCGCCAAGACCCGTACCGCCGACGTACAACCCCATCGCCAGACCTAGCGAACGCGGGTGCATTTCTTCGCCGACATAAGCCATCGCAACCGCCGGCAATCCGCTCAACGCCACGCCCATTAGCGCGCGGACGACGAGCAGTGTCGGCCAGTGCGGCAGCACCGCGCAGACGACCGTGAGAACACCCGAGAGCAGCAGCGAAGCCACCATGATCGGCTTACGGCCCCAGGCTTCCGACAGCACGCCGGCGGCCAGCATCGACACCGCCAGAAACCCGGTCGTCAACGACAGGGCCAGGCTGGCGCCCGCGGCGCTCACGCCGAAATCCGCGGAGAACAGCGGCATCAGCGGCTGCACACAGTAGAGCAGGGCGAAGGTCGCGAAGCCGGCGGCAAACAGGGAGAAATTGGTGCGCCGGAATGCGGGCGTGCCGTGTTCGATTTTCTCCGCCACCTCGCGCGGCATGGACCCGGCTGCCTTGATCACCGCCTCCATCGTGTCGACGCTCTGTTGTTGCATGACTCGATCACCCCAACCGAAAAAAGTTGCTTCCAGCCATGAATGATCGAACCTCGTTATACCGGTGTCCAATATCGATTTCGCGAGAAATGATACATAATTCATATCATGGATCTACGTCGTATTCGCTATTTCATCGTGCTGTCCGAGGAGTTGCATTTCGGCCGGGCGGCGGTGCGTCTGAACATGGCGCAGCCTCCGCTCAGCCAGCAGATTCGTGTGCTCGAGGAGGAGTTGGGCGCGCGGCTTTTCGAGCGCAGTAACCGGCACGTGGCGTTGACGGCGGCGGGCAAGGCGCTGCTGCCTGAAGCGCGCGCGCTGGTTGCGCAGGCAGAGCGGGCCGGCATCGTGACGCAGCGCGCCCAGCGCGGCGAACTCGGCGAACTCCGGGTGGGATTCACCGGCTCGGCTGCATTCAGCACCATCATTCCGCAACTGATTTTTGAGTACCGGCGTCGTTTGCCGGGGATGCATTTGCGGCTGGAAGAGTTGACCACCCGGCAGCAATTGACGGCGATGCTCGAACGGCGGTTGGAAGTCGCATTCGTGCGCGGCACGGAACGGCCGGATCTGCCGCCGACGCTACAGGCGACACGTCTTTTCGAAGACTCCCTGGTGGTGGTGCTGCCGCCGCAACACCCGCTGGCTTCGAGCCGGGCGGCGCTTTCCGTGGGCGCGCTGAAGCATGAGGCGTTCGTCATGTATCCACGCGAGAGCGGGACCGGCGTGTATGACCAGATCATCGCCCTTTGCCGGCAGTCCGGCTTTGCGCCGCAGGTCGCGCAGGAAGCTCGGGAGGTGCCGACAATCGTAGGGTTGGTGGCGGCCGGCCTTGGTGTTGCGCTCGTGCCGGCCTCCCTGCGCAGCATCAACGTCAATGGCGTGGCGTACCGGCCGCTGCGCGAGAAAGGCGCGCGCTCCGCGATGTGGCTGGTGTTGCGCTCGGGTGAACTGTCGCGGCAGGAGGCGTTGTTCGCTGAGCTTGCGAGTGAGATCGGTCCGGGGTGACCTCTTCACGCGGGTGATTGATCTGGAGTGCGAATCTTGTCTGCGTGTTCCTATCACTGACGCCTGGCGCGGTTTCACTACCACCGCGGGGCAGCCGCTTTAGCGGTGCCAGATCAGCAGATACCTGGCTTCAATATTATGGAATACCATAATATTGAAATGCTTGCGTCAAGCCATTTGGTGGAATACCGTAATACCAACCGCAACATTCTAGCGGTCGACACGAAGCGGGGCGTTCAGGTCTACAGCGCCCGTAGCACGACTGATTCGTCGTTTTCCTGCATACAGGGTCGATCATGAAATTCTCGTTGTTTCTGCACATGGAGCGGTACAACGCGGCAACACCGCACCGGCAACTCTTCGATGAGCTCACCGAGCTGGTCCAGATCGCGGAGAAAGGCGGGTTCGAGACCGCCTGGATAGGCGAACATCACGCGATGGAATTCACGATCGCGCCCAATCCGTTCCTCAATCTTTCGTATCTCGCGGCGCGCACCCAAACAATCCGGCTCGGCACCGGGACGGTCATCGCCCCCTTCTGGCATCCGATTCGTCTCGCCGGGGAGGCTGGCATGGTGGACGTCGCAAGCAATGGGCGGCTCGACCTCGGCATCGCGCGCGGCGCCTACTCCTTCGAATATGAACGTCTGCTGCCGGGCCTCGATGCATTCGGCGCAGGCGCCCGGATGCGTGAACTGGTGCCCGCGCTGCGGCAGCTGTTCAAGGGGGACTACGCACATCAAGGCGAATTCTGGTCCTGGCCGTCCACCACACCGGTGCCGCGCCCGGTCCAGCAATCCCTTCCGCCGATGTGGCTCGCGGCCCGCGATCCGAATTCGCACGAGTTCGCGGTTCGCAACGGCTGCAACGTGCAGGTCACGTCGCTGGCAGCGGGCGATGGCGAGGTGGTCAGCCTGATGGAGCGCTTCAACGCGGCCTGCAAGGCAAATCCCGAGGTGCCGCGGCCGCAGATCATGATGCTGATGCACACCTTTGTGGGCGCCGATCCGGCCGAAGTAGACGCCGCCGTGGAAGATCTGAGCCGCTTCTATTGTTATTTCAGCAAGTGGTTCAAGAACGAGCGGCCGGTCGAGCAAGGCTTTATCGAATCGCTTACGGCAGAGGACATCGCATCGTTCCCGCAATACGCGCCGGAACAGATTCGCAAGAACCTCGTGATCGGTCAGCCGGCGGCTGTCGTCGAGCGGCTTAAACAGTATGAAGAACTCGGCTTCGATCAATACAGCTTCTGGCTCGACAGCAATATGAGCTTCGAGCGCAAGCGCAAGTCGCTCGAACTGTTCATCTCGGACGTGATGCCCGCGTTCGAGCCCCGCGGCTGAAGGTGGATGTTCTTCGCTACGACATCCAGCCACGAGGAGCCGATGCCATGTTGAAGTCTTTCCAGCATTACATCGACGGCGAGTTCAGCGACGCCGCCAAGACCTTCGGGAGCATCAACCCGGCCACTGGCGATGTGTGGGCAACGATGCCCGCGGCGAGCGCAGCCGACGTGGATCGCGCCGTGCAGGCCGCCGACCGCGCGTTGTTCGCGCCCGAATGGGCTGGCCTGAGCGCGAGTCAGCGCGGCAAACTGCTATACCGGCTCGCCGACCTCGTCGCGGCAAACGCGCAGGAGCTAGCAGAACTCGAAACGACCGATACCGGCAAGATCATCCGTGAGACGCGCAGCCAGATCGGTTATGTCGCCGAGTACTACCGTTATTACGCCGGCATCGCCGACAAGATTCACGGGGCCTGCCTGCCGGTCGACAAGCCCGACATGGATGTGTTTCTGCGCCGCGAGCCGGTCGGTGTGGTCGCGGGGATCGTGCCGTGGAATTCGCAACTGTTTCTCTCGGCGGTGAAGATCGGTCCGGCGCTCGCAGCTGGCTGCACGATCGTGATCAAGGCATCCGAGGAGGGTCCCGCGCCACTTCTCGCTTTTGCGCGGCTCGTGCATGAAGCCGGTTTTCCGGCGGGCGTGGTGAACATCCTGACGGGCTTCGGTGCGGACTGCGGCCGTGCGCTCACGAGTCATCCGCTGGTGGCGAAGATCGCGTTCACCGGTGGTCCGGAAACGGCGCGTCATATTGTGCGCAATTCGGCTGAAAATCTGGCCGCGACTTCGCTCGAACTGGGTGGCAAGTCGCCGGTGCTGGTCTTCGATGACGCCAGCTTGGAGAGTGTCAGTAACGCCGTGATCGCCGGGATTTTCGCGGCGACGGGTCAAAGTTGTGTCGCGGGCTCGCGGCTGCTGGTTCAGCGCGGCATTCGCGATCGTCTGATGGCTCGCCTCGTCGAGAAAGCGCAAGCCATCAAAATCGGCGATCCGCAGGATGTGGCTACCGAGATGGGACCGCTTGCCACGCTCAGGCAGCGCGACCATATCGAGGCGGTGCTCGCCGCCAGCCTTGCTGCGGGCGCCACGCTGCTGACCGGCGGCGCTCGCCCGTCAGCGCACGAGAAAGGCTTCTTCTTCGAGCCGACGATCGTCGACTGCCCTGACTCCACGGTGCCGAGCGTGGCGCAGGAGCTGTTCGGACCGGTGCTGAGCGTGATGAGCTTCGACACTGAAGCCGACGCCGTCGCGCTGGCCAACGACACGAAGTACGGGCTCGCCGCGGGCGTGTTCACGCGCGATCTCACTCGCGCGCACCGTCTCACGCGCCGGCTGCGCGCGGGCATTGTCTGGGTGAACACCTATCGCGCTGTCTCGCCGATCGTCCCGTTCGGCGGCTACGGGCTGAGCGGGCTGGGCCGCGAAGGCGGGCTCGACGCGGTACTCGACTACACCCGCACCAAATCCGTCTGGATTCGAACCTCGGATGAGCCGATCGCCGATCCTTTCGTCATGCGCTGAAGAGGGCACGATGTATTACGAAATCCGCACTTACAAGATCAAGACCGGTGCCGTTCCAGCCTATCTGAAACTTGTCGAAGAAGAAGGCATCGAGTTGCAGAAGCGCCATCTCGGCGAACTGGTGGGTTACTTTTTTTCGGAGATCGGGCCGCTGAACCAGATCGTTCATATGTGGGCCTATCCGAGTCTCGACGAACGCGGGGCGCGCCGTCAGCGCCTCGCCGAAGATCCGGCGTGGCAGGCGTTCTCACCGAAGATCCAGGCGCTGCTGGAAACAATGGAGAGCAAGATCATGAAGCCTGCCTCGTTCTCACCGCTCAAATAAAAAAGCCGTTCGCTGTCGATCCTTTCCGGAGGCGGCGTTTTCACTCTAAGGAGTAGTCCTCATGAAAGAAATGCTACGTTGGCGAACCCTTGGTCTTGCCCGCGCAATCGCGGTGACGGCTATCGTCTCGGCTACCGCGCCCGTTTTCGCAGCCGACGCGCCGATCGTGTTCGCCAGTTGGGGCGGCACGACGCAATCCGCGCAGCAGAAGAATTGGGCACAGCCGTATACTTTGGCGTCTGGCGTTCAGGTGTTGATGGATGGCCCTACCGACTACGGCAAGCTCAAGGCGATGGTCGATAGCGGCAACGTGCAATGGGACGTGGTCGACGTGGAAGGCGATTTCGCCTATGCGGCGCTGCGCGACGGACTCGTCGAACCGATCGATTATTCCGTGGTAAACAAGAGCGACCTGGATCCGCGTTTCACGTCGACGGGGGCGGTGGGCAGCTTCTACTATTCGTTCGTGCTCGGCTACAAGAAGGCGGCGTTCAAGAGCGGCAGCCCTGCCAACTATGCGGACCTGTTCGATACCAGGCGTTTCCCCGGCAAGCGCACTTTCTACAAGTGGTCGGCGCCGGGCGTGCTCGAAGTCGCCTTGCTGGCCGACGGTGTCCCGCCGAACAAGCTCTATCCGCTCGATCTCGATCGCGCGTTCAAGAAGCTCGACACGATCAAAAACCAGATCGTCTGGTGGAGCGGCGGCGCGCAGTCGCAACAACTGATGGCTTCGGGCGAAGCACCGATCGGCGTGTTCTGGAACGGTCGTCTGCATGCGCTTCAGCAGACCGGCGTGGATGTCGGCGTGTCGTGGAATCAGAACCTGACAGCCGCCGATATGCTGGTGGTGCCGAAAGGTGCGAAGCACAAGACTGAGGCGATGAAGTTCCTCGCGAGCGCAACCGGCCCGCAGGCGCAGGCAAAGTTCGCTGCTGAAACGGGCTATGCGCCGATCAATCTGAAATCGGCGGCGCTGCTGCCCGCCGATGTCGCCAAAACGCTGCCTGATCAGTACAAGGCAACGCAAATCAACCTCGACATGAAGTACTGGGCCGACCATCGCGACGAGATTGCGAAGCGCTGGTATGCGTGGCAATCGAAATAAGGCGGTTGCCGGTCGAACATATCGAGGGAGTCGTCATGTCGAATGCATTGAGTACCGTCGCCGAGCCCGAGGTGGGCAAGCTGCAACTAGGCGCCGGATTCAGGGCCGCCCGGCTGGTGTTGCCGGCCGTGCTGCTGCTGGTGGTGTTCTTTCTGTTGCCGGTGCTGTCGTTGCTGCTTCACAGCGTGCTGGAACCGAGCCCGGGTTTGCAGAACTATACGCAGCTGTTCGGCTCGACGACTTACCTGAGAGTGTTCGGCAACACGTTCTTCGTGGCCACGGTAGTGACGGCGGTGACGCTTGTGATCGGCTTTCCGACTGCATGGTTGCTGGCCATCGCGCCGCGCTGGATCGGCAAGCTGGTGTTCGCGATCCTGCTGCTTTCGATGTGGACCAACCTGCTGGCGCGCACGTTTGCATGGATGGTGCTGCTGCAGCAAACCGGGCCGATCAACCGTCTGCTGATGTCGCTCGGGTTGATCGATGCGCCGCTTACGCTGGTCAATAACCTGACCGGTGTGACGATCGGCATGACCTACATCATGCTGCCGTTTCTCGTGATGCCGCTGCACGCCACCCTGCGCGCGATCGATCCCACCACGCTGCGGGCCGCCGCCATTTGCGGGGCGAGCCGCTGGCAAGCCTTCTGGCGGGTGCTGGTGCCGCTCGCGATGCCGGGCATTGCGAGCGGGGTGCTGATGGTGTTCGTGATGGCGCTCGGATACTTCGTCACGCCCGCGCTGCTGGGCGGCCCGGAATACATGATGCTCGCCGAACTGATCGCGCAACTGGTGCAACAATTGCTGAACTGGGGTCTCGCGGGCGCCGCGGCCTTTGTCCTGCTGCTCGTCACGCTTTCGCTCTATGCACTGCAATTACGCTTTTCCGGGCGTGTGAGCGGTGCTTCGGGAGTCCACTGACATGCTGCTCGATTTCGATCGTCTCGGACCGCTGCGCTGGCTGCTCCTCGCCATTGGCGCGTCGGTGTCGCTATTCCTGTTGTTGCCTGTGCTGTTCATCATTGCGTTATCGTTCGGCAATTCGCAATGGCTGATGTTTCCGCCGCCTGGCTGGACCCTCCAGTGGTATCGCCTATTGCTCTCCGATCCTGGCTGGCTCGATTCGCTGATGACCAGCGTCGAGCTGGGCCTCGTCGTGATGGTGTTGTCGGTCACGCTAGGTCTGTTCGCTTCGCTCGCGCTGACGCGTGGCGATTTCCGCGGACGGGCGCTGCTCAAGGCATTTTTTCTCACGCCGATGGTGTTGCCGGTCGTCGTGCTTGCGGTCGCGCTGTACGCGTTCTTTCTGCGCATCGGCTTGACTGGAACTTTGGTCGGCTTCGTGATCGGGCATCTGATCATCGCGCTGCCGTTTTCGATCATCGCAATCAGTAACTCGCTGGAAAGCTTCGACACCACGCTCGAAGATGCCGCGCTGATTTGCGGGGCGGGGCCGTTCGAAGTGAAATGGCGCGTCACGCTGCCAGCCATTCGTCTCGGCCTGTTCGCGGCGGCGATCTTCTCGTTCCTCGCTTCCTGGGATGAAGTGGTGGTATCCGTTTTCATGGCAAGCCCGACGCTGCAGACACTGCCCGTGCGAATCTGGAGCACGTTGCGGCAAGATCTGACGCCGGTGATTGCCGCTGCATCGTCGCTGATGGTCGGACTAACCGTCGTGCTGATGTTGCCAGGACTTGTACTCAAGCGAGGTAAATCGTGAGCTCACCGTTTCTGCAGATTCAACGGCTTCGCAAGACCTACGATCAGGTCGTGGCCATCGATCAAGTCTCGCTCGACATCAGGAAGGGCGAGTTCATGACTTTTCTCGGACCGTCGGGCTCGGGCAAGAGTACGACGCTTTATATTGTTGCAGGCTTTCAGTCGCCCACCGAGGGGCGCGTGCTGCTCGACGGAAAATCGTTGTTGTCGGTCGCGCCGAACCGACGCAACATCGGCATGGTGTTTCAGCGCTACACGCTGTTCCCGCATCTCACCGTCGGCGAAAACGTGGCGTTTCCGCTGCGCGTGCGGCGCCTGCCCGACGCCCAGGTGAAGTCGAAGGTCGAACAGATGCTCAAGCTCGTGCATCTCGGCGATTGCCGCGATCGCATGCCGGGGCAACTGTCGGGCGGGATGCAACAGCGCGTGGCGATCGCCCGCGCGTTAGCCTATGACCCGCCAGTGCTGTTGATGGACGAACCGCTTTCCGCGCTGGATAAGAAGCTGCGCGAGGAGTTGCAGACGGAGTTGCGCCGCATTCATCAGCAAACGGGCGTGACGATTCTCTATGTGACCCACGATCAGGAAGAGGCCTTGCGTCTGTCCGACCGGATTGCGGTATTCAACAAAGGGCGTATCGAGCAGGCCGGAACCGGCGAAGATCTTTACGCCCAGCCGGCATCGCGTTTCGTCGCGGGTTTCATTGGTAATTCGAATTTTCTGCCGGTTACGCTGGCGGACGGCAACGGTGGGTCGCATGCGGTGTTCCCTAACGGAAAGCCGGTAAGGGTGGGCACTTTCGATCGCGCGTTGAGTGCCGGCAGCAACGGTGCGTTGATGCTGCGTCCCGAACAGATAAAGATTCGTGCGCGGCCCGTGCAAAGCGCTGACGGCAGTCTGCCGGTGACGGTGCGTGACGTCACCTATCTGGGCGACACGATGCACTATTCGGTGGCGACGCCGTGGGCACAGGAGATCGCTGTGCGCGCGCCGGCCGGTTTGCGGGAGGCGAACCTGGCGGTTGGTGCGCAAGCGTGGCTCGACTGGGATAGCGTGAGCGCCCGGGTCTTTTCTGTCTGAGCAGCGCGAGCTACGGATTTGCCAGGTGTCGTCTATGCGATACTATGGGATTCCAAAAACCACACTATCCGGATGTCGCCTGGAGACGGGAGAGAGCCATGATGGATCAAATGCGTGTCGACCGCAGTGCGCCGACGCTGCGCGAACTGACTCTTGAGAAATTGCGTGAGGCCATTTCTCAGGGCTTCTATCGACCCGGCGATCGCTTGATCGAGCGTACGCTGTGCGATCAACTAGGCGTAAGCCGCACGGTAGTGCGCGAGGTATTGCGCCACCTCGAAACGGAAGGCCTGGTTGAAACCGGCTCGCATTCCGGTCCGATCGTCGCAAGACTCGATCCGGCGCAGGTAGAGGAAATTTACGAAATCCGCGCGCTGCTGGAGTCGGAAGCCGCGCGTGCTTGTGCCGAACGTGCTACGCCTGTGCTGGTGAAGCAACTGCGCGAGATCCGCAAGGAGATCGAGGACGCTTTCGACAAGGAGGATTTCAAACGCGTGCTGCTCTACACCGAGCGTTTCTACGAAACGATGTTCACCGGTGGCCAGAAGCTGATGATGCATCAGGTGGTCAAGTCGCTGAACGCGCGAATCAACCAGCTTCGCTCGATGACGATTTCATCGCCTGGGCGAGGTACGGATTCGAATCGCGAGATGAACAAGTTGCTCGCGGCCATCGCCAGGAAAGATGGCGATGCGGCGGCTGCCGCGTCGCTTGAACACGTGAGACGCACCGCCGGTATCGCCATGGCGGCGCTCGCCGAAAAGGAAGCCGCGACAAGCGACTGATCCGCACTCCTGCAGCAGGCAAGAAGTCATCGAGCCGTCGATTCCGACGGCTTTTTTTTCGCCCGCGATTTGCGGGGCTTTCCGGTTAACCCCGGCGTCAACGCCCCCGCGTAAACCCCGTCGACACCTGAAAATTCTTGCGTACAATAATATGGAATACCATAATATCAAGAAGGCGCTATCGCATGAGGCCATGGCGCATTTGCCCGCGGAGAAAGTCAGATGAAGCTCGAGATTCGCAAGCTGGTCACCTATGTGGAAGACACGTTTATCGAGGGTGGTAAAGCGGCTTCGAAGCCGCTGAAGCTCTTCGCCGCTGCCGCCGTGCTGCGCAATCCCTGGGCGGGGCGCGGTTTTGTCGAAGACCTGAAGCCGGAGATTCACGGGCTCGCTCCGCAACTGGGCGAGATCCTGACGGCCGAGATCCTGCGCATCGCCGGGTCCGGTGCAGCTGTGGAAGGCTATGGGAAGGCGGCGATCGTCGGCACGTCGGGTGAGGTCGAACATGCGTCGGCGCTGATCCATACGCTGCGTTTCGGCAACAAGTTCCGTGAGGCTGTCGGCGCGAAGAGCTATCTGAGCTTTACTAATCTGCGCGGCGGCCCCAATTGTCCGGTGACGATCCCGCTGATGCACAAGGGCGATGAAGGCATGCGCTCGCATTACCTCACCGTCCAGTTCTCGATCGTCGATGCGCCCGCGCCCGACGAACTCGTGATCGCGCTGGGCGCATCGATCGGCGGCCGGCCGCATCACCGCATCGGCGACCGTTATCAGGATCTGAAGGAGCTGGGATCCAATGAAGCATGAAACCGTCATCGAGCGTGCGTCGACGAACGGGACGTTCGACGGCACGGCATACAACGTGGCAGGCGAGGGTGCCGCACTCGTGCTGATTCACGGCGTAGGCATGAACCGCAGCGTGTGGGCGCCGCAAGTGGCCGAGTTGCAGGCGCATTTTCGGGTGGTGTCTTACGACGTGCTGGGACATGGTGCGAGCCGTCTGCCGGCGCCCGAGCCGACCCTCGACGAATACGCGGCGCAACTGGCCGCGCTGCTCGACTATTTACAGATCGAGTCGGCGCATGTGGTCGGTCATTCGATGGGATCGCTGATCGCGTTGGAATTTGCGTTGCGTTATCCGGCGCGGGTGTCGAGTGTCGTTGCGCTCAATGCGGTCTACGACCGCACGCCGACGCAGCGGGCCGCGGTTATGCAGCGAGCGGCGTCGCTCGAAACCAGCCGCATCGAACAGCCGAGTATCGACGCGACGATTGCACGCTGGTTCGACGATCCGGTGCCAGGGCATCTCGCCGAGGTCGCGGAGTTGGTGCGTTCGTTGCTGGAGTCGGTCAATCCGGAGGGCTATGCGCGAACCTACCGGCTCTTTGCCAGTTCCGATCGGGCACATGTTGGCCGCTTGCCGCAACTCGCCGTGCCGGCGCTTTTCATGACCGGCGAGTGCGATCCGAACTCAAGTCCGGCGATGTCGCAATCGATGGCGGCCGCAGCGCCCAACGCGCGCGCCGAGATCGTCGCGAACCAACGGCACATGATGAACGTGACAGCGCCGTCGGTGGTGAATCAGCGGCTCCTGCGTTTTTTCAGCGAAGTCAAATGAAGCGAAGCGAGAAGTGGAGTCAGTGATCCGGGCCCGGACCGGAGTTGTTTATCTTGAGGAGCAAGACCATGGGCGAATCCGTTTTCGATGTTGCTGAATTCCGTCGGGCGCTGGGCGCCTTCGTGACCGGTGTGACCGTGGTGACGACCATTCAGCCGGACGGCTCGCCGCGCGGCTTTACTGCGAACTCGTTCACGTCGGTTTCGCTCGACCCTGCATTGATCCTTGTGTGCATTGCCAAGACCGCGTCGAGCCATCCGGTGTTTTCGCAAACGCAGCGTTTCGCGGTGAGCGTGCTGGCCGAAGATCAGAGGCCTGTCTCGGGCGTGTTCGCGTCTAAGAGCGCGGACAAGTTCGCGCAGGTTGCCTGGCACGCGCGTCAGACTGGAAGCCCGTTGATAGACGGTGCGGCGGCGAGTTTCGATTGCGAGACCCATCAGGTGGTGGATGCAGGCGATCACATCATTCTGATTGGCCGCGTGGTGGAGTTTACGAATACGAGCGCGACGCCGCTGGGGTATTGCCGCGGGGCTTATGTCGATTTCAGGCTGTCGCAGGAGGCGCTTGCCGCGACGGGGCAGCGCACTCAGGTTGGCGCGATTCTTGAGCATCCACGCGGACTCGTGCTGGTCGAAACAACGGCGGGACTGCAGTTGCCGACTGGGACGCGGCTGGAGCCTGCCTCCGATGGTGGGAGTCTGCGCGGCGTGCTTGACGGGTATCGATTGAATGCGAATCTGGACTTCCTGTTCGCGGTATTCGAGGCGAAAGGCGTCACGCATATCTATTATCGCGGCCGTATTGTCGATGAGGCGCCGGCTGCCGAGCTTGTCCGCTATGTTCCGCTCAACGAGATACCCTGGGGTGAGATCCGGGATCCAGCTGTGCAGTCGATGCTGCGGCGATATGTGAAGGAGCGCACGGAAGATGCGTTTGGAATCTACGTGGGGGATGTCGAGTCGGGGACGGTGAGGTCGTTAGTGACAAGTTAATGGTTTTTTGTGCGTAGCGCGTGGTTGGTTTTTTTGCCTTTGGCGGCGGCATTTGGTGGTTTACCTGCGGCTCGTGACTTTTCATTTTTTATTGGTTTATTAGTCATCTTCGATCTTCAGGCAAAAGCGCCGGCCGGACGGGATCGCCTTGCAGGTGTTGCGATAGGGTTTGTCGCGCGCGCCGGTATGCGTGACTTCGATCATGACCTGGCCGTGCGGGGCGTCCGGCAAATCGGTGCGCAGAATGCGGCCGACACGCAGGCCATGAATGTTGCTTTCGCCGTCATAGACGACCTGCAAGGCAAGCGCCGCTTCGTGGCGTAACTGCGTTTCCCATTGCGCGCCGTTAGCGTCCCACTCTAAGCGAACTGGCGAACAGGCCGACATGGTAGTCAGTCATTCGATGCCTGGCTTCACTGGTCCGGCTTCGGCGGCTGCACCCGCTCCACGCGCATCCGCCCAGGCGGCTCGAAATAGGTCCCGAAACGTATGAGCCCGGCCTTTTTCAGGTGACAGGTCATCCAGAAGCTGACGAGCAGGCCGGGGTCGGGCCTGTCGTCGATATCGACCTCGATTGAGCGGATACGCGGCTCGAACTTCAGCAGCGTTGCCTCCATCTGGTTCCTGAGGTCGTGGACGGAGGCGGGAAGATTCCTGTATACGTCGGTGAGATCAGGCAGCCCATAGTCGGGCACGTGCTTCAGCGCTCCGGCTCGCGTGTTGAGAATGCGCCGGATATTCGCCTGGACGCTGAGAATTTCAAGCGTCTTGTCGTCGTGCGCTTCGAGCGGCTCGCCTTCGATATGGCCGAGCAGCATGTCATAGAGGGAGGGGCCGGTTGGCATCGCATTGACCTCAGGTCGAAGCTTCAGTGGCGGGAGCGCGGCGGTAAGGCGTAACCGTTGCGTCTTGGTCACCGTCGGCACGATCGACAAAATCGATCGTGAGATTGCCTTCATCTGACATCGACAGCCGGATCTCTGCGGGCGTCAGGCCGTCGGCCATGCGGGCGAGCAGCTCGCGCGACATCGCGGGCAGAATCCGCTGGTTCAGGAATGCGTCAACGTTGCGTGCGCCGGACTCGCGGGCGAGACACAGTTGCGCGAGGGACGCCGTCAGCGCTTCATCGCACGTAAGCGCAACGTCATGCTGCCGGCGAAGTCGTTCGGCCACCTTGCCGATCTTCAGTTTCACGATGGATTCCAGCGCAGATGCTTCCAGCGGGCGGTACACGAGCGTCTGGAAGCGCGCAAGCAGCGCGGGCTGGAAATGTGCGACGAGCCTCGGATGGATCGCCTCGAGCAGTTCATCCTGCGGGATGGCCGGATTCGCCGCGGTCGCCTCGTCGATCTGGGTGCTGCCGAGATTGGACGTCATCAGGATCACGCAGTTGCGGAAGTCGATCTCGCGTCCTTCACCATCGCGCATGGCGCCGCGATCGAACACCTGATAGAACAGGTCGAGCACGTCACGATGCGCCTTCTCGACCTCGTCGAGCAGCACCACACCGTACGGGCGCTGGCGGACCGCTTCGGTCAGCACACCGCCCTTGCCGTAGCCGACATAGCCTGGGGGAGATCCTTTCAGTTGCGAGACCGTATGGGCTTCCTGGTATTCCGACATGTTGATGGTGGTGAGCGCGGCTTCGCCCCCGAACAGCAGATCCGCCAGTGCCAGCGCGGTTTCGGTCTTGCCGACGCCCGACGGCCCGGCGAGCAGGAAAACCCCCAGTGGCGTGCGTTCGCTTTTCAGGCCCACCTTGGCGGTGCGCAGGCTCTCGGCGAGCGCATCAAGTGCATCGTCCTGCGCGACAACCCGCTGGGCCAGGCCATGTTCGATCGCCAGCAGGCTGCGCAGTTCGTCCTCAACCAGATTGCCGACCGGCACCCCGGTCCACTCGGACACGACCCGCGCGATTGCCTGCGCATCCACGTCGGCGAAGATCAACGGTGTCTTGCCCTGCGCATCGGACAGGTTACGCTGCGCGGTCTCGATCGCAGCACCGTCGCTGCCGGCTTCCCGATGGCCCAGCAACCCGCTGACCAGTTCCAGTTCGCGCATGTAGCGTTGCTGCAACTGCTCGCTCTCGGCTCTCGCAGCAGCGAGTGCCTTGGTCAGCGTCTCACGGTCGCCGGCCAGCCCTGACACACCAACCCGCTGATCAGCATCGAGTGTGGCAAGCTCAAGTTCGAGCGCGCTCACCGTTGCGGCTGCACGTTGCAGGTCCGGCGGCGGCGATTCGAGTCCCATCCGCACACGTGCGGCGGCGGTGTCGATCAGATCGACTGCCTTGTCCGGTAGTTGTCGCGCAGGGATATAGCGACGTGAGAGCTTCACGGCGGCCGTAATTGCTTCGCCGCGGATGTGCACCTTGTGGTGTTTCGCATAGCGGCTCGCCAGTCCGCGCAGCATCAGGCACGCAGCGTCGTCATCGGGCTCTTCGACCTTGATGATCTGGAAGCGCCGCTCCAGCGCGGCGTCGCGTTCGAAGTATTCCTTGTATTCGGCCCACGTGGTCGCCGCGATCGTGCGCAGCTCGCCACGCGCGAGCGCGGGTTTGAGCAGGTTCGCCGCGTCGGCGCCGCCAGCGGCGTTACCTGCGCCGATCAGCGTGTGGGCTTCGTCGATAAAAAGCAGGATCGGCACGGCCGAGGCCTGCACTTCGTCAATCACGTTCTTCAGCCGCTGCTCGAACTCGCCTTTGACACCCGCGCCCGCCTGAAGCAGGCCGAGATCGAGCGTGAGAATACGCACGTCACGAATGGCATTCGGCACGCTACCCCCGGCCACGCGCAGCGCCAGCCCCTCGACCAGCGCGGTTTTGCCGACACCCGGCTCGCCAACGAGAATTGGATTGTTCTTGCGGCGCCGGGCCAGTACGTCGACCATCTGCTGGATTTCGCGATCGCGTCCGAACACAGGGTCGATATTGCCGCGCTGCGCTTTGTCTGTCAGGTCGATCGCGAAGCGGGCAAGCGCATCACCGTCTGTGCTCCGGTTGACCGCAGAGGAGGGCGGCGCCTTCCGTTGTGCCGCACCGTCTGTTGTCGCAACCGTGCCGGGCGATACGGATGCATCGTCTTCGGCGGCTCCCCCCACATCCGGCTGTACCCCTTCAACCGAGTAGCGGTCCAGTTCGCGCAGCAGCCGCTGAATCTGGAGCGAACTTACGGACAGAAGGGGCCAGGCGTCGGTTGCGCGCAGCACGTGCGGCGCGTCTACAATCGCCTGCAACAGGTTCGCGGAGCGGATTGGTTGCGCGGAATCACCGGCCGATGCATAGAGCCAGGCGTTTTCGAGCACACTCGCGAGTGACCGGGAAAGGGACGGCTTGCCGCGCAACTCGCGAGGCAGACGGTCAATCGCCGCGAGCAACGAATTCCATACGGCATCGATGTCTATCTCATAGCGGCGCAGGATCGCGGGAATATCGCCATCGCCTGCTTCGATCAGCTTGAGCAGCCAGTGCTCGACGGTGATTTCACCGGCAAGCCGTGCGTTACAGAGATTCGCAGCCGCTTCGAGCGCGCTTGCGCAATGCGGATTGAGTTTGCGAAGCAGGTGCGTGGTGTCGCGCATGTTCATGTTCGTACCCGGTCCTGGGACGCGGCATAGAGGTGTTCCGCCGGTAACAAAAAACGCCAGTCCACAGGGTGAACTGGCGAAAAGAAGGCCGGCACACAACCGATGCGGGGATCAGTCGGGCCAGTGCCGGCTTCCTGAGAGCCTGTCTTTTATGAACGCTCGTTCCACGTGTCCTTGTGGATGATGTTGCCGTCCTTGTACGACCATGTGACTGTCTCGTACCGAAGTTCGACCTCTTCGAGATGGTTGTGCTTCTCGTATGCCGGGTCCTTGATGTCGAGCATCTTCGGCCGCACAGCAACGATCTTCACGTTTTCGAGCTTGGTGTTGAAATACTCTTTCTCCTTGCCGGCGTCGTCGATCTTGTACCACCTGATCTCGACCGCCTTGAGCGTCTGGCCGCTCGTGACCGCCTTGTACAAATACGGCGTCGACGCATCGGTTTCCTTGGTCAGCGTAACCGGCTTGTGCACGCGCGTGCCGGTGAGCTTGCCGGTGTTGCCGTCGGTCGGGATGTGGATGCCGTGATCGAACGCGGTGATCTCGACGCTGCCCTCACGCCCCTGGACCGTGACCGAGCCCTTGACGTCCGCACCGCCGTCGTCCTTGAACCACGCATATGCCGGAATTGCCATTGTTTCTACTCCTTTTACAGGTACTGCGACAATCGCCCGGAGCCAGCCCCCGAGCCTGGGTTTCCCGAAGCGCTCGCTCCGGGGGCTAAAACGTTGTTTCGGAATCAGCTGCCCGCGGCACCGGGACTCGCGGGAACGTCCGGCACGAGCGTGATTTCAACGCGCCGATTTCGTGCCCGTCCGTCCGCACTGTCGTTACTCGCGATGGGCCGCGTGTCGCCGTATCCCTGAATGGCAAACTGGGTAACGGGCAGGCCTGAGACCTCGACGAGCCAGTCGCGCACGGCGCCGGCGCGTGCGACAGACAACTTCAGGTTGCTATCGGGATTGCCGACGTTGTCTGTGTAGCCTGCGACGAGAACCCGCTTGTCGGGGTGCACCTTGATCATTTCGAGCGCGCCGACCATCGCACGCGTTGACCCGGGCTTGAGCTGGGCGCGTCCGCTGTCGAACAGCGACATGCTGTCAAGCGTCATGACCGCAGGCGGGGCAGGCGGCGGCTGATACGAGGCGATCGCGTTGTTGAGCGGGGGTATCAGTGCCGCGCCCCGGTACATGCCGAACGAAAGTCGAAGCGGCACGCCGCTGCGCTGGTATTCCTGCAGCCGGTCGCGATCCGCAACGAGCGCCTTGAGCGCGTCCCGCCGCGCGGCGTCGTGGTCAACGGGGATCATCGAAAAGCGCCCGAGATCCGATCCAACCTGCGCGAGCTGGCTCCGGTTGTTTTGTCCGGAGGACCAGAATGCGACGGCGGCGGCGCACCCCGCGACACACAGCGCATAAGCCAGCGCGCGAAGACGCGGTGAAACCCAGAGCCGTCGCGGCAGCGCTTGAATAAGGGCGTGCGGCAGCGGCCACGGCGCAGGCGACGCGCCAAACGATGGAGGCGTCAGCTGCGTACGCGTCTGCAATGTTGCCGCCCAGGCACTGTGAGTCTCGCTTGCAGGTCTGCAGTCGATCCACCCCGCACCGTACAGGGAGCAGGGTGCGGCCGGCTGCAGGAGATCGCGCAGTGGACCGACAACCGCACGTTGTGTCCAGTCGATCAGCATCGGCAGGCCGGCTGCACGCCAGGCAACGGAGCGATCGGCGTCCGGGCCTCGCGCCATAGCTTCGGCGCCCCGGATGACGGATTCGAATCGGCCCGCGTTGGTGATCGGCGTGGCCGACGACACGCCGTACCATGCTGATGGAGAGGCTGGCTCCGATGCATTTGCCGTCAGTCGCTGGTAGACGGCGATATACCCGGGCAGGCGGGAGCCGAGCATGCGCGACGCATCGCTGAGCGCCTGGCGCGTGAGGCGCATCCTCTGTGTCAGTGCGTCATCGTCAGGGTGGAGCGCCGGGGCGACAGTCAGGACCACGCCATCGGGCACGCGTCCATCGCGCCACCGCCGCACGGCAACGCCGAACTGCGGGAGGCTTTGCGGATTGTCCACACGCAGCCAGATCGCGCCGTCGCCCACGTGCGCGAACCGGTCAGTGTCTGTGCCGCGATTGAAGATCGCATCCAGCCCGTCGCCTGTAACGAGCACAACGGGCAACCGTGAGCGCAGGCTCTCAGGGAGGCTGGCCATGCTTCGGGTCAGCGCCGCGAGCGCGGCGGTGTCCTGTTCTACCCGATGTCGCAAACCGAACGTTCGCCACGCGATCAGTGCTGCACCGATCACAAGCGCAGCACCCGCGAGGCACCAGGCGAGTCCGGTCCCGACCGGCAATACGGCCAGCGCGAGGACAATCGCGAGAATGGTCGCGAACGCAACCAGCGTCCGGTAAGGGTGGCCCGAACGAATGCCGTTACGAAACGAACCGGGCGCTGCGGGCATTACGATTTCGCCGCGAGCAGATGCGATACCTGCAGATCGAGTGCCTGTCCGACGACGACAAACACGATCACCGCAGCGGCGCATGCAAGCCCTGCCACCGCCCACGGCGAGAGGCGGTAGAGCCAGTCGAGTCCGCGCGTGCGTGCCGCATCGACGATCAATCCGTCATCGCCTTTCGGCGCGGACCGGGCGAGGAGGTCCTTTAACGCGTTGATGACGGCCGTGCGCTGCAACTCGCCTTCACGCGCATAGCGCCCTTTGAATCCGAGTCCGAGCACCGTCGCATAGCATTCGAGCAGTTCGATGTTGGGCGGTGCTTCGCGCATCCGTTCCGATAGTCTGTCGAAGACATGCTTGCCGGCATCGTGCTCGCCGAACTGCTCCACCTGCAGCGGTTGCGCTTCCCACTGCGACCGGACTTCTTCTGGCAGATGCAAGAGGACGGTCTCATCAAGCAGTCCGCATTGCGCATAGAGCGCGTCGTGCCGGACGTCGGCACTGGCGTGGCGCTCCTCGAGTGCGCTTTCGAACTCCTGGACCAGCGCAAGACCGCGCTGCCTTAACTGGGGAACGGATTCAGTCGTTGCGCCCTGCGCAAGCAGGGACACCTCGAGCGCCGTATTCCGGAGCAGGGCGACGAGGGGAAGCCGTGGAAGAGAGGCGGGCGTCGTCATCGAAGGGTTCACGATGTCAGCACGGCATACAGTTCAAGGGATGCATCCGCTACCGTGATGGGCAGATAGATCTGGCAGGCGTGTGCCGCAAGCATTCGCGCGTGAGCGGCGTCGCTGGCGTCGAGCGCGAAGTACTGGTTCTCGAGGCGCACCGGGATGGCCGCCGGCACGCGCTGGACGGCCCTGAGCGGAACGCCGGGAAGCGCCGAGTTGACAATGTGCGTGATGTCGTCGGGCGCCCCGATCTTGCAAGGCTTCGGGATCTGTTCGGCGAGATCAAACGCCGGCAGCGACGCGCTGACCGACAGGTAATAATCGGCGCCTTCCAGCAGGCGCTCATCCTCGAACTGTCCGGCCCACGTAGTCGGACTCTTCTTCGTGAGACCGATCGGGATCACGCGGGACGGAATCACCGCATTCAGCAGATCACGAATCAGCGATTCGAGCTTCCCGAAGATTTCATCCTGGCGTGCGTGCTCGTAGGCCGGAAGCTCGGTGAGTGCCGTGCCGGTCGAGAACGTCATCAATGCTCCGGTGAGGCGGGCGAGCACCATGTACAGTCGCTCGGGCGGCTGATACGGATGGTTCACGAAAAACCGCAGCTCCGGCCAGTGCGTGTGGAGGCAGTGCATCAGCCAGAAGAGCGACACGTCCGCCACGCCGAACTCGGCCACCTGGTCGATACGCTCACTGCGCCGGCCAGCCAGCGCCGTCGCTTTCGCGAGCAGGATGTCGGCGATACGTGCCACGCGATCTTCGTGACGTGTGTGACCACTGAGTGTCAGGCACGGCGGAACATACGTGGCGTCGACTTCAAAGATGCCCTGTGTACTGCGGACAATCCTTGCTATCGGGCAAACCACATCATCCGCGTGTGATTCGAAGTCGAACAGCAGCCGCACTGCGTGGCGTTCGACGGCTATCTCCGCGTCGAGCGAGCCGTTCACGTCGGGCACCTGCACATATTCGCGAAAATACCGCCGCGGGCGTGCGAGCGTCTCTTCTTCCATCTTGCAGTTGTTTCCCTCCGCGTTGATCAGCGGAAGGGCGGCAAGCACGACGGCGCTGTGCACGTCCGGGGCGATGTCGCGCCCCAGATCACGGGCGGGCGGCAGTGCGTCGGCAATCGACGTGTCGATCGGGGTGCCGTCCCGGAACCGGAGTTTGAGGCCCTCGAGCTTGAGACGACCCAGTTCGAGCGCTTTCCTGTCGACGTCAACGGTCAGCACACCCCAAGGCTCGGCGACCGCAAGGGGCGCGAACTGCTGCTGTGCGAATCCCCACCAGCGATCTTGTTGCTGGAAGTGATGTTGGGCAAGGACGAGGCCCTCCTGCCAGAGCGGTTTGAAGGTCCGCATGGTGTGGTTACTGAGTTTACCTAATGATCGTGAGGACGGATTTTAACCACAAGAACTGGTGATTCGTCTATAGCCAAGTGCGACTATTGCTATCTCAAAAAAATTAAAAGCCTTTGAATAGCGGTCGGACACGATGGGTATTTGTCAATCTCTGACATCCCTGCAGTTTGGTGGCAACAATTGTTTAGAAATGTCATTGGAAATAGTGTTAATTCTATTGACGGAGGCAGTGCTAGCGTGGATTTTTAGCGTGAAAGCGGAGTAAGGATTTTTGGTGATGCTTACGCATTGATGTGGAACAAATAATGTTTATCCTTCTTCACAATCGGTAATGAATTTTGAGACGAACTTCCATTTGACGAGTAACGGGTTTACCGCGTTTAATGCAGTCCTCACTAAGTATCGGGTAGTGCGCGTGTGATGTGGGTAAACCCAAACCCATGAAACCATTGCATCGCGGACTACGCGGGCGCGAGGGGTTTGCGCTGGTTGTGTTTGATGCACGCCGCGCTCCTGAGTCTCATCTACCGTAGAGGGATGCATGGCAGACAGCTATCAGAAAGAAATTCCAAAAAGCCGGATTCAGATCAGTGTCGATCTACACACGGGCGGCGCACAGAAGCGCATGGAGCTGCCGCTCAAGCTGCTCATCGCGGGCGACTTCAGCGCGGGTAAGGCACGGGGCTCGCTGGCGGAGCGCAAGAAGGTCGACATCAACAAGCTGAACTTCGACAGTGTGCTCGGGGAGTTCAACCCGCAACTGAAAATTTCCGCGCAGAACACGCTCGCCGGCGACGGTTCCGAGTTGCCGGTATCGCTCAGCTTCAAGGCGATGAAGGACTTCGAGCCGGAGCAAGTGGCACGCCAGATTCCCGAGCTGCAGGCGCTGCTCGCGATGCGCAATCTGTTGCGAGATCTGAAATCGAACCTCCTCGATGACAGCACGTTTCGCCGTGAGTTCGAGAAGATCCTGAAGGATTCGGCGCTCTCCGCGCGTCTGCGTGGGGAGCTTGCGCAGATCGCGACTGCGGCAACGCAGCCTGAAGGTCATGCCTGAGGGTGGCAAGCCCGGAAGCAGGCCCAAGGCCGCTTTTACCGCATCCCGGACACATGTAGCGATAGGACAACCCATGGAACGCAACGAATCCCAGCAAGGCAGTGCGACCGAAACGGTCGTGCTCGAAAGCGACAGCGTCTACGAGTCGCTGTGCAGCAAGATCAACCTGAAACCCGTCAATGCGGCGCGACCGATCGAGGCTTTCCAGGATAACGACCTCCTCTCAGAGTCGTCGGCCGACGAGCGGCTCGCAAGGGCGATGAGCGTCTTCATGAATCTGGTCGTTGACGCAAGCAAGCCCGTCGATCGCCTCGATAAGTCGCTGCTCGACTTCCATATCGGCCGACTCGATGAACAGATCAGCCGGCAGCTCGACGCTGTGATGCACACGCCTGAGTTCCAGGCGCTTGAGGGACGCTGGCGGGGCGCGAAGTTCGACATCGACCGCACGGACTTCCGCAGGAACGTCCGGATCGAGCTTCTCGATCTGTCGAAGGAAGCGCTGATGCAGGACTTCGAGGATACCCCCGAGATCATCCAGAGCGGACTGTACCGGCACACTTACATTGACGAATACGACACGCCGGGCGGCCAGCCGATCAGCGCGCTGATCAGCGACTACGAGTTCACCAACTCGCCGCAGGACATCGCGCTGCTGCGTAACATCTCGAAGGTGGCGGCTGCTGCGCATATGCCATTCATTGGCTCTGTCGGGCCGAAGTTTTTCGGCAAGGAATCGATGGAGGAGGTGGCCGCTATCCAGGACATTGCCAACTACTTCGACCGCGCGGAATTTATCAAGTGGAAGTCGTTCCGCGACACCGACGACGCCCGCTATGTGGGCCTGACGATGCCGCGTGTGCTGGGCCGGCTGCCTTACGGTCCGGACACGACGCCCGTGCGTGGTTTTAACTACCAGGAAGATGTCAAGGGTCCGGACCACGACCGCTATCTGTGGGTCAACGCATCCTTCGCATTCGCCGCGAACATGGTGCGCAGCTTCATGGACAACGGCTGGTGTGTGCAGATCCGCGGTCCGCAGGCCGGCGGCAAGGTCGAGGACCTGCCGCTGCACCTCTATGACCTTGGCACCGGCTATCAGCCGAAAATTCCCACGGAAGTGCTGATCCCCGAGACGCGCGAGTTCGAATTTGCCAACCTCGGCTTTATCCCGCTTTCGTTCTACAAGAATCACGACTTCGCCTGCTTCTTCTCGGCAAACTCGGCGCAAAAGCCCGTGCTGTACGAGACCAAGGAGGCTACCGCGAACAGCCGCATCAATGCGCGCCTGCCGTATATCTTCCTGCTTTCGCGCATCGCCCACTACCTGAAGCTGATCCAGCGCGAGAACATCGGCACGACCAAGGACCGGCGTCTGCTGGAGCTTGAACTGAATACCTGGGTCAAGGGGCTGGTGACGGAGATGAAAGACCCGGGCGACGAGCTGCAATCGTCGCACCCGCTGCGCGAGGCCAAGGTCATCGTCGAGGACATCGAGGACAACCCGGGCTTTTTCCGCATCAAGCTGTTCGTCGTGCCGCACTTCCAGATCGAGGGTATGGATATCGGTCTGTCGCTGGTGTCGCAGATGCCCAAGGCCAAGAGTTAAACCAGCCTGCTGGCCCGCGTGCTCCACGTCTGTGAGGTACGCGGCCAGCGACTGCATCGACAACGGTTTGATGTTGCGCGGCGCCCGTGCATGTTTGGGGCGCCGCGTAGCGGTTGACGTTCTGAAGGAGCAGCGAAAGTGGGAGTGAATGAAGCGATCGGCGCCCTCAAGGGGGGCGGCATCCTGCAGCCGTATCATCTCGGCGTGCCCGGCGCCGCGAGCGCGCCGGGTTTTGATGTTGTCGAATTCAGGAGCGTCGAGGAAACCGGTGCGCCGACTTCCTGCAGGATCACGCTGACCCATGCGGTTGCCGATTTGCCCCGTGCGGATTTTCTCACGAAGACCGCCACATTTTCCATCCGCCCGCCGACGCTGGCAGGCGTGCCGTTACCTGCCGGACCCGGGCGTCGTTTCCAGGGTGTCATCACCCAGTTTAACCAGCTTTCGAGCAGCCGGGACCAGACCACCTACGAGGTCGTTCTGGAATCGCGTCTTGCGCTGCTGCGCAACGTGCGGCGCTGTCGCTTCTTCCTGGGCATGACGTTTCCCCAGATCGCCGAGCAGATCCTGCGCGAACATGGTTTCGGTGGGGGTACGAGCGACTTTGAATTCACGCTCCTGCGCGACTACGAAAAGCGCGCACTGGTCACGCAGTGGGGGATGACGGACCTCGAGTTCATCACGTATCTCTGCCGGCGCTCCGGGATGTGGTTCGTGATGCGCGAGGGCGAGTATGGAGAGGTCGTGCACTTTGGCGACGACTTCACGCACTATGAGCGCAATGCCGCGTTCGCCGCACCCTACAGGCCGACCTCTGGGCTGGAAAGTACCGGAGCCGAGGCGGTGGAGTCGTTCGAGACGCGCACGAAGACCATCGCCCAGTCGGTGTCGGTACGCCACTACAATTACAATGCCGCGCCGCAGAAAATTGACGGCGAGGCGAATGTCGCGCCCGACGACAAGACGACGTACGGGACGCCGGATGTCTGGGCTGCGGGGCACCTGACGGACGAGCAGGCCGAATGGGAAGCGCAGTTGCGCCATCAGGCCCTGCTGTGTGAGCAGGTCGTCTATACCGGCGCTGGCAATGTACTGTGCGTGGCACCAGGGCGGGTTTTCAAGTTCACGAACCGTACCCTGCCCGATGCGGAATACGGCCAGTTCATCACGCGCGTCGAGCATAGTGGCTCACGCAAGGTGGCGTATCAGAACTCCTACACTGCGATTCCCTCGCACCTGATCTACCGTTTGCCACTGCTCGAAGAGACATGGCCGAAGGTCCACGGTACAGTCAGTGGCCGTATCACATCGCCGGACCGGTACAAGTTAGGCTATATCAACAACAAGGGCGAGTATCAGGTTGCGCTCGATCCGGACCGCGATCCGCGCATGGCGGGACTGACCAGCTGCTGGATGCGTCTGGCTAAACCGTTCGCAGGCGCGAAGAATACCGGCTTCCATTTCCCGCTGATCGACGGAACCGAGGTCCAGATCGCCTTCGAAAATGGCAATCCGGATTGTCCTTTTGTCGCCCATGTCATGCATGACGGGGTGAACCCGGACCTGATCACAAGTGACGATCGGTGGATGAGCCGCAACGCGATTCATACGCAGTCGAACAATACCTTCCAGCTCGAAGACTTCCCAGGCGAAGAGCATGTGAAGGTTGCTACCGAGCACGGCAAGTCCCAACTGAACCTTGGGCACATCGTCGATCGGGCAAGAAAAAAACGCGGTTCCGGGTTCGAACTTCGCACCGACATGAAGGGCAGTGTCCGCGCTGGCGAGGGGCTCTTTCTGTCCGCCGACCAGCAGGAGAAGGCGGCCGGCGAGCAGATCGACATGAAGGCGGCGATGAATTACCTGCAGATTGCCGTCGCACAGGCGCAAGGTCTTGCCGACCTGGCGCGCGTCGCCCAGGCGGAGATCGCAGATCTGAAGGCCGAGAACCAGTGGCTTAAAGACAATGTGGAGGATCTGAGGAAGGCAGTCCTGGTTCTTTCTGCGCCAGCAGGCATCGCAGCCGTCACGCCCGAGCGCATGTCTATTGCCGCCGGCAAGGATGTCAACGTATCGACTGCTGCGGGCTTCAACGTCAGCACCGTGCGTAACGTGGTGATTGCCGCTGGCGAAGTCCTGTCGATGTTCGCAAGCAAGATGGGGATCAAACTGTTTGCCGCGCGTGGCAAGGTCCAGATCCAGGCTCAGTCTGATGGCATGGACATCGTGTCGGAACAGGACATGCACCTGACCAGCGCCAGCGGCACGCTCACAGCCAATGCGGCAAACGGGGTGGTGATCGGCGGTGGCGGAAGCGCGTACATCAAGGTCGCCGGCGATAACGTCGAGATCGGCGGGGCGGGGAACCTGATCCTGAAAATCGTTGAACTGAAGAAATCGGGTCCTGGCTCGTTGTCGCTTCCCCTGCCCAAGTTCAATCAGACCGCCCTTCGCCACGATGACGCGTTTGTGCTGACCGACCAGCTGACGGGCCGCCCTTTGCTGGATCGGCCGTACCGGGTTCAGCTGGCGAGCGGCAAGATCATCGAGGGTGTGACGAACGCAAAGGGCGAAACATCGATCACCGCAGACGATATTGCTCAGGGGATCAAACTGTTTCCGAAAATGGGCAAGGGTGCTTGAGATGAGTGACGAAATCCAGACGACGAATACCTCCGACGGCTCGACCGACGCCGCGGCGCCGCGCTACCAGCACGATTATCCGACGCGCGTGCTGCCGATGCAGAAGGACGTCCACGGCAAGCCTTGCTTTGAGTCGTATCTGACACCGTCGAGCTACTGCGTTCGGTCAGAGGCACCACTTCCGCCGCACTTGCCGGGCGTGATCATCTTCGTCCATGGCGTCAATTCGGAGGGCGAGTGGTATGACGCAGCAGAGATGGCCCTATGCAAGGGTTTGAACGAGCGACTGAACCGGACCGACCTGAAGGAGAACAGGTATAGGGACGAAGACCCAACAACACGGAAAAAAATACCTCGTGAGATTGATCCTGATTGGAACGGGAGGTCTCCGGTAATACGGTTTTATTGGGGCTACCGGGCGCCAGGTGGGCAGGAGAAGAAGTGGCGGATCGCACTGAAAAACGAGCGCGGAACGGACTTCTGGAACCAGAAGGGCGCCGAACAGCCAGGGCCATGGTACTGGGGCGGTGGGCCGTTCGCGAACGGTACGAACAACCTGCAACAGCTATGGAGCAAGGAAGGCACAAAGCGGCATGTGGCCGGTTTTTTCGACGTTCAGCTCTTCAATCCGGAGTGGGACCGGGAACTCCACGACTGCCCGCCGCGCGATTATTACGCGCACGCAGCCGAACGGCTGGCGTCGCTGGTCGATGATGTCCGAAGGGAGCATCCGGACGATACCGTGACTATCATGTCGCATAGTCAGGGAACCATGATTGCCCTTGCCGCTACTGCGTTGTGCAAGGAGCGTGCACCAGATTCCGTCCTGGTCATGAATTCACCCTTTGCACTCGACGACAAGATCACCGACTACCTCACCTGTGGCAATACGCGCCCGACCACAGGTGCCCGCGCGCGCACATTCAAGGCGATCGCCCAGCGGATCGGCAAGGACAAGAAAGTCCTCGGTCCGGACCAGCTCAAACGTCTGCAGGTCGGAGCTACGGCCGATATGGACTTCTGGAAGCCAGACGTTGCCCTTCCGAATGGTGTATCGGAACGTGATAATCACGGTCGACTGTACGTGTATTTCTGTCCTCACGATCGCGTGATGGGAACGAAGCCTCTGCAGAGTATCGGCTGGCAAGGGATCGACGACAAACTGCTCGCCGAGCTTGGCGATACGGTCAAGCAACGGATGCTCGCTCGGGGGACCGCGTGTGGCGACGAGCCAGGAGTCAGGAATTTCGGTAAGTTACCGCCGATTCCCGACCCGATGAAAAAGCCGGAACGGCCTGTTGAGCCTCATATCGAACCGCCCAGGACGCCCAATGATTTCTGGAACGGCAACAAGACAGTGTTAGGTGCGCCGCTGTGGGTGGTGCCCGACGAAAACCAGACCGTCACCATTAATGCCGAACGCGTTCCGAATCCGATCACTGCGGAGGAAATGTCGCAGCCAATGAAATATGACGAACACGGGGTCGCTATCTACTTTGATCGAGCGCCGCAAACCATGCCGCCTTGGGGCGAGATCGACCCGGACAATGGCGAATATGTCGAACCTGACTTTCCGAATTTTGCATCCATCTACCAGCGCCAGAAGTATATGGAGCGCGCCGACGTTTATGCGCCTACAGGCAAGACTCGCACCCTCGAATCGGATTCAGAACTTCAGACCCGTATTGCCGGGTACCGACCGATGCCGACCAATCACAGCTCGTTGCCGCAGCATGAGGCATTCATGCGGCGCGTGGCGGCATACGACTTGCCGGTCGGATTTTGCGACAGCTACGAATCGCCCGAATTCTGGGGGAAACTGATCCACAAGGCTGACTGGACGCATTACGGAGAGGATCCCTATTTCATGTCGGGCGAACTTGCCGTGCCGAAGCAGCCGGCCGGAATCGACGGCGAGACCGTTGCGGAAGAGGCCAGCAAGGCTGACGCTGAGCAGCGCCGGTGGAGAGGCGCATGAACATCCGCTCCGTTTGCCGGGTTCTGGTCACGGCCATGATCGCTGGCATTGCGCTCCCCGGTTGCACGACGGATCTGTCAGCCCCGTCCTACGAGAAGGCGGCGGAAGAACCGCACTACGATGGACCGCCGAAAGTCATCTACCGGATCGACGATCACCGCTTCGTCTCACTGGAAAACTACGACCGCTGCTATGGTGACATCTACTACAACAACACAAGGCTAGGTATCCGGCACAAACTGGCGCGGGGAGGGGGGATCGTGACGTATAGCGGCCGCCTCATCATTGACGACCCTACGGAGATGAACGTGGTGATTCCATCCGCTCCGGCACGTGGGTGTAGCTCGCGTGGCTGTAACGCCTCGCTGGTGTACTCCACCGACGGGGGAAATACGTTTCACGGCATGTACTACATAGAAGGAAGTCAATTGCCGGCCAAAGACTCGGAGAGGTACACCATTGCCGTGACGAAGGACAAGCTTTTTGTGGCTGAAAGGTCATACAACTCGTTTGTCACGGACTTATATGTGAAAGAGTATCCGCTCGTCCGCGGTATTGATCTTGGTCAGCCGTACCCGGCTGGCGTTCGCGGGCGCAACTTTGCTGCCCCTGATACGCCGGCCTTTCCGCTAGGGATCAGGACACCGTCCGGACAGGATCGCTTCATCTGCGACATGTCGGTCCCCGACGGCTCGTCTGCAAAATAGTGGGAATGAAAACGGATGCCGACACTGATCAAGGAAAACATGTGAAGGAGAGCATGAACATCCGCTCTGTTTGCCGGGTTCTGGTCACGGCCCTGATCGCTGGCATTGCGCTCCCCGGTTGCACGACGGATCTGTCCGCCCCGTCCTACGAGAAGGCGGCGGAAGAACCGCACTACGATGGACCGCCGAAAGTCATCTACCGGATCGACGATCACCGTTTCGTCTCACTGGAAAACTACGACCGCTGCTATGGTGACACCTACTACAACAACACAAGGCTAGGTATCCGGCACAAACTGGCGCGGGGAGGGGGATCGTGACGTATAGCGGCCGCCTGATCATTGACGACCCTACGGAGATGAACGTGGTGATTCCATCCGCGCCGGCACGTGGGTGTAGCTCGCGTGGCTGTAACGCCTCGCTGGTGTACTCCACCGACGGGGGAAATACGTTTCACGGCATGTACTACATAGAAGGAAGTCAATTGCCGGCCAAAGACTCGGAGGACTACACGATCGCTGTGACGAAGGACTCTTTTTTCGTGGCGAAGAAAGTGAGTGACACCACGGGGTTGGTCGTAACGGATAAATATCCCCTTCTGCCAGGACACGTGTACGGCGAAGGAAAAGACCTTCCCGAAGGCAAGCGCGTTGAGTTTAACGTCAAGATGCCTTTGTCATTGCGCACACCGTCAGGCCAGGATCGCTTTGTGTGTGACATAGGGGCTCCCGATGGCGCGTCAAAAAAATAGCGGTAATAGGGGCACGCGCACCAGCCTTTTGCATGTGGAGAGGCGCATGAACATCCGCTCGGTTTGCCGGGTACTGGTCACGGCCCTGATCGCTGGAATTGCGCTCCCCGGTTGCACGACGGATCTGTCAGCCCTGTCCTACGAGAAGGCGGCGGAAGAACCGCACTACGATGGTCCGCCGAAAGTCATCTACCGGATCGACGATCACCGCTTCGTCTCACTGGAGAACTACGACCGCTGCTATGGTGACACCTACTACAACAACACAAGGTTAGGTATCCGGCACAAACTGGCGCGGGGAGGGGGAATCGTGACGTATAGCGGGCGCCTGATCATTGACGACCCTACCGAGATGAATGTTGTTATTCCGTCGGCACCAGGAGGCGGATGCAGTTCGCGTGGCTGTAACGCCTCGCTGGTGTACTCCACCGACGGGGGAAATACCTTTCACGGCATGTATTACATCGAAGGGAGCCAAGCAGCTAGCAAGGACTCGGAGAGGTACACCATTGCCGTGGCTAAGGATGCCCTTTACGTATCGAAAAGGGCGTCCTACACAACCGACACTACAACGGACAGGTTTCCGCTTGTTCCGGGATATGTCTACGACAAGGGTATAGGACTTCCCGCAGGCAAGCGCATCGAGTTTGACGTCAAGTTCCCTTCGTGGTTGAAAACGCCATCCGGGCAGGACCGCTTCATCTGCGACAAGTCGGTCGCCGGCGGCCCGTCTGAACAAGGGCGGGAATGAAAACGGATGCCAGCACTCATCAAGGAAAACATGTGAAGGAAAGCATGCACATCCGCTCTGTTTGCCGGGTTCTGGTCACGGCCCTGATCGCTGGCATTGCGCTCCCCGGTTGCACGACGGATCTGTCAGCCCCGTCCTACGAGAAGGCGACGGCAGAACCTCATTACGATGGACCGCCAAAAGTTGTCTACCGGATCGACGATCATCGTTTCGTCTCACTGGAGAACTACAACCGGTGCCACGGGGACACGTACTACAACAACACAAGGTTGGGTATTCGGCATAAGTTGGGCCGGGGAGGGATCGTAAGTTATTCCGGCCGCTTGATCATTGACGACCCAACCGAAATGAACGTGGTGATTCCGTCCGCACCAGATGGTGTGTGTGGCGGTACCCGCGGCTGTAGCGCCTCGCTGGTGTACTCGACGGACGGCGGAAATACGTTCCACGGTCTGTACTACATGGAAGGAAGTCAATTGCCGGCCAAAGACTCGGAGGACTACACGATCGCTGTGACGAAGGACTCTTTTTTCGTGGCGAAGAAAGTGAGTGACACCACGGGGTTGGTCGTAACGGATAAATACCCCCTTCTGCCAGGGCACGTGTACGGCGAAGGAAAAGACCTTCCTGAAGGCAAGCGCGTTGAGTTTAACGTCAAGATGCCTTCGTCATTGCGCACACCGTCAGGCCAGGATCGCTTCGTGTGTGACATATGGGCTCCCGATGGCGCGTCAAAAAAATAGCGGTAATAGGGGGACGCGCACCAGCCTTTTGCATGTGGAGAGGCGCATGAACATCCGCTCGGTTTGCCGGGTTCTGGTCACGGCCCTGATCGCTGGCATTGCGCTCCCCGGTTGCACGACGGATCTGTCAGCCCTGTCCTACGAGAAGGCGGTGGAAGAACCCCATTACGATGGTCCGCCGAAAGTCATCTACCGGATCGACAATCACCGTTTTGTCGCACTGGAAAACTACAAGCGCTGCTATGGTGACACGTACTACAACAACACAAGGTTAGGTATCCGGCACAAGCTGGCGCGGGGAGGCATCGTCGACTACGCAGGTCGGCTGATCGTCGATGATCCTACCGAGATGAACGTGGTGATCCCGTCCGCGCCAGGAGGCGGATGCAGTTCGCGTGGTTGTAACGCCTCGTTGGTGTACTCCACCGACGGGGGAAATACGTTCCATGGCATGTATTACATCGAAGGCAGCCAGGCAGTAACCAAGGACTCGGAGAGATACACCATTGCTGTGACAAAGGACGCTTTCTTTGTGGCGAAGAAAGTAAGTGACACCACCGGGTTGGTCGTAACGGCTAAATATCCCCTTCTGCCAGGACACGTGTACGGCGAAGGAAAAGACCTTCCCGAAGGCAAGCGCGTTGAGTTTAACGCCAAGATGCCTTCGTCATTGCACACACCGTCTGGCCAGGATCGCTTCGTGTGTGACATATGGGCTTCCGATGGCGCGTCAAAAAAATAGCGGTAATACGGACCCGCACCAACCTTTTGATCAAGGAAATCCTCATGAAGAAGCCTGCCTGTCTCGGCGATCCGACCACGCATGGTGGAAGGATCATCACCGCCTCTTCGACCTTTTCGTTCGATGACCGCAAGGCCGCCCTGCTGGGCGACCTCGTTTCATGCCCGCTACACGGAGACAATGAACTCACGGAGGCGGGCGAAGGCATGACGGACGAAGGAAGGCCAATGATCATGTCCGGCTGTCACTCACGATGCGGATCGATGGTGTTGCCTGGCGACACGGGCGTTTCGATCGAATGAGCCTGCGCTGGCTGATACCTGAGCTCGCCGAACAGGCGGAACTGCCCCCGCCTCCGATCTGGCAATACGGAGCCTTGTACCTGTTGATCGAACTGGTCGGTGCGGGACTCGTCGTGCTTGCGTGGCCGAAGGGGCAGGCGACGATGACGCCTGCCTTCTGGATTGCCATCGTTGGGCTGCCCGCGTTGTTGTGGGGCGCGGCGAGCGGAGCGGTCTACTGGCGTTACGAGGAAGACCGGAACCAGCGAGCCTGGTGGAATCTTCTCGGAAGGGTCCGAAGCTTCAGATGGCGCAACTGGGCACATGCGCGGGTCGCCATCGTCAGCAGCGTCGTGTTGACGCCCGAGAAAGGGCTTGCCGAACGCATGCTGGGTCTCGAAGGGTCTGCGCCCACCAATCCAGACAAAACGCTGTCACTGGACCAGTTCGGCACATCGCATGGGCGCAACAGGCTTGAGGAAGTCTTTGCCGGTTTGCTGACGCCGCTCAGGAACGACATCGACAAACTCGCCCGAACGAACGACGTCGAGGTCGTGTTACACGTCGGTAGTGCAGACTGTTCGAGAGATCTGGTGCGCGTATGGAAGCGTCTGGAATTTCGTGGGACGCCGGCGGTAAAGTGGCTAGCGGCCGATATGGAATGGCCATTGGCCGAGCGTTGGTTCTCTGAGCCGATGCCCTCCTGTCGTATCGTACTCGCGTGCCAGCTACGCGGCGAAGGAGAGAGTGAGTTTTCGGAAGTGGCTGTCGGCCTCGTGCTGGCTAACCCGTCGGCATTGGAGGCGCGGCGCTCGGGCGTCAAGCCCCAGGCGGTCATATTCAGGCCGATCGTCGCGGAGGCGGATGACATTGCACAATCCCTGACGACGCTGCTGCGGGCCGAACAGGCAGCCGCGAGCAAGATCCGGCATGTCTGGGTGAGCGATCTCGAAAAAATATGCGCGCGACGTACCGACGCAGCGGTGCGGGAGGCAAAGCTCGACGTCTCCAGTCACGACGTCGACCGTGCGCTCGGCAAGCCCGGTTCCGCTAATCCGTGGCTATTGCAGGCCGCCGCGGCAGAGGCGGCCCAATATGGGCAGGGTGCCCAACTGGTCGCCACCGGCTTCCGAAATGGTGTGGCGCTCAACATCGTTGCGCACGGGACTGAGCCGTCCGATGCGCCGCCGCAGGGAACGAACGACGTGGTGTCGATCGGCTGGCTCATCGCGATGACCTCGCTTTTCGTCTTCATTCTTGTGGGCGCGAGGGTATTCATGCCGTCCGATAAGGACGGGCCGCTGATCACCGTGCTGCTTGCTCTTTGTCCTCTTTTTGTAGCATTGCAGGTAGCGATCACGCTCTATCTGCGGCGCTCTACCGCGCGCAGATTCTGGCAGCAGTTCTCCTGAATTGATCTCGCGTCGCAAACCACTTCCCGAACGCTGCTTTGAGCGATAGAACATGGTAAAGCCAGTTGTACACAACACCCAGGCACCGCATATGCGCGGCGCGAGCTTCGTCGTCTTCGCCCTCGTGCTGCTCATTGTCCTTGGCTTGCTGACGTGGATCGCTGCACGGCAGTACGAGTGGTCCGACGCACGGCTGCTGGGCATCGAACTCGCGCTGGTCATGGCGGTGTTCGCGCTGATCGGCGGATTTGTGCTTTCGGGACGCGGTACACGCGATGCCCTGCAGGGTGCCGGGCTCTCGGGGCAAAACGAGCTTGGTACTGGAACTGCCTCTGCAGGCGCTGTTACGCTGAAAGAGCTTGCTCGCACACTTTATCTGCGACACGGTCTGTTCTGGCGCTACCGGGAATCGTGGCTGCTGCTTGTCGGCAATGCCCCCGCAGTTGCGGCGCATATGCCGGGTCTCGCGACCCAGGACTGGCATGTGACGGGCGATACGGTGCTGCTTCATTGTCCCGCCGACCAGAACGGCCTGCCGGACCGGACATGGCTGCGACGCCTCGCGCGCCTGCGCTGGCGCAGACCGCTCGATGCAATCGTGTGGCTGACCGACCCGCTCGGGGACGAGTTGGCCGCGCAGCGCTCGGCGGTCGCGGCGAAAGCGACGCTCACGGAGATCGCGATCGGCTTGCGCTGGTCGGCACCGCTGCATGTCGTCACGGCGACAGACCTTGCCGCCGTGGAAGGAGATGGCGAGGAGCCGATTGGCTGTACTCTGCCTCGCCGCTACGACGACCGCGCGGTGAGCAACGCATTGCAATCCCTTGGTGAACGCCTCGCGATCGATGGAACACGCATTGTCGCCCGGGACCGCCGCCGACGCTATCTGGCGGAACTCTCCCAACGGCTGGAAACATGGCGCGCACCGCTCACCCGGTTTGGCGTCATCCTCGCACAATCGCGCCACGTGCCAGTCGAGCCGCGTGGGGCGTGGTTCCTGCCAGCCAGGAGTCAAATGCCGTCGACGCCGGAAGGCGAGTTCGTCGCGCCGCTCATCTGGCAGCGGATCGGATCACTGGGGCGTCGCTCCGGTGGCCGACGGGTCGGCTGGCATTCGAGTACGGTCGGCGCGACGATCATGACGGTGTGTGCGTGCCTGTGGATCGGGGGCATGGCAGTCTCCGCAGGGGCGAACACACGCGATCAGCTTTTCGCGAAGACCGTAGTGCAGGGTGCTGCAACGGCCCGCGACGACCATGCGGGATTGCGCGCGCTGCTCGACCTGCAGCACGAGATCGAGCGGTTCGAGTACCGCGCGACGGACGGCGCTCCGTGGTATTCGCGCTTCGGGCTGAACCGCGATGCGATGATCCTGAAGGGGCTGTGGCAGGCGTACAGTCCAGCCAGCCGCCGCCTGCTGGTGACGCCCACGCAACAGGGCCTCGAGAACGCTCTCGCGACTGTCGCAGCGATGCGTACCGACGTCGCTGACCCGGCAACGACGCAGCAGGCCGTGCAGGGTCACAAGACGCTCAAGACCTACCTCATGATGGCCGAACCGCAACGCGCCGACGCGAAGCTGATGGAGCCGGAAATGACGCGTAACTGGCTGACGCATGCGGCGCTGACGCTCGGCGAGCGGCAGGATCTCGCTCATCAGTTTTTCCCGTTCTTTGCGCAGCATCTGCCGACTCATCCAGCCTGGGCAATCCAGCCCCGCGCCGACCTGGTCAATGGCACGCGACAGACGCTCCTTGCGATCACGGGCGTGAAGAATTCGACGGACACGCTTTACCATTCGATCCTCGACGCGGCGGCAGGAAAATACGGCGACCAGACCCTCGCAACGATGCTGGCCGGTACGGACGCGAGAGGACTGTTCCACACGTCGGCGACCGTGCCCGGCGTCTACACGCGGCAGGCCTTTGACGGTCAGATTGCGCAGGCGATCGACGATGCCGCAGCGCGACAGGACGTTTCGACCGACTGGACGCTTGGCGCAACGTCTTCGGTGCAGCCACGCGTCGAGTCAGCCGATGTGCTGCGCAAGGAACTTCGACAGATGTACTTCGACGATTATGCCCAGCACTGGCAGGCCTTCGCGAACTCGATCCAGTGGGAATCGGCTCCCACCCTTCCGGCGGTTGCCGAGCAGTTGCGCCTCTTTGCGGACGCGCGACAATCGCCGCTGATCGCGCTGATGAAAACGCTCGATTACCAGGGGCGGGCGGGCGAGAACGTCCAGTCGCTGTCCGATACGCTCGTCGCCAAGGCGCAGGGCCTGATCGGCAAGCATGAGTATGCCGGGCAGGTGGAGGGCGAAATCAAGGCGATGATGCCGGCGGCACCGCTCGACGCAGCATTCGGTCCGGTCCTGCGACTCGTCGGCCCCGCCCAGGCACAGGGCGGCGTTGCTTCCAGCGTGAGCATGTCGGGCTATCTCAACGCCGTGACGACGTTGCGCCTGAAACTCGAAGCAATGACGAACAGCGGCAGCATGAACGACCAGGCGAAGCAGGTCGCGCAGTCCCTGTTTCAGGGCAGGAATTCCGACCTCTCGGATACGCGCAGCTATGCCAGCCTGATTGCGGCGAGCCTTGGCGAACAATGGTCAGGTCTCGGGGCATCGCTCTTTCTGCGCCCGGTCGACCAGGCCATGCAGGCGGTCCTGCAACCCGCACAGGCGAGCCTGAACGACGCGTGGCGGCAAAGCGTCGTGGAGCCGTGGGCGCGGTCCTTCCAGGGGCGCTACCCGTTTGCGTCCAGCGGCGACGACGCGTCGTTTCCCGAACTGGTGCGCTTCATCCGCGATCAGACAGGGCTCATTCCGGCCTTCATCAACCAGCAACTGGCCGGCGCCCTTGAACTGCACGGCGACCAGTGGGTGCCGGGCAGTGCGGGGGCGCAGGGCATACGGTTCGACCCAACGTTCCTGCGCAACCTTAACGTGCTGCAGGGCATTGCGTCGCACCTGCTTGCATCGGGCGCCGCGCAGTATCGTTTCGACCTGATGGCGCAGCCGACTGGCGACGTGACGGAGACGCTGCTGACGATCGACGGCCAGAAGCTCAAGTATTTCAATCAGGCTGATCACTGGCAGCCGTTTGTCTGGCCGGGAAACGATCTGCTTGTGACCGGTACTCGCCTGGAGTGGCAGACCGTGCAGTCGGGGCTGAACAGGAGTTTCGAGCGCGATGGCCGCTGGGCATTTATCCGCATGCTGGAATCGGCCCATGTGGAGCCGTTGTCGGACGCGCGCTTCAGGCTCACGTGGTCGGCGACGCCTGGCTCTTCGGGCGCGGCGCCTCCTTCAGCGGGCACCGCCGCGGTGCCGGTGCCCGCGAGTGATCCGGACAGCCTGTTGCCGGGTACGCCATTGGCGCCGCTCCCGAAAACCTTCACCCATCCGATCACCTATGTGATGCGTACAGACGCAGGCAAGGGGCCGCTCGAACTGCTGGCGCTGCGCGGCTTCACGATGCCGCCGCGAATTTTCGCACCGGCGCCGGCTCCAGCCGCGATGAAGAGCGCCGGGCCGCCGCCGCTGCCTGCGTCAGCCGTTGCAGCCGCCCGGCACGCGTCCGTGCCGCTGCCGCACGGCACCATCCCGTATGTCGAGTGATCATGTTCGCAAATTTTATCAAGCAGCTTTTTGGTGCGCGCGATCCGGACGAACTCGTGCGCGAACGCATTGATACGTGGAGCGACTGGCTGCGACCGTTGCCGACGGTCGACGGCAACGGGGTCGGCCGCGACCCCGGCTACGATGATGCGTTCATGGTGGTCAAGGAAGAGATCGGCAAGCTCTCCGAGATCGACAACGCCCTGATCGCGAGTTCGTGCGAGCAGCTCATCAAGGAGGTCGGCAAGGATCTGCGCCTCGCCGGTTACTACGTGTTCGCCCGGGTGCGGCAGGATGGCGCGGCCGGCTTCGCCGATGGACTGGAACTGACCGCAGCGCTTGTCGACCGGTTCGGCCCGGCATTGCAGCCCGCACGCGATGAAGCGAAGCGCGCCGCGCTCGAATGGGTTGCAACCGCACGTGTGCTGGATCAGCTTGACCGGCACGATGCGTTCGCGCCTGCCGACCTCGAACGCGCGATGGCGGCCCTGAATCTCATCATGGGTCGTACGGGCGAATGGCCCGAGGCGGCCAGACCGAACCTCCAGCCACTGGCTTCCCGTTTCGAAGGCAAGGAAGAGCCGGCGCGGGCAGACACCGACGCGACTGCTACGCGCCCGGGTGCATCTGCGCTGTCGTCGGGCGGAACGGCGATCGCCGGCATCGCATCGGTACGCGACGCGCTTGAGCAGGCCCGTGTGGTCGCCCAGTTTCTACGCAACCAGGAAAACGGCTACCTGCCATCGGTGCGCCTGATCCGGTGCGTGCGATGGGACACGCTTCACGACGTGCCGCCGGCCAATGGACAGGGGCGCACACGGCTTGCGCCACCACGCTCCGAACTGCGTCAGCAGTTCAAACGCCTCGTGCTGCAGAAGCAGTGGCACGAGCTGCTGGAGCGCGTCGAAGGCGCGTACATGGAGGGCGTCAATCACCTCTGGCTCGACCTGCAGTACTTCCAGCACGTCGCGCTCGACCATGCCGGCGCACCTTGCACAGAATGGCGTGACATCTTGCGGGCCGACTTCGCGCTGTTCCTGGAGCGTCTGAACGGAATCGAACGGCTCGCTTTCAGCGACGGTACCGCATTCGCCGACGACGCGACGCTGGAATGGATTGCAAGCCATGCGGTCGTGCGCAATCTTGACGAGGGCGAGGCGCTTGCCGCGCTGCCCGTCTCGGCCGACGACGAAAGCGGCGCTGCGGGCAACTGGCAGGAGATGGAGCGACAGGCGCGCGATCTCACGCAGTCGCAAGGCCTTGAAGGCGCGCTCGCCTGGCTCGCAGGGTTGCCCGGCATCCGGTCCGAACGTCAGCGCTATCTGCAACGCTGGGTGATGGCGCGTGTGGCCGACCACGCGGGCAGGGCGGACACGGCACTGCACCTGCTGGGTGAGCTGGACGAAGGCGCTCAGGCATATCAGCTTGCCCGATGGGAGCCGTCACTGACGTTCGAGGTCAAGCACCACCTGCTCACCACGCTCAAGGCGCTGCTGACCCGCAAGGACGCGGACAAACCCATGCTCGCGCAGCGCATCGAGAAGCTGCGCGGCGAACTGACCGTACTCGACCCGGCTCGCGCTGTCGCACTGCTATAGCTGATGCAGCCATTAGCCCAATACAACAGGACATATTCATGGACGACGACTCCACGCTGAACTACTACGAAGCCGAGATGCGCTATCTGCGCGAAGCCGGCCGGGAGTTCGCGGAAGCACATCCCGATCGCGCACGCATGCTCAATCTCGATCGCGTCGGCGACCGGGACCCGTACGTGGAACGGCTTTTTGAGGGTTTCGCATTCCTGATCGGGCGGCTGCGCAAGAAGCTCGACGACGAACTGCCGGAAATCACCGAGTCGCTGGTGAGCCTGCTGTGGCCGCACTACCTGCGCACGTTGCCGTCGCTCTCTGTGCTCGAATTCGAACCGGATTTCGGCACGCTTCAGAAGCTCGAATCGGTTCCTGCCGGCATTGAGGTCAGCTCTGACCCGATCGGTGCCGAAGGCACGCGCTGCACCTACCGTACCACCCAGCCGGTGGACCTGCTGCCGTTGCAACTGAAAGCAGCAGGAGCGGCGTCGCGGTCCGATGGTCGCTCGACCATCCGCCTGTCATTCCATATCGAGGCGCAGTCGCGCCAGAACACGCTCAGTGCGCCTTTCCTGCGGCTCTATCTAAACGCCGACCGGCCGGTTGCGATGGCGCTGCACCTTGCGCTCACGCGCCATGTCGACGATGTCCTGCTGCGCATTCCCGGCGCGCATGACGGCGAACCCCGATCGCTTCGCGATGCGTATTTTGCGCCCGCCGGTTTCGGGGCGGAGGAACGGCTGTGGCCCAAGCCGGACAACGCGTTTGGTGGCTATCAACTGCTCCTCGAATATTTCAGCTTCCCGGAGAAGTTCCTCTTCGTGGATCTGTTCGGCATCGATCTGGCCGCGCTGGCTCTGAGCGTCACCGATTTCGAGGTCGAAGTCGTACTCAACCGGACATTCCCGGCGGATCTGCGATTTTCAGAAAGGAACATCCGGCTGTTCTGCACGCCGATCATCAACCTGTTCAGGCTCGACGCGGAGCCGGTCCGCGTGGATCACCACCAGACCGAATACGCGGTGCGACCGCGTCAGCGTCACGGGGGCAACGTCGAAACGTATTCGGTCGACGCCGTGGACGCGCACGATCACGACTCAGGTGCGCGTGTCGAGTACGTGCCGTTCTCCAGTTTCAAGCATCGCGGCGGCATGCTGCGGCACGATGCACCGGAGCGCTACTATCACACGCGCGTGCAGCAGGGGCCGAAGGGCCTTTACGAAACGTGGGTGGTGGTCGGTGGCCACGCATGGGAGGACGCGGAAGGCCTGCCGCGTGAAACGCTCTCACTGCGCGTCACCGGCACAAACGGGATGCTGCCGCGCAAGGGACTGCGCGAGGCCGGTATCAACGAACTGATGGGCGGTGTGCCGAACGTCGCGCGCGTTCGCAATCTCGTGTCGCCGACCCTGCCGTTGCACCCGCCGACGGGCGACCGCTTCCAGTGGCGCGTACTCTCGCATCTGGCACCGAACTACCTGTCGCTCATCGATGCCGAAGTGCTGCGCGGCACGCTCGCGCTCTACGACTGGACGGACGGCGAGATGAACCGCCGGCGTCTGGACGGCATCCAGAAGGTGACCCGCAAGGGTCTGCGCAAGGTAATGGGCGGTGCAGTGGAACGCGGCCTGCAGATCGAGGTGACGCTTGACAGCCGGGCGTTCGCAGGCGTTGGCGACCTGATGCTCTTTGGCGAGCTGCTGCACCGCTTCTTCGAACTGTATGCCGACATGAATCTGTTCACGCAACTGGTGATCGTCAGCCTGCCGACCCAGGAACGTATCGAGTGGCCGACGAGCAAGTCGGACCGGTCGCCGATATGAGCGAAGCGGACGACGTGCGCTACGGCATGGGTGGCATGGGCTTGCGAAGGCCAAAGCTCGCGCCTTTCGTGCGCGCGGTGCTGGCCAGCGCGCCGCGCATGAACATCTTCCAGCTCTGCCGCCTGCTCGAACTGCACACGCCTGATGTGCCGGGCTTCGGCGCACAGGACGCGGTGGAGCACGAACCCGTGCGCTTTCGGCCGAAGGGGCGCGTGGGCTTTCCAGTCTCCGAAGTGGCGGAAGTCGAGTTCGATGAAGAGCGGCCGGAGGCGCCGCCCTCGGTGCGCACGACCTTCCTCGGGCTGTATGGTGTGAACGCGGCGATGCCGTCGCACCTGATCGATGACATCGTGCTGCGGCGCGAAGGACACGAGAAGGCGATGGCCTTTCTCGACATCTTCAACCATCGCGTCGTCACGCTCCTTTACCGCGCCTGGCTCAAGTACCACTATCCGGTCAGCTTCCGCGCGGGCGGAACCGACGAGATCTCGAACTATCTGCTGTGCCTGGCAGGTCTCGGGATCGGGAATGCAGCGCATAAGTCGGGCCTCGCTCCTTCCAGACTGCTGGCGCTGCTGGGGCTGTTCACGCAACGCTCGCGTCCGGCCGAAGGGCTCGCGGGCGTGGTGCGTCACCTACTGGATGGTGCGCAGGTTGCGGTGCGCGAGTTCTATCCGGTGTGGACGCCTGCCGGGACACCCCAGGGGCTGACGGCCCGGCCGCCACGGCGACCGGGGGGCGGTAAGGCCCTGAGTGGCCTGGGCGACGGGCACGTGCTCGGCTCCCGCCTGCTCGACCATTCACAGGCGGTGCTCGTCACCATTGAGCCGCTCGATGCCGCGCAGACCCACGCGTTGCTGCCGGGCGAACCGCTACATGACGATCTGATGCGTCTGGTGGCTGTGTATCTGGGCCAGAAGGCCGACGCGATCCTCCGCATGACGATTCCGGCATCGAATGCGCCGAAACTTGCGCTGACGGCCGGTCCGGCATCTGCAGGCGTGCACCGGCCGCGTCTTGCGTGGACGGCGTTGATTTCGCCATCAGCCGACCAGATGGTGACGATTCACCTCGGCCGGTACGACTCCCTGAACGAATGAATTTTGGAGAACCTATGCGGATATACCCCATCATGACCGCTCTATGCGCGAGCGCACTCCTGTCAGCGTGCGGAGCATGGCAGTCGGTCTCTGACGGCACTGCGGGTGCGTACAACGCTGTGTTTCACAAGACGGTCAAGACGCTGAACGTGGACCTGAGCGCCCGCGCTGCGCTGAATAGCGGAACAGGCGAGCAGCCACTGTCGGTTGCCATTCGCCTGTACCAGTTGAAGGACCGCAAGGCGTTCGACGCCGCGTCCTACGATGACCTGCTGCAGAACGACCGCACAGTGCTTGCCCAGGATCTGCAGGATACGGCAAGCGCGATCGTCACGCCGGGCGGGGCCATCAACCTGTCGCAGCCGATGCGCGCCGACACGCAGTATGTCGCGATCGTCGCGTTCTTCCGCGACGCCGCAGGCGGCAGTCAATGGCGCCGTGTGTTCCCGAAAAAGGCGCTTTCGCCCGACGACCCGCTGAAGCTGCAACTGGTCGACGACGAACTGGTGGTGGCCGGCGACGTACCGAAACAGCGGCCCGCGCCATGATTGCGGCGGACCTCTTCGCTACGCCCAGGAACTGGGCAGCCCCGCAGGGACCGGTGACGGCTTCGGCCCAGCCCACCTCGCTGGCCACGCCGGCGGTGAATCGCGCCGGGAATCCCGGAGACTGTTTTGCTTGAGTCACGCCGCCATGGCGGACCCAGCGAGTTTTGAATAACAAGCGGCTTCTGCCTCGGCAGGTGGAACGTTGCCGTTCGGCTCGAGCAGCCGCCGGTGATTGAATCAGTCGATCCATTCGAGAGTGGCCATCTCGACAGCCGGCAGATTGCGTCACGGGCCGAGCCGATGAATCACTTCTGCCACGTGCAGATCGCCGGAAAACTGCACCGGTTGCCCTGTGCGTGCAATCGCCCACGGTTCCGGCGCGAGACTGGCGCAATTGAAAAAACGCACGGCAGGCTGCGATCCCGTAACCGGATGCAGCGAGGCCTTGCCGTGGCCCGATGAAGTCGAGGAGGCTGATGAGCTCGACGAGCTTGACTCGCCCGACAGATGACGCGTCATCGGCTCGTGCCTCCCGCGCCGACCTGCGCTTCGATCTCGCCCACCACCTCGAACAGATCGCCTACCAGCCCAATGTCCGCGACCGAAAAGATCGGTGCGTCCGGATCTTTATTGACCGCAACGATGGTCTTCGAGTCCTTCATCCCGGCCAGATGCTGAATCGCACCGGAGATGCCGAATGCAAGGTAGACGTCGGGTGCGACCATCTTGCCGGTTTGCCCGACCTGTGCGGAATTCGGCGCGTAGCCGGCATCCACTGCGGCCCGCGATGCGCCTAGCGCCGCGCCCATCTTTTCCGCCAGTTTGCCGAGCCGTTCCATGTTGTCCTTCGATCCCAGACCGCGGCCGCCCGCGACGACGATCCGCGCGTCCGACAATTCGCGGCCGGTCTGTGCCGAGGCCTGGCGTTCGACGAGCTTCGTCCTGCTAAAGCCCGCGATGGGTTCGGCGATCACACGCCGGCCGTTGCCGCCGCTGTCGGCCGCGGGTGCGAACGACGATGCCCGAAATGTCGCAAACGTCACGGCACTCGCGGTGTTCACGTTAGCGATGACACTTCCCGCATAGAGGCTGCGCACAAAAGAGCCTTCCCCTTCGACGGCGATCACATCCGGAATGAACGCACCGCCGACCAGCGCCGCGGCGCGCGGCAGGGCGCTGCGGCCGAGCGTCCGATGACTCGCGGCAATCAGCGAATACGGTCCGTGCATCGCGTGCATCCGGTGTAGCTGCGCGGCGAGCGTTTCAGGCACGACGTACTCGCTCGCGGCGCCCGCCATCATGAGAACGCGCTCGATCCCGGCGATCTTTTCGACCGTGGAGGCAAGCGCGGGATCCGGCAAGAACACATCGACCGGCAGAGCGCGTTGCAACGCCGCGGTGATGACGCGAAGCGTCGCGTCGGCCACGCGGCCGTTTTCGTTTTCAGCTACGACAAGGCTTCTCATGCGGGGACTCCTGGCTGGTCGAACACACGTCGTTCCATGAGCGCGGCAATCAGCGCGGCGCTGTCGGCGACCTTGATGCCGGGCTGACGAACCGGCGGGTCGCTGAGCTTGACGACATGGCTTTGCGGCGTCATGCCGATGGCCAGTGTGGCGGCATCGACGATCGCGAGTGGCTTCTGCTTCGCCTTGACGATGCTCGGCAAGGTCACCCGGCGCGGCTCGGCTAGGCGCAGATCCGCGCTGACGACAGCCGGACCCTCGAGCAGCCACGTCGCCGTGCCGGTGTCGTCGCCGCACGTGACGGACCAACCCGTGCCATCCGCCGAAAGGCTACCGGCGTTCAATGCCTGCGGCCAGTCGAGCAGGGCGGCGAGCATCGCGGCGACACCGCCGATATCGCCGTCGATCGCCTGCTTGCCGCACAGCACGAGGCCGTATTCGCGAGTCGCCATGTGGGCGTTCAGCAGGCGGGCGACTGCCAGCGAATCCAACGTGGAAGTCGCCGTCGCTGTATCGACCAGCACAGCATCGTCGGCACCCATCGCCAGCGCCGTGCGCAAGACGTCCTGGCTGGCTTGCGTGCCGCATGTGATCACCGTGACCTTCGATGCGGCGCCGGCTTCCCTGAGTTGCAAGGCCTTTTCGACCGCGCATTCGTCGAACGGATTGAGCGACATCTTGAGACCCGTGGTGTCGATCGAACCGTTCGCGGCGACCCGTACGCGCACATTCGCGTCCACTACACGTTTGACTGGAACCAGAATGTTGATTGTCATGACTGGAGCATTCATCGATCGGGAATCAGGAAACCGCGCCGGAGCCGTATTTGCCCACCAGCAGAGCACCGCTGGCGAACCGGTCGAGCGCATAGGGCGCGAGGGAAACATCGGTGGGCAGGCCGAGTGCATGCTGGGCGAGGATCTTGCCGATGCCCGGCGACAGCTTGAAGCCATGCCCGGAGAAGCCGAAGCCGACCACCAGTCCCTCGATATCGGCGACGCTGCCCAACACCGGGTTCCAGTCGGGCGTCACGTCATAAACGCCGGTCCATGACGAAGCGAGACCCGCGGCTTCGTAAGCAGGGAAGCGTTCGGCAACCTGCGCGCCGACCTCGGCGACATAGTCCAGCGAGATATCGCCCTGTTCCGTTTCCGGCGAGTTCAGCGTTTCGCCGACCACGCCTTCGGACACGAGCATCTGGCTGCCGCCATAGCTGCGGTAATAGAGCATGCCGGCCGAGCCCAGGTCCTTGAACGCCGGCATCCTGAACGAGTACGCGGCGCCGTCGCATTCGAGCGCGAGCACCGTGTGACGCTCCGGCTTGACCGGCAGCGGCACGCCGATCCAGCCGGCGAGTTCCGGCGTCCAGATGTTCTGCGTGCTGATGAGGGTGCCGCAGCCGAAGTTTCCGGCGCTCGTCTCGACGCCGGTGATCCGGCGTCCTTCGCGGATGAGGCCCGTGACCGTGACGCCTTCCATGATCTTGACGCCGCGCCGGCGCGCCGAACGGGCAAAACCTGTCGCGACCAGATAGGCATCGGCAAAGCCCGCTTCCGGTTCGAAACCGATCAACGCGGCGTCGTCGAAGCTCGCGATCGGCAGGCGCTCGTGCGCCTCGGCCTTGTCGAGCACCTGCACTTCGATGCCCATGTCCTGCTGCGCGGCGAGCGAGGCGCGCAGCGGCTCCAGCTTGTCTCCCGCGGGCGAGCAGATCAGGTAGCCGCATTTGACGAGGCCGCAGGACGCTTCGTCGTCGCCGACATATTCGGCGAAATTATTGAACGCCCACCAGGACGAGCGCGCGAGTTCCACATTCTGGCGCACCGAATAATGCGTGCGCAGCAGGCCGGACGACTGCGAGGTGGTGCCCGCGCCGATCGTGCCCTGCTCGATGACCAGCACGCTCTGTGCACCTTGTGCGGCGAGATGGTGGGCGACCGACGCGCCGATGACACCAGCGCCGATCACGATGAAATCGTAGTGGCTCATGTGGACCTCTGTGTGGCAATGAGGCGAATTCTAGGAAAATGCCGGCCGCGCCAATTTTGTATTAGGCAAACTTATGGCGACCCAATGCAATTTCTCATCCTGAACACCGGCACCGCAAAAATCGGCACCATGCTTTCGTGCCGCACAGGATGCCCGGCAGGTCACCCACGCGAGCGGAGCATTCCATGAGACGAACCCCGACCCCGATCGATCTGCGCGCGCTGCAGGCATTCGTCGCCGTGTGCGAGTGCGGCTCGATGACGGGCGCCGCAAAGCAGCTGGGCGTGAGCCAGAGCGCGGTCAGCCAGTCGATTGCCGCGCTGGAGCGCGACCAGGGCGTGACGCTGTTCGACCGCGAGAGCCGCCCGCCGCGGCCGAACGTGGCGGGGCGCGCGCTGCTCGAACTGGCGGATCCGTTGATCGAGCATGCGCAGATGGTCAGCGCCCGCATCGGCGATGCGTCGCATACCGGCAAGATGCCGGTGCGGCTGGGCTGTGTCGATTCGTTCGCGGCGACCGTCGGCCCGGAGTTGATCCGCGCGGTGTCGAATTCGGAGCGGCAGATTTCGATGTGGTCCGGTCTGACGCCGGGCCTGAGCAAGCAACTGCACGACCGGGAACTGGATATAGCGATCTGCACGCAGACCACGCTGAACGACGCACGGATCGTCGAAGTGCCGCTGTTTTCCGAGGCATTCGTCGTAGTGGTTGCGCGCAGCTATCTGAGCGGGCGCCGCAATCTCGACTGGCGCTCGCTCGCGCCGGAGATGCCGCTGATCCGCTATACGGCGCGCTCGGTGATCGGGCAGCAGATCGAGCGTTTCGCGCGGCATCTGGGTATCGACAGTCCGCGGCGTTACGAGTTCGATGCGACCGATCCGCTGCTGAGTCTGGTGGCGGCGCGCGTGGGATTTGCGATCTCGACGCCATTGTGTCTGTGGCAGGCGCGCCACTATCTGGACGAAATCGCGGTGATGCCGTTGCCGCCGAGCCGTCTCGGGCGGCGCGATTTCTTTCTGTTGCACCGTCAGGGTGAATGGGATCAGTTCGCCGGCGACATCGTCAAGCTGACGCGCGGCGTGCTGGATAACGCGATCCGGCCGTCGCTGGCGCGGGCGCTGCCCGATTTGCCGGACGACGCCTTGCACTGACACGGGGAACGTGGATCGCGAGTGGCCGTTGACGCGCTTGCCTTGAAGGTGCAACCGGTTTTGCACACCCATGTTCGAGGCGTCGCCGCACGCAGTTCAGATGCTTGGCGCCGCTCGTTTTGTATAAGCGTTGCTTTTGATGCTGCTTAAGCGCACACCTCGTTATTGTGCAAAGTCGCACCAGCCACGACGACGATGTGCACCGCAGTCAAGCCAGCGAGCGCCTCAGCTTGAATATCGACGAAGGCTCGCTGCGCGCAAAACGTTTATTGGTGGGAATTTTTGATTCACATAGATAAACATGGCACAAACGTTGCATTGAATTTACCCAGCGGTCGTGGCCGGAAGCATTGAGAGATCAGTCAGCGCTCGACTGCGGATACACAAAGATCGACAGGAATTGAATGGGCGTCTTGATCAGACGTTCCGGGCCGTGCGGTATCTCGCCCTGGAAGGTGAGCGTGTCGCCGGGATGCAGGACGTAGGTTTGCTGTCCGTGGCGGTATTCGATCACGCCTTTGAGCATGTGGATGAATTCGGTGCCCGGATGCTCGAACACGGGAAAGCGTTCAGCCTCGTCCTCCATCGTAATCAGGAAGGGCTCGAAGAGCTTGCGCGGACCCTGGTCGTAAGCAAGCAGGTGATAGGTGTGCCCGCGTTTGGTGCCTTTGCGGACCACCTCCATGCCGGCGCCTTTTTTGACGAGCTGTGCACCGCCTTGCGGCACGTCGAAATTGCGGAACAGTGTGGAGAGCGAAACGCCGAGCGCCTGGGCGATGCGGTTGAGCACATCGAGGCCCGCGGAGGTCTGCGCGTTCTCGATCTTCGAGAGCATGCCGCGGCTGATGCCGGCCTGCGCGGAGACCTGGGCGATCGTCAGACCGTGGCGCTGGCGTAGCTCGCGAATGGTGATGCCGAGGTAGCGTTCGAGCGGCGTTTTATTGTCTTCACCGGTTTGCATGTAGGCCTCACGGAAAAGGAAAGCGTAGCAGATTGCAGCGCCGGATCGTGCGCGAAGAGTTTCACCTGGAGAATCTTTGTTGCTCTTCAATAAAGTACCCGACTGATTGAAGACCAGCTTGAAGCGCGCCGCAACCGGCGTTCAAAAGCGTGTTGCATAGCCTGGCCAGATGCGTTGCATGTGGCTTTTCCAAACCACGAAGGATGTTGTTGCAAGGAGTGGCGATGAACCTGAACGATGCGAGCAAGCTGCCGGTCAACGAACTCGGATGCGTGCCCCGCTTCGGCTCGGCGGAAGAGGCGCAAGCTTATCTGACGCAGCAGGGCGTGAAGTACGTGCTGGCGCAGTTTGTCGATATTCACGGTGTGGCCAAGGCGAAATCGGTGCCGGTCAGTCATCTGAAGAGCGTGTTGAAAGCGGGCGCCGGTTTCGCGGGGTTTGCGATCTGGGGTGTCGGCATCGAGCCGAACGGACCCGATTACATGGCCGTCGGCGATCTGGCGACGCTCACGCCGGTGCCGTGGCAGCCGGGCCTGGCACGGATCGTCTGCGACGGTCATGTCGATGGCGAAGCGTGGCAATACGATTCGCGCGTCACCTTAAAGAAGCAGGTCGCCCGGATGACGGAGCGCAACTGGACGCTCTTCACAGGTCTGGAGCCGGAATTCTCGCTGCTGCGCCGTTCGGCGTCCGGCACGCTGGAGCCATGCGATCCGAGCGACACGCTTGCCAAGCCGTGCTACGACTACAAGGGTCTGTCGCGTACGCGCGTCTTCCTGGAAAAGCTTACCGAATCGATGCGCGCGGTCGGCATCGACGTCTATCAGATCGACCACGAAGACGCCAACGGTCAGTTCGAAATCAACTACACGTACACCGATTGCCTGACCTCTTGCGATCACTACGTGTTCTTCAAGATGGCCGCCTCCGAGATCGCCAATGAACTCGGCATGATCTGCTCGTTCATGCCGAAGCCGTTCGTGAATCGTCCGGGCAACGGCATGCACATGCATATGTCGATCGGCGACGGCGAGCGCAACCTGTTTGCCGATCCTGCCGACAGGCTCGGCATGGGGCTTTCGTCGCTCGGCTACCAGTTCACGGCGGGCCTGCTCGCGCACGCGCCCGCGCTGACCGCGCTGTGCAATCCGACAGTGAACTCGTACAAGCGGCTCGTGGTCGGCCGCTCGCTGACGGGCGCGACGTGGGCGCCGGCGTACATCAGCTACGGCGACAACAACCGTTCGACGATGGTGCGCATGCCTGGCGAACGTATCGAACTGCGCCTGCCTGACGGCGCATGCAATCCCTATCTCGCGACCGCGGCCGTGATTGCCGCGGGACTCGACGGCATCGACCGCGGGATGTCGCCGGGCGAACCGGCTAACGAGAACCTGTACGAGTGGTCGCCCGCGCGGCTGGCTGAACACGGCATCGGCGTGCTGCCACAAAACCTCGAGCAGGCGCTCGACGCACTCGAAAGTGACCGCGTGATCTGCGACGCACTCGGCCCGGTTGCCGATGAATTCCTCAAGCTCAAGCGGATGGAGTGGCTCGAATACATGCGCCACGTCTCGGACTGGGAACTGAAGACCTACCTCGAATTTTTCTAAGGAGAACCACTATGTGCGGAATCGTGGGCTTGCTGGTGAAGACGCCGGCACTGCGCGAGCGGCTCGGCGAACTGATGGTGCCGATGCTGATCGGCATGACCGAGCGTGGACCGGACTCGGCGGGGCTTGCGGTATTCGGCAAGCCGGTCGATGCGAGTCAGCGCAAGCTTAGCATCTACGCGGGCTTCACCGAGGAAGGCGCGGATTTCGCGTGGCAGCCGCTGGTGGAAGCGCTGAACGTGGCGATGGATGTCACCGCGCGCGTCGACTCGAAAGGCAATCATGGAGTACTGACGGTGCAGGGCAACGTCGAGCGCGTGAAGACGTGGCTGCGCGAACGCTATCCGAAGCTGTATCTGCTCTCGAGCGGGCGCTCGATCGATCTGTACAAGGATATCGGCTCGCCGTCGCAAGTTGCCGAGCGCTATGACTTCGCGAATCTGAAGGGCTCGCATCTGGTCGGTCACACGCGCATGGCGACGGAGTCGGCGGTCACGCCGGACCGCGCGCATCCGTTCACGGCCGGCGACGACTTCTGCCTGGTCCACAACGGTTCGCTGTCGAACGCGCATGGCGTGCGCCGCAAGCTCGAACCGCAAGGCATTCACTTCGATACCGACAACGACACCGAAGCCGCCTGCCGCTTTCTCGAATGGCGTCTGCGTGAAGGCGACACGCTGCCGGCCGCATTGCAAAAAGGTTTCGAAGAACTCGACGGCTTTTACACGTTCCTGATGGGCACTTCGACCGAACTCGCGTTGATTCGCGACCCGTTCGCGTGCAAGCCGGCGGTGGTCGCGGAAAACGACGACTACGTCGCGATTGCTTCCGAGTTCCGTTCGCTCGCGCATCTGCCCGATATCAAGAACGCCAGGGTCTTCGAACCTGCACCTGAGGAGATGTACGTATGGAAAGCCTGACATTCGATCTGGAGCGCACGACGGTCCGTGAGCTGAATCAGTTCCTGCACAAACCGGCCAGCGAACTGGAAGGACAGATGGTTGCCGTGGTCGCGCCGAACGGTGCGCATAACCTCGCGGTCGGTGTGGATGCGCCGGTGAAAGTGACGATCGCCGGTCACGCCGGCTACTACGCGGGCGGCATGAACAAGCACGCGACCATCGAGATCGAAGGCAGCGCGGGCACCGGCGTCGCGGAAAACATGATGAGCGGCAAGGTACACGTGAAGGGGTTTGCCTCGAACGGTGCGGGCGCTTCGGCGCACGGCGGCCTGCTGGTGATCGACGGCGATGCGGGCCTGCGCTGCGGTATTTCGCTGAAGGGCGGCGACATCGTGGTGGGCGGCTCGGTCGGCAGCTTCTCGGCGTTCATGGCCCAGGCCGGGCGCATGGTGATCTGCGGCGATGCGGGCGATGCGCTCGGCGACTCGCTTTACGAAGCGGTGCTGTACGTGCGCGGCGAAGTGAAATCGCTCGGCGCGGACGCGCGGTATGAGCTGATGACGCAAGCCGATCTCGACGCCGTGCGCGCACTGCTCAGCGCCGCCGGCATGGACCACGATCCGGCGTCGTTCAAACGGATCGCCTCCGCCCGCACGCTCTATCACTGGAACGCCGACGCGAACCAGGAATATTGAACACACGCTCTCCTCTCGAAGAAGGTTCTCATGGAAGCCAAACCCGTTCACTTTGCCCGCTTGCAGCAGGAAGAGTCGCAAGGCTACGACCGCAAGACGATCGACTATATTCACTCTGCCGCACAGCGCGGCCTCTATGAAATCCGCGGTCTGGGGGCGAAACGCCGCGTGCCGCATTTCGACGATCTGCTGTTTCTCGGCGCCTCGCTGTCGCGCTATCCGCTCGAAGGGTATCGCGAGAAATGTGCGACGCAGACGGTGCTCGGCACGCGCTTCGCCAAAAAGCCGGTGGTGCTCGACATTCCGATCACGATTGCCGGCATGAGCTTCGGCGCGCTGTCCGCGAACGTGAAGGAAGCGCTCGGCCAGGCCGCGACCGCGATGGGCACCTCGACCACCACCGGCGACGGCGGTATGACCCAGGAAGAACGCCGTTCGTCGAAGACGCTGGTGTATCAGTGCCTGCCGTCGCGCTACGGCTTCAATCCGGACGACGTGCGCCGCGCCGATGCGATCGAAATCGTGATCGGCCAGGGCGCGAAGCCGGGCGGCGGCGGCATGCTGCTCGGGCAAAAGATCAATCCGCGCGTCGCCTCGATGCGCACGTTGCCGGCCGGCGTCGATCAGCGTTCGGCGAGCCGTCATCCGGACTGGACCGGCCCCGACGATCTGGCGATCAAGATTCAGGAACTGCGCGAAATCACCGACTGGGAGAAACCGGTCTACGTGAAGGTCGGTGCAACCCGCACGTTCAACGACGTCAAGCTCGCGGTGCATGCGGGCGCGGACGTGGTCGTGATCGACGGGATGCAGGGCGGCACGGCGGCGACGCAGACCTGCTTCATCGAGAACGTCGGCATTCCGACGCTGGCTGCGGTTCGCCAGGCGGTGGACGCGCTCGAAGACCTGAACATGAAAGGCCAGGTACAACTGATCGTATCGGGCGGCATCCGCACCGGCGCTGACGTGGCGAAGGCATTGGCGCTCGGCGCGGACGCGGTGGCGATCGGGCAGGGCATGCTGATGGCGCTCGGCTGCAACAGCGATACGTACTTTCAGAACGGCACGCTGCATTCGGCGGCGGCGGACTACGCGGCGCTGAACACGTCGCCGGGTTTCTGCCATCACTGTCACACGGGCAAGTGCCCGGTCGGCGTGACCACACAGGACGCGGTGCTCGAACAGCGTGTGCAGCCGGATGAAGGGTCGCGCCGCGTGCGCAACTACCTGAAGACGCTGAACATGGAACTGACGACGATCGCGCGTGCGTGCGGCAAGCAGAACGTGCATCACCTCGAACCGGAGGATCTCGTCGCCCTCACCGTGGAAGCCGCGGCGATGGCGCGCATTCCGCTTGCAGGCACGTCGTGGATTCCCGGATGGACCCGATGAATTAAGTTGTTTCGAGATTTTTGACTGTGCAAAAGTTGAGCGCATTCAACTTTGATTCACCCATCTATCAGGAGCCCGACATGAGCACTCCGCAAAGCACCACGCAAGTACCGCCGGCATCATCCGGCGGCTTGCGTGCCGGTACTTTAGGTTTTCCCGAGGTGATCGGCCAATCCATCGCGAACCTTTCGCCGACCTTCACGCCGTCGATCAACGTGACCGCAATCGCCGCGCTGGCCGGTGCGGGGACCTGGTTGATTTATGGTCTTTCGACGCTCGGGCTGCTGCTGGTGAGCATGAGCATCATCGCGCTCTCGAGCCGGATCGCGTCGGCTGGTTCGTTCTTTATCTATATCTCGCGCGCCCTTGGGCCGATGGCGGGTGGCATCGCCGGCTGGGGCCTGATCGCGGCTTACGTGGGCACTGCAATGGGGGTTGGCGCCGCAGGCGTAGTGTTCGTGCAGAACGCATTTACGGCCTGGGGTGTCAATATCCCGTCGTGGGCGGTCTACACGATCTTTGTCGGCCTGGCCTGGTTCTTCTCGGCACGTGACGTGAAGCTCTCCTCGCGCCTGTCGCTGGCAATCGAAGCCGCTTCGGTGGTTATCGTGGGCGGTGTGCTGATCTACGTGCTCGCACTGCACCCGGACCATATCGTCGACCATACGCAACTGGGGCTGCAGGGCGTGAGCGGTAAGGGCATGGCACAGGGCATGGTGCTCGGCATCTTCTCGTACGTCGGTTTCGAAAGCGCGGCCTCGCTCGGCCAGGAAACCAGGAACCCGCTGCGTGTCATTCCGCGTGCAGTGGTGTGGTGCGTGATCCTGTCGGGTCTGTTCTTTATGTTTGTGGCCTATTCGATGACGATCGCCTACCACGACGACGCAGCCAAACTCGGCGGCGATTCGGCCGTGCTCAGCACCTTGCTCACGAGCGTCGGCGCCTCGCCGCTCGGTCCGGTGTTTTATCTGATTGCCTCGGTCAGCGCGTTCTCGTGCGTGCTTGCGTGCATCAACTCGTCCAGCCGCCTGCTGTATTCGATGGGCCGCTACCAGTTCGTGCACCGCTCGATGGGCATGGTGCACCGCACGCACCAGACGCCGTACCTGGCCGTTGCGTTTTCCTCGATCGTGACCTTCGTGGTGTGCATCGCGATGCTCGGCACGGGTCCGCTCAACACCTTCGGCTATACCAGTACGTTTGCGACCTTTGGCTTCCTGGTCACGTATTTTCTGGTCGCGGTCTCGGCGCCGATCTACCTGAAGAAGCAGGGCGAGCTGAAGTCGATCAACGTGCTGTGGGGCGTGCTCGGCGCACTGGCGATGGTCGGCGCGGTGATCGGCAGCGTGTATCCGGTGCCCGATTATCCGTATAACATCCTGCCCTATCTGTTCGTTGCGTATATGCTGGTTGGTGCAATCTGGTTGATGATGCTCAAGAAGCGCTCGCCGCAAGTGCTCGAGAAGATCGAGCACGATCTGGAAGCAAGCGACGTGATGACCCACGGCAAAAAGTAAATGAGTGAACCCTTCTCTCCGGATAGTTTGCCCGCACCGAACACGGGCCGGATGTCAGACGATCCAGAGGGAAGGCCCGCTAGCCGTCGCGCAATGGGCGGCCAGGAAATCGACCTGCAGTTGCGGCCGGAGCGCGGCGAGTGCGCCGCCCTCGAGATCGGTTGTGTCTCTAGCCCTGCCCGCGCTCGCGGGCAGGATCACATCAACGAAGACTACGTCGGCGTGATGCTCGGCGATCTGGCCGCGCGCGCCGCGCGTGGCAGCGTGATCGCTCTCGCCGATGGCGTGAGCGGCAGCAAGGGCGGGCGAGTTGCGGCCGAACTCTCGGTGCGGACCTTTATCGACGCCTATTACGGGCTCCCCGACACCTTGCAGCCCGGCGTGGCCGCTGCGCGCGCGCTCGAGGCGATACACGGCTGGCTGCATCAGATCGGCCGCGTCGATCCCGCACTGAAGCAGATGGCCGCGTCCTTTGCGGCGCTGATCGTGCGCCGCGCTACCGCGTATCTGGTGGCGGCCGGCGATGTGCGGCTCTATCTGCTGCGCGATGGACAACTGACCCAGCTCGGCGACGACGACGTGGTGCCGGTCGCCTTCGGTTCTTATGTGGCGCACGCGGTCGGCATGCTTCCGACGCTGGTGACTCGCATCGAAACCCTGGAGCTGCGCGAGGGCGACCGCCTGCTGATGTGCTCCGACGGGCTCTATCGCCGTGTGCCGATGCGCGAGCTGCAGACGGTGCTGGCGGCGCGTAGCGGTGCGCTCGACACTGCGCGCCGGCTCGGTGCGCTGGCGGCGACGCGCGGCTCGCAGGACGACGTGACGAGCGCGGTGCTCGATGTGGACAGCCTGCCTTTGCTCGATGTCGGCTACCTGGAGCGGGTGGTCGGCGCCTTGCCGATTCCGGCCGTGCCCGATGCCGGCGATGTGGTCGATGGATATCTGCTCGAGAGCGTGTTGAGCGATGGCTTTTATTCGCGGATATTCTCCGGCTACGATCTGGCCGATCCGGGCACGCCGCTGGCGCTCAAGTTTCCCAAGCCGCGTGTCGAGCAGGACGAGAACGTGCGCCAGTCGATCGTGCGCGAGCGCTGGCTGGCAGGCAAGATCGGCGACGATGGCGTGCTCGCGCCGATGCCGGTCGATGCTGACCGGCAAACCCGGCTCTATGTGGTGATGCCGCTCGGCGCAGGCGTCACGCTCGAAAAACTGCTGGCAGCGCCTCAGCCCATCGCGCTGCCGCGCGCGATCGGGATCGCGCGGCAGCTGGGACATTCGATCGACGCGCTGAATCGCCGCAATATCTTCCATCGCGATATCAAACCCGAGAACGTGCTGGTGGTGCAGGGCGATAGCACACGCCTGCTCGATCTCGGGTTCGCTTACATGCCGGGCATGCAGGTGCCGGGCCCCGACGCCGCACCGGGCTCGCCCGCTTATATGGCGCCTGAGTTGATGAAGGGCGCACAGGGCGATGCGCGCTCCGAGGTGTTCGCGTATGGCGTGACCCTGTACCGGCTGTTCAGCGGCGGCAAGCTGCCCTACGGCTTTAATGGCCGCGTGCCGCTCTATCAGTACCGGCCCGACGCGCCGCAATGGCTCGACCTGGTGCTGGAGAAAGCCCTGCAACCCGATCCGGCACGCAGGTATCAGGACGTGCTCGAAGTCTGCGCCGATCTCGAACGTTTTTCGAGCGGTCGAGACGCGATGGCGCCGGTTCGGCGCAAGCCTTTGCTCGAGAGCGATCCGGTGCTGTTCTGGCAGGCGGTCGCGGTGCTGTTGCTGGCGCTGCTGGTGTGGGCCTTGATGCGGCATTGAGCGGGGTGGGTGGCGCGGCCCCGCCGCGCCACTCGGCGCAAGCCGCGCGCCATTGCCCGTGCTGCTGCCGTTCAAGCGCGCACACGGCTCTTATCCGGATCGTAGAAGATCGGCGCCACGACCTGAGCATCGATGCGTTTCTGATGCCCGTCGATCTTGCCGACTTGCACGCGTGTTCCCGGTTCGGCACGAGTGGTATCGATCCGGCACAGCGCAATGTTCTTGCCGAGTATCGGCGAACGCACGCCGCTCGTGATCACGCCGATCTGCGCGCGCCCGTCGTGTACGCAGTCTCCGTGATGCGCGGGTTCGTTGCCGGCGAGTTCGAGTCCGACCAGCTTGTGACGCGGATGCGCACTGCGGGCAAGCAATGCTTCGCGGCCGATGAAGTCGTCCGCTTTGGTTTTTAGCGGCACCGAAAAACCGATGCCTGCTTCGAACGGATCGGTCTCGTCGGTGAACTCGTAGCCGGCGAAGATCAGGCCGGCTTCAACGCGCAGCATATCGAGCGCATTCAGTCCAAGCGGAACCATGCCTAGCGGTTGCCCGGCCGACCACAGGCGGTCCCACACGCGTTCGGCATCTTGCGGATGACACCAGACTTCATAGCCGAGTTCGCCGGTATAGCCGGTGCGCGAGACCATGATCGGACAGCCTTCGTCATTGTCGAGCCGGCCGACCAGAAAGCGGAACCAGCCGAGGCGCTCGAGCGTCGGCTGGGTGGGCGGCGCCCACACCACCTGCTTCAGCAACTCGCGGCTCAGCGGCCCCTGAATCGACAGATTGTGAATCTGATCCGATGCCGATTTGATCCACACTTTCATGCCGAGCGCCGCAGCTTGCTCGCGCAGCCAGACACCGGCGTAGTCTTCGCCGCAAATCCAGCGGAAATTGTCCGGACCGAGGCGCAACAGGGTGCCGTCGTCGAGCATGCCGCCGTGCGGATAGCACATTGCCGAATACACGACCTGGCCGACCGTGAGGCGCCGGACGTCGCGCGTCAGGCAGTACTGCAACAGGGCTTCCGCGTCGGGACCGATGATCTCGAACTTGCGAAGCGCGGACAGATCCATCATGGCGACGCGCTCCCGGCAGCCGAAGTATTCTTCGACGGTGCCGAAGCCCTCGTAGTGTGTGGGCAACCACCAGCCGCGATAGTCGGTGAAATGGCGGGTGAGCGCAGAGGTTTTCGCGTGAAAACCTGACTCGCGGGTCAGTACCGGTTCGGCATCGGGCGTGGTTCGGGTAGCCATGGCAATGGAGAAGCGTTCCTTGTTCGGATAGACGCGGATCTGGATATCGGTCGGATTCCAGCCGTTCGCGGGATCGATGTCGTCGGGACAGGACGAACTCACGCACACGAGATCGGTCAGCGCGCGCATCAGCACGTAGTCGCCTGGACGCGACCACGGCTCATCGAGCGTCATTTGCCGATGCGCGTCGATGGCGGTATTGAAGAAGAAATTGATCGCGGGCCAGCCGGTGCGCGGCGCCACGTTGAAAGCGGCGAGGGCGCGGCTCATGTTGTCGCTGCAGTTGCTATGGCCGAAGTAGCCCTGGCTTTCGTAATAGCGCGCTGTGCACGCCAGTGCAAATGAGTCGTGACGGCCAACCGTATCGCGTACGACTTCGAGCATGGGCTGCATGTTTCGATTGAAGAACTTCGAGAACAGGCCGGGAGCGGGATACGCGTTGCCATTCAGCGTTCTCGTCACGGTCTGGTCGAGGTCGAGTTCTTTGTTTCTGCCGAGAGCGGCGAGATCGAAGGCGACGAAATCCGAACATTGCCGACCTGCGACGTCCAGTACCTGAATGTATTCTCCCGCGCGCACTGTGTACGCGGTGGCGGTGCCGGGCTGGATCGTGAAGTCGTTCAGCGTGTCGGCCAATGGTGCGGGAAGCGGCGGCGCGGCGAGCAGCGCGGGATTCGCGCGATCGATCGTGACACGCAAGCCGGTGGGCGGGCTTTGCGAATCGATCGCGCTTGCGATGCCTGGCGCGGCGACGATGACGAGTAGCGCGTCGGCGGCCACGAATTTGCGGGTAAAGCCCGCCGGCGTATCGCCGCTCCAGATAGTCGCCGCGGACTGCAATGCGCTTGCATCGGCGCCACGCCTGAGCAGACCGGTCAACACATGCGAGGTCTCGCTGTTATGCAACAGACTCGCAATGAACGAAGCACCCGCCGACGCTTGTAGCTCGAGCGCGGTCAGCGCCGCTTCGCCATGTGCATCGAGAACCATGAGCTCGCAGGGCTGCCGGCCTTCGATATCCACAATCTGCAAGGTATCGCCGGGCGTGAGCGCGACGACCGTGAGGCCGCCGCCCGACACGCGATATCGCTCGCATCCGGCCGCGCGGGCAAATAGCGCCGGCTCAGCGGGACGCGAGCTTATGGGGGGCCGTATCAGCATGTTCTTCCCTGGCTCGCGCCGGTCAGTTGGCGGTTTTCGGTGCGGGGGCAGGTTCGCCCAGATACGCGTCCATCGAATCATCGTGGGCCGACAGCCACGGCGTGTGATGGGGCGGAGATTGTGTGCCGGTCATCAGCGAGCGATAGGACTTGTTGCGGTAGCCCATGATGTCGTCATGCTTGTCGTGTTTCCATTCGAGAAAGGTGCGGTTCACTCCTTCGATGTCGAAACTCGGATAGTCGGTTGCGTCGAGCAGCTCCTGGATATACCTGCCCTGAAACTCGAACATTTCCTGATTGGTGACGAGTTTTTCTTCTTTCGCGCGCCATGCGAGGCTGTGCGCGGTCATTTCTGCTTTCGGTGGCAGCGTGATGCGTCCGAGGATCGCATCGCGCGCATACCAGGCTTGAGCGTCGAACATGTTGAACGAATACCAGAGGTCCTGCATGCCGAGGTAGATCAGGCCGGGATTGTCTTCCCAGAAAATGCCTTTGTAGAGGTTCAATGGCCAGAGGCGATTACCGGTCTTCAGGCATAGTTCGTCGGGCAGGAACGGGAAGTGATGCTGATACCCGGTGCAGAGGATGATCGCGTCGATGCGCTTGTGCGTGTCGTCGGCGAAGTAAGCGATATTGCCGTGTACGCGCTGCAATAATGGTTTCTCTTCCCAGTTGCCGGGCCAGCGATAACCCATCGGCGCCGTGCGATAGCAACTCGTGATGCTCTTCGCACCGTACTTGTAGCACTGGGAGCCGATGTCTTCCGCCGAATAGCTGCTGCCGACCAGCAGCACATCCTTGTCCTTGAACTCCAGTGCGTCGCGGAAATCGTGTGCATGCAGGATGCGGCCGCCAAAACGCTCGAAGCCGGGGAAACTTGGCGCATTCGGCGTCGAGAAGTGGCCGCATGCGTTGACGACGTAATCGAAATCTTCCGACGTCGTCGTACCGGCGGTAAAGTCTTTCGCTGTGACGGTGAATTTTTGAGTTGCGGCGTCGAAGCTCACCTGACGGACAACCGTATTGAAGCGGATATAGGGCCGCACGCCGGCCTTCTCGACGCGTCCGCGAATATAGTCCCACAGTACCTCGCGCGGCGGATACGAGGCGATCGGTTTGCCGAAATGCTCCTCGAAAGTGTAGTCCGCGAACTCCAGACATTCCTTTGGCCCGTTGGACCACAGGTAGCGATACATGCTGCCGTGCACCGGCTCGCCATTCTCGTCGGTGCCGGTGCGCCACGTGTAGTTCCACATGCCGCCCCAGTCCTTCTGCTTCTCGAAGCAGACGATATCGGGAATGTCCGCCCCCTTTTCTCTCGCGGACTGGAAAGCGCGCAATTGCGCCATCCCGGAAGGGCCTGCACCTATGATTGCGACGCGCTTTTTCATGGTTTTTCACTCACTGGATATCTCGTACGGCAACACAGGATTTCCCGCTGGAAAGCGATGCCGGTACGCCAGCCGGGAAGGCGGAGTCGGGCCTGGTTCATCGGAAGATCACGGTGCGGTCGCGATTGAGGAAGACGCGATGTTCGGTGTGGAATTTCACCGCGCGCGACAGCGCCACCGTTTCCGTATCGCGTCCGATCGCTACAAGACCGTCGGGTTGCAGGACGTGATCGACACGCTGCACTTCCTGTTCGATGATCGGTCCTTCATCGAGGTCCGACGTGACGTAGTGAGCAGTAGCGCCGATCAGCTTGACGCCGCGTTCGAATGCCTGGTGGTACGGTTTCGCGCCTTTGAATCCCGGCAGAAACGAGTGATGGATGTTGATGGCCCGGCCGGCGAGCTGCTTGCAGAGGTTGTTGGAGAGGATCTGCATATAGCGCGCGAGCACCACGAGTTCCGTCTCTGTCTCGGCGACGATCTTCAGCAACTCGGCTTCCTGTCGGTCCTTGGTTTCCGGGGTCACCGGCAGATAGACGAAACGAATGCCTTCGCGCTCCGCCATCGGCCGCAGGTCCAGATGGTTCGAGACGATGGCGGTGATCTGCATGTGCAGCTGGCCATTGTGATGCCGGTACAGCAGGTCGGCGAGGCAATGATCGAACTTGCTGACCATCAGCAGCACCTTCATCGGCTGCGCGGCGCTGTGAAGCTTCCATTGCATCGCGAAGTCGTTTGCAATGCTGCCGAAGTCGTGGCGCAACTTGTCGATGCTGCCGGTTTTCGCTTCGTTGAAGCGGAACACCGCGCGCATGAAGAACGTGCCGTTGGATTCGTCGTCGAACTGCGCCAGCTCGCTGATATAGCAGCCCGATTGCGCGAGATAGGACGAGACGGCCGCGACGATCCCGGAAGTGGCCGGGCAACTGATCGTCAGTATGTAGTTCTGGGTCACTGCGACACTCCTGAAATTGCTTGAGAGACGGCGTGAGAGATGTAACGGGAGGCCCGCCAGGGATTAGCCGATCGCGGTGCGCTTCTTCTTTTCAGGATCGTCGAACGGCAGCTCGGCGGCGCTTGCGCGGGCCTTGATGCGCCCGCGCACTTCGAGCGGTGCGTCGGCGCATGCGTAGTCCACGTCGAGGCGGGCAATCGCCATCGAACGGCCGGTCAGCCGCGAGACCATGCCGCAGGTGACGACGCCGACCTGCTTGCCGTCGTTCCACAAGGCGTCGCCGCCGTTGGCCGCTTCGGTGGAGTCCACCAGCACGCCGAAGATCTTGAAGCGCTCCTTGCCTTGCAGACGGAAGTGTTCGCCCGCGCCGCAGAACTCGGTTTTCCCCGGCGATACGGTGAAATCGAGCCCGAGTTCCCACAGCGTGTCGCCCGCCTTTTCGTTCGCGAACGGGTACATCTCGGAGTTGTCGTAAGGGAAGAACAGCAGATAGCTTTCGACGCGCAGCCAGTCGAGCGCCGTGAATGCGCACGGGACGATGCCGAACGGTTCGCCTTTGTCGAGGACGGTGTCCCAGATGAAGGGTGCATCCGCGGCCTTGCAGAAGATTTCGTAGCCGCGCTCGCCGGTGTAGCCGGTGCGCGAGATCATCACCGGCTTGCCGAAGAGTCGCGTTTGCAGATGATGGAAATAAGGCAGATCACGAATGCCCGGCACGTGTTCCGCGAGGAAGTCCACGGCCGCAGGACCCTGCAAAGACAGATCATGCAGATCGTCGTCGAACAGTACGGCGACCTGGCGGCCTTGCGCGGAGCGCACGAGACGTTCATAGCCGGTTCCCGAACCGTGCACGACCATGAATGCATTCGGCCCGGTCCGATAGACGATGCAGTCGTCGATAAACTTGCCGTCTTCATTAAGCATCGCCGCATACACCGACTTGCCGGGGTAGAGCTTGCTGACGTCGCGCGTGGTCGCCCAGTTGAGCAGGCTTTCCGCGTGCGGGCCGACGTAATGGACCTTCTTCAGACCGGATACATCCATCAAGCCAGCCTTGGTGCGAATCGCCTCGTGCTGATCGGCGAGGTTGCCGGAGTACGTCCATGCGGTGCCCATTCCGTTCCAGTCTTCGAGGTTCGAGCCCAATGCGCGATGACGGTCCGCGAGTGCGGAAATACGCCATGAATTAGCCATATCTGCTACTCCAGAGGTGAGGGGGTGTGTGCGGAATCAGCGAGGCATCAGATAGCGTCGTCGAACTGGCTCAACCAGTCGACGAGCGTCTTGCGGTAGCGCGTCATGCCCTTGTAGTCGGCAATCGGTTCGGGCAGGTCGCGCAGGACCCGATGAAGACGGCGCGCCCACGCCGGCTGGGTGACGAGCTCGGCCATGCTGACGAGATAGGTGCGGATGCTGAACATCAGCGCGTTGCTCTGCGGCAGCCTCGCCATGAATTGCAGTTCGACGCGCAGATGCACGCTTTGCGCGACGTTTTCCGGCGTCACCTGGCCGCGCTCCGCGCCCCACAGGTGGTAGGTCTCGGGCGCGGTGTCGAGGCGCGGATTGATCGTGAGCGTCCAGTTCAGACGCCGCACCGGACGGTCCACCTGAAGGTTCAGCAGATACTTCAGCGCGCGATCGAAGATGCCCATCTCGTGCGCCATCGGCACCGGCGAATGCCATTGCCTGAAACTCATTCCCGCATCGAATGCGAGCGACCAGTCCGCGGGTCCGGTGATGACGCCGGCATCCATGAAGAGGTCGCCGTCGCGTTGATCGAGCAGCGCGATATCGCCTTGCGTCTGACGCATCACGTATTCGAGCGGCTCGCACGGCAACGTCTGCGCGTCGCCGAAACGGAACGCCTGCTCGATGCCGAGCGCGCGATTGCGCCATAACCACTGATCGCCCTTGCGCTTGAGCGAAAACAGCTCGGGATAATCCTGGGCGAGATGCTCCATGATCATTTCCAGCGCGTCCCACGAGGCTTTCTGCATGTGCGGCATCACCATGCAGCGGCGCGGATCGTTTTGCAGCACGATCGCGCGCTCGGCGACTTCGGAGCGATAGTGCTCGTCGATATCGAACCAGTGCTCGAAGACCGAGCCTGGATCGCGCGGCGTGGCCGGTTCGATATTCACCGAATACAGGTAGGCGTCTTCGGGAAACGGAAAAGGGAAGCGCGCAATGGCGGCTTCGCTGTTGTGAAACGAAAACGCCTCACGGTAGCTTTCGGCGGGTTTCAGAATGACGCTCATCGGGTGGTCCTCAGAGATCAAGGAAAAGAGAGGTGCTGTGGGCACGCGAGACGCACGGCATCAGATGCGTGGCGCGCTCGGATTCGTGGAGGAACAGATCGCGGTGGTCGATTTCACCGGCAACGTGACGGGTAGCGCACTGACCGCAGACGCCGCCGCGGCACAGGTTCGGAATCTCGAGTCCGCTCGCTTCGAGCGCTTCCAGCAGGGTTTGGTCCGCGGCCACGTCGAGCCTCGAGCCGCTGCGCATGAGTGTCACGACGAACGGCGTGCCGGGCTGCGGCGCGGCGAACGCTTCCCAGTGCACGCGGCCGTCCGGCCAGCCGAGCGCGCGAGCGGTCTCGCGCACGGCAGTCAGAAGCGCTTGCGGACCGCATACATAGACATGCGTCCCCAACGGGCGGCCACGCAGCACCCGTTCGATATCGAGGCGCGCGCGCTCGCCGTCGTAACCATGAAAACGGCTGCCCAGGCGCTCGCTCAACTCGGCGCGATACGCGTCGGTGAGCCCTTGCCGGTAGGCGTAGTGCAATTCGAAATCGGCGGCGTCGCGCTCCAGCGCGGCGACATGCGCGATAAACGGCGTGATGCCGATGCCGCCCGCAATCAGGATGTGGGCGCGCGCGCCGGAATGCAGTGCAAACAGATTGACCGGCGGCGTGATGTTCAACGCCGACCCTTCACGGACCCGCTCATGCATGAACACCGAGCCGCCGCGCGAATCATCCTGCTTGCGCACGGCGATGCGATAGCTGGACGCGTTCGCCGGATCGCCGAGCAGCGAATAGGCGTTGCGCAATGGGCGTTCGTCCAGCGGCAACCGGACCTGGATATGACTGCCGGAGGAAAACTTCGGCAGCCGGCCGTGCACGGCGGCCAGCGTGAACTCGCGCACCACGGGCGTCAGCAGCCGTGTCGCCTCGACTCGAACCTTGATCGTGTTCATGCGCCGTGCTCCGGGTAAGGACGATCCGGATCGGCGCACACGCCGAGATACGCGCCGACGCGCGCTGAGAAATGCTGGCGCACGCCGAGGTTGATGCCGCAGCCGATGCATTCGACTTCGGGCAGGGCGTCGTACACGTGCGATGCGCTGCAATGCACGCAATACACGGCGCGCGGTGCGGCACCGAGCTCGGCGCTGATTTCTTCCGGCAACATGCCCGCTTCGCAGGCGAGGCGACGGATGCGCCAGATGAACGCTTCGTCGCCGCATATATAGAGCCGCAAGCCGACGGCCGCGCGATCCAGAGTCGCGAGAAGATGGCGCTCGAGTGCGTCATGTGTCGGGAAGAACGATGCACGGCGAATCGTTGCCGGGATGTCGCCTTGAACGACCAGTATGCTCACCTCAGGCTCGGCTGGCAGCGTCGCGATGAAAGCCGCGATCTTCGTGAGTGCGTCGGCTTGAACGACCACAACGTGTTGACATGCATCCTCACATATCCGGAGCACCTGATATCGCGGAAGACTCGGAGGAGAGCCCGGTGTTCTGTCGCGCGTCGATGTCATGTCTTTAGTCGCCGGTTTTGTCGTTGCGGGTAACGCACGTGGATCATGTTTCGCTTCAAACGTGTGCATTTGAATCTGAACTAAAACGGGGCGTCTGCTCCATTCGAGTGCGTTGCGAAGCGCTGGTCTGACGGATAAAACACTCGAAAAGCTGCGTTCCCCTCAAGCAAAATAGTTTCTTAAAGGGAAACGCCGTTCAATCCTGACAACGAGGTATGCCCAAAGGAGTAATGCAGCAAACGGCACAGTTCTTGCGTCTAAAAAGCTTTTCTCATGGGATGTCCTGCATGGCGTTGAGCCGAACCCCGATGCGGCGACACGCATCCTCGCAGGCTGCTGGTGAGGTCGATGGCATCGATCTTTCGCTGCGCTTCCGGGATGCGCTATTGCGGGTCTTCGTCGACATCGCGGGCGGACAAAGGTCCACGCAGACCTTGCAGCGTTTTCTTGGCTGGCTCGAAGTGGCGATTCCCGGCAGCTGCGCGGCGCTGGTGATCGCGGGCGAAACGTTGCGTACGGGAGCGTCCGGAGGCGTCCTCTCATGCGATGAACAGCGCGACTGCGCGCAGAAGTCGTCGCATGCCGGATCGTTAAGCGAGTTGTGTTCGGCATGCTCGCGCAGCGGCCGCACGCGGCTGGTCTCGAAGTTTGGCGGCGCTGCACTTCTGCTCGAACTGGCGTCGCCCGCGAGCTCGGCACTGGCAGCGGAAGTCGGCGATGCGGGGCAGGCGCTCGGTGCTGCGATCGCCTTGATTCAGGAGATAAGACAGGAAGACGCAAACACCATCGACGGCGGCGCACAAGTGCTGATCCGCGAACTTCACGATTCAGTCGCGCAGCAGCTTGGCTTCATGTCGTTTCTGGTCAGCCGGGTGCAGCAGCAGTCGCGCAAGCCCGAGGTCGCGGAGCCCCTGATCGCGGAGTTGCGAACCACAATGACGCGGCTGCAGCGCGACGTTCGCCAGTTGATCACCGGTGCGCGCCTGACGCTCGGAGGGCGCTCGTGGCGGCAGGCGCTGGCTGACTCCGTCGATGAGTTTTCGCGCCGCTGCAACGTGGTTTTCGAACTGGATAACCGTGTGCCGGAAATCGAACTCGCGCCGGATGTCGCGCTGCATGCGTTGCAGATCGTGCGCGAAGCGTTGTCGAACGTGGTCCGCCACGCCCATGCGAGACATGCCCGGATCGAAGTGATGGGCGATCCCGCGGGCGCTTTGTGCGTGACCGTCACTGACGACGGGCTCGGGTTGCGGCCCGCATCGGTGGAGGAAAATCACTACGGGCTGGAGATCATGCGCGAGCGGGCGCGTGCGATAGGCGCGCGAGTCGCGATCGAGAATGTGCAGCCGAACGGCGCGCGGGTACGCCTGCTTGTCCCGAATGACGATGCCAGAAGGGAGTCCCTTGATGGGTCCGACGACGTTGCTTCTGATTGACGACCATCCGCTGTTCCGGCGCGGCCTCGCCGAGTACTTCAACTCGACCGGGGAGTTTCAGGTGGTCGGCGAAGCTTCCAGCGGCCGGCAGGGCATTGCGCTCGCGGAGCAGTTAAGGCCTGGCCTGATCCTGATCGATCTTCACATGCCGGGACTCGGCGGTTTGCATGTGCTCGACGAACTGGGCCAGCTCGAGATCGAGAGCCGCAAAGTCGTGTTGACCGCCTCGCTCGATCGCAACGAGTTATTGACTGCGCTTCGCCTGGGCGCCGACGGCTATATGCTGAAGGAAACCGAGCCCGAGGATCTGCGCTTGTACATACGCAACTGTGTGCAGGGCGTGATCGTGCTCGACGATTGTCTGGTCACGCTCCTCGCGAAAGACGACGATGTGCCCGAAGGTGAAAGAGGCACTCGTCAGGTCGAACTGACCGAGCGTGAAGCACAGACATTGGCGCTCATCTCGGAGGGCATGAGCAACAAGCAGATCGCCCGGCAGTTGGGCATTAGCGACGGCACGGTCAAGGTCTATGTAAAGAATCTGCTACGCAAGCTGAATTTGCGTTCCCGGCTTGAACTGGCGGCGTGGGTTCACCGCGATGCTCTTGCGCGTCAATGATGAAGGCGTAAACGAATGCAAGACAATGCTGTTTTAAGTGACTTGGCCGCAACCGCGATGCCCCTTGATGCCTATCCGGTCGCGCTGCTTCAAGTGGATAACGAGGGCTGCATCCGCAACGCGAACGCTGCTTGGGCCGAACTGATGGAGGCGAGCGCCACGGGCGTCGAAATCGCCGTATACGTCCATCCGGAAGAACGCCTGATCTGGCGCGAGATGCTGGAGCGGTTGCGTAACGAAACCGGTGTCTGCTGTCGCGAGCGGATACGCTTTGTTCATCCCCACGGCCAGCTTCGCTGGCTGGAGGTGGCATGTCGCCGGTACGAAGACGCCTTCTTTATCTCCGCGTTCGACGCTACGACGCAAAAGCGTCAGGAGACTTCAGTCGAAGCCAGACTGCGTAGTGCGATGGGACTCCTGAACGGCGTGCCGGGATTGATCTATCGCGGCCGCAACAATCCATCGTGGTCAATGGAATTCGTCAGCGACGGTTGCGAAGAGTTGACGGGCTATCCAGCCGCCTGGTTTGTCGACAGTCACGAACATAGCTACAGCCAGTTGATCGTGCCGGAGGACGTCGATTACGTCTGGCGTGGTGTGCAGGAGGCGCTGGCGGATCGCCGGCCGTTCGAACTGCGTTATCGCATTCGCGGCGCGAATGGCGATCTGAGAAACGTATGGGAGCGCGGGATCGGTATTTATTCGGCCAGCAGCGAGGTGCTGGGTATAGAAGGCGCGATCTTTGCCGTGCGATGAACTTCGCCCGGGTTGTGCGGAGATTCGCGCAACACGGGCGTTCGATCTTCAGAGAAAGGTGCGCAATCAGGTCGTGATCCAGTGGCTCACGAAGACGACCACCACGCCAAGCGCTAACGCCGCATACGGCAGAAATCCCGCGCGCCGCTCGCTGCTGGAGTTCGACAGATCCATGTCGTCCAGCATCGCGTCCGGGAAACGGCCTTTGTCGGTGACGTAGTGGCGCCAGATGAACACCGGCACGATCAGCGCCGAGAAGACGATGCCCGAAATCAGCGTGCCCTTGCCCCATACATCCGCCCCCAGTCCCATCAGTGCGAGATTGACGAACGACAACGCGGCGCCGGCGCCGAGCACCCATTTCGGCGCTTTGAAAGGGCGCTCCCAGCTTGGCCGGTCGAGCCGGTGGATCCACGCGGCATTGAGATTCAGAAAGTTGAAGATGATGTAGCCCACATTCGACATCGCGAGTACGACGACGTAGTCGGACATCAGCAGCAGCACGAGATTGAATACGAGGTCGGTCCACATGGCGCGGGTCGGTGCGCCGTTGTGGTTGACGTGTGAAAGATATTTGGGCAGCCAGCCATCGACGGAAGCCTGATAGAGCGTGCGCGACGAGCCCGCCATCGACGTCATGATAGCGAGCACCAGCGCGAACACCAGCATCGGCTTCAGAATGAATGCGCCGAGGTTGCCGGCGTGCACGATTTGCGCCATCGCTTCGGAAACGCCCATGCCGCTGTAGATGCCCGGCGACAGAATGCCGTCATAAACAGCGGGCTGCGTGACGTTGCCGGCGGCGTCTTTGACCTCGGGCGAGACGAGTTGGCCGAGGCCGAGGGCGCCCTGGAATGCGAGCGGGACGAGCGTGAAGAACACGAGGCACAGGAGTCCGGAATAGACGATCGCCTTGACCGTATCGCGGCGTGGATCCTTGAATTCGCGCGTGTAGCAGACCGCCGTTTCGAATCCGTAGGTTGACCAGGCGGCGATAAAAAGTCCGCCGGCCATCAGTTCGATGCTGCTCAGATTCCACGTGCCGTCTATCACGCGGCCGCCGGCGTCTTTTGCCAGCGGGTAGAGCGGGAACAGGTTGTGCATCGGCAGATCGCCCGTCAGCAGCGGATAGACGCCGACCAGCAGCAGCGGCAGCAGCGCGGAGATCGCGAGAATCATCTGGAGCCGCGCGGCCTGGAGAATGCCGCGGTGCTGGATTGCGAAGGTCGTCAGCAGAATCGCGGCACCGATCACGAAGGTGGCATTGACCCGCAGGCTCAGCCCGGTCGACAGCCAGCCCAGATCGACCAGCGTGATTTGCCACGTGTTGATCGCGGCGGTCGCCGGGAACAGCATGTTCAGCACGTAGCCCGCGCCCAGGCCCGAGCCGATTGCCAGCACCGGCGACCACGCGAACCAGTTGCACCACACGGAGAGCGGCGCGAGCAGCTTGCTGTAGCGCACCCAGGCGACCGCGCCATACACTGATGCGCCGCCGGACTTGTGCGGAAACAGCCCGGCGATTTCGGCGTAGGAAAACGACTGGATGAAACCGAAACAGATCGAAATCGCCCAGATGATCCACGACGGCTTGCCGACGGTTGCCGCAATCGAGCCGATCGAGAACAACACCAGCGCCGGTACGCCGCTGGCTACCCAGAATGCGCCTGCCCAGCCGATCCTTCTATGAAGTCCTGTCGCGTCTACCGGCGCGGCAAGATGAAGCTCCTGACCTGCATCGTTCACCGAACTCATGTTCGTCTCCCCAAGGTGTCGTCACTCTGGCGACATTCACCGGCCAATATCGACGGAGCAAGGGGCGCGAAGAGGTACTCCCTCGGGGGGTAAAGGATGCTTGAGGTAGCGACGGTGTTCGGCGCATTTCATCCGAACGACCTTCCTGAGGCCGCGACAGATGAATTCCTGCGACTTACCGGATCGTCGGCTCTCCGAGGCACAATAGGTGCTTTCAGCCGTCCGGATCGAGATCGCCGGATGAGCACTTCGTCTTCAGGAAGCTTTCAATGCGAGGCCGACAACATGACAGCACCCATCACGCTAGTCCTGTTCGACATGGAGGGCGTACTGTCTCACTACGACCGCTCCGCGCGAGTCGCCCACTTGTCGGCGGTATCGGGGCAGGCGCCGGAAGCGGTGCACCACGCCATCTGGGGATCGGGGCTCGAGGCCCGTGCCGACGCCGGACAGATCAGCGACGACGAATATCTGAGCGCATTGGGCGATCTGCTCGGTTGCCGCGTCAGCCGCGATGATTGGCTGGCGGCCCGCCGCGCGTCGATCACGCCCAACACGGAAGTGCTCGCGCTCGCCGCAAAAGTGGCCGAACGCCACCGGATTGCGGTGCTGACGAACAACTGCTGTCTGGTCGCCGACCATATCGGCTATCTGAATCCCGCGGTCGCTCGACTCTTCGGCCATCACGTTTATGCATCCGCCTCGTTCGGCGCAGCGAAGCCGGCGCCTCAGACCTATCTTCGCTGTCTTGAGCAACTCGGCGTTGGTGCGGCCGAAACCCTTTTCATCGACGACACGGACGCCAACGTAGCCGGGGCGATCGCTGCCGGTCTGCACGGATACAAGTTTGTCGGTGCCGACGTGCTATCGGAAGAACTGGAGCGCCGCCGGTTGACGTAGCGTGTGCACCCGGCGTTTGCGATGCGACGCATCACTGCATGGTCGTGTCGATACGTGTTCCCCGCTTGATGAACAGTGTGACCGGCGTTTTCTCGCAGATTTCGGCGAGGCGGGTCCGCTGGGCATCGTCGAGGGGACCATCGACGGACACGGTGCGCCGGATGTATTGACCGCCGTCGTGGTCGTTGTGTAATTCGGTGCTGACTTCGATTCGCCCGCCCGGCCATGCTTTCCTCTGCATGTACATCCTGAGCGTTGCCGTGGTGCACGCGGCGAGACCCGAGAGCACGAATTCGAAAGGCGCCGGGCCGCGATTTTGCCCACCCTCGTGCGCTCCTTCGTCACCGACCAGGCTGTGTGTGCCCGCTTCGAGTTTGACGAGATAGTCAGGTGCGTTTGCGTCCGATACGGCGGTTGCGATTGCCAGAGTCATAAGTGTCCTCATTTGTTGTCAGGAAAGGCGCTGTTTGGGTGGCGGTAAGGGGATTCTATCGACTTCGTTCGTGACCGGTAGAAACGTTGCCCGTGACTGCGCCTGTCGAACGGTTCGATCAAGAAACAAACCGCGTGGTCGGGTTACGTGCGTGATTTCAAGTCAAGCGTTTTCTAATGGAAATCCCGTATTACGCATCGCCCTCCGTGAAAGCCGAGAGAAGGATTCGCTCGCCTAGAATCGCTCCGTCAAAGCAGACAGGCGGCATTCCGCCGCCACAGACAACAACGGAGACAATCGATGACCCCGAGCTTTCGCACGCTGCGCCATATCGCCGCCGCTTCCAGCCTGCTGTTCGGCCTCGCCTCGCAACAGGCGATGGCGGCTGACAGCGGCAAGATCACCATCATGGTGGGCGGCATCACGAAGCTGATCTACCTGCCGGCGCGCCTGACCGAACAGCTCGGCTATTTCAAGGACGAAGGGCTCGACGTCGAGCTGCTGTCGCAGCCGGCCGGCGTCGACGCTGAAAACGAACTGCTGGCCGGTGCGGTCCAGGCGGTCGTCGGCTTCTACGATCATACGATCGACCTGCAAACCAAAGGCAAGGACGTCAAGGCGATTGTGGTGTTCGGACAGGTGCCGGGCGAGGTGGAACTGGTCTCGACGAAGGCTGCGGATACGGTCAAATCGATGGCCGACGTCAAGGGCAAGACGCTCGGTGTCACGGGCCTCGGCTCATCGACCAGTTTCCTCACGCAATACCTCGCGGGCCAGCACGGCATCCAGTCGACCGAATACACGATGCTGCCGGTGGGCGCTGACGCCAGCTTCATCGCGGCGATCAAGCAAGGCCGGATCGACGCGGGCATGACGACGGAGCCCACCGTATCAGCATTGCAGAAGTCGGGCGACGCCAAGGTACTGGTCGATATGCGCTCGGTCGAGGGCACCAAGGCGGCGTTGGGCGGCACGTACCCGGCGTCGAGCCTCTATGTGCAGGCCGCCTGGGTCGATTCGCACAAGGCTGAAGCCGCCAAGCTCGCGCACGCGTTCGTTCGCACGATGCAGTTCATCCACACCCACAGCGCGGAAGAAATCGCGGCGAAGATGCCCGACGACTATCAGAAGGACAAGCCGCTCTACGTGAGCGCGCTGAAGGCTTCGCTGCCGATGTACACGGCGGACGGCAGGATGCCGGCCGATGGACCGGCGACCGTGCTCAAGGTGTTGTCGGCGTTCAATCCGTCGGTCAAGGGCAAGCATATCGAGCTGGGGAAAACGTACACCAATGAGTTTGTCGGTGCGAAATAAACCAGCGCTCACCGATCGTTTTTGTGTGTTGCGTGCCGCCTGAGTCCGTTGCAATGCCGGTGCTGTCGTGGTACCGGCAACTTCCCTGGAATTCCTTCAACACGCGCCACGGGTGCTACTTCGTATATCGGTAATTTCACTTAGTTGTACCGGTGATGCGGGAAAGGAGCGTGAAGGATTGAGGTAACTAGGATTGCACTCATTGGTTGACTGTAGCAGCGCGCAGCAAAAACGAAAATTTCAACGTAGTAGTCTGAGGAGACGATCTTGAAGAAAAAGTATCTGGCTATGGCCGTCACGGCAGGCGCATTCGCCGCGACCGGCGCGCATGCGCAGTCGAGCGTCCAGCTTTACGGCCTGATGGACCTGAGCTTCCCCACCTACCGGACGCACGCGGATGCGAACGGCAATCACGTCATCGGCATGGGCAACGACGGCGAACCGTGGTTCAGCGGCAGCCGCTGGGGCCTGAGGGGCGCGGAAGACATCGGTGGCGGATCGAAGATCATTTTCCGCCTGGAGAGTGAATTCGTTGTCGCCAACGGCCAGATGGAAGATCCGGGCCAGATTTTCGACCGTGACGCATGGGTCGGCATCGAGAACGACACGTTCGGCAAGATCACGGCAGGCTTCCAGAACACCATCGCCCGCGACGCATCGACGATCTACGGCGACGCGTACGGCAGCGCCAGGCTGACGACGGAAGAGGGCGGCTGGACCAATTCGAACAACTTCAAGCAGATGATTTTCTACGCGGCCAGCGCGACGGGCACGCGTTATAACAATGGCGTGGCGTGGAAGAAGTTGTTCAGCAACGGCATCTTCGCCAGCGCGGGCTATGCATTCGGCAACTCGACGAGCTTCGGCTCCAACTCCAACTACCAGGCAGCGCTCGGCTACAACGGCGGGCCGTTCAACGTGTCGGGCTTCTATAGCCACGTGAACCGCGTCGGCTTTACAGACCAGTCGTTCTCGGTAGGCGGCAACTATACGTTCGGCATTCTGCGCGCCAACGCGGGTTACTTTCGCTACCTGGGCAATCAGGGCGCGCTCGGCCAGCGTCAGGACAACGCATGGACGGTGTCGCTCAAGCTGTCGCCGAAGGGCGCGCTCGACTACGAACTCGGCTATCAGCAGATGCGCGTGCACAACGCGGCGTACAACAGCGACGGCGATATTCCGAACGCGAACGTCGGCGCGTTCGATCCGACTTCGGGCCTCCACAACGGCTTCAAGGAAACGTTGTACGGGTCGGTCTTCTATCACCTGTCCAAGCGCACCGAAGTGTATCTCGCCGGCGACTACATGAAGCTGCATGGCGGCTATACGGTTGGGGGCACCTTCGGCGCGACCAACCAGCTCGAGTTGACCACGGGCGTGCGCACGCGTTTCTGATCCGGTAACCGGAACCGCCTGGCGGTTCCGTTCATCGATGTTTTCCTGCTTGCGGCCGCGGACCTGTTCGACGGCCGTTTTTTCTGTTCAGCGGATCGAGGAAGGCAGCCATGTTCCGCACGACGCAGCGGCAGGCGCCCGATGCGGTGTTCAGTGACTACAGGAATGCCGCGCTTGCGCTGGAGGATTTCCAGATCGCGCAGCAAAGAGCACGCTTTGAGTCGGCGCAACGGCATTTCCATCTGCTGGTCGGGTTATTCGGCTCGGTCGGCTTTGCGGCTGTCGTGCTTGGCCTGTTCGCGCGCTTTGTGCTGACCGCGTCGATCGTTCGGCCGATCAATTCCGCGATTCATCATTTCGAGCGCATCGCGGCCGGCGACCTGACGAGTCCGGTCCACGCACTGCGTGCCAACGAAATGGGCCGGCTGATGACTGCGCTCGCGCACGCTGCACTTCGATACTAGCGCCGCAGTTCCGACATGATTTTTTCGGCGAGAAAGTCGCATGGCGGCCGCTTCGATTTCGCGCTTCGCGCAAGTATGACTTCCAGCGCGGCGATCTCGGGCAAACCCTGCGCATGGCCGAGCAAGGTGAGGTGAGAGGGAACCGCGCATTGCGCGAGCGGCGCCACCGCGAGTCCCGCTTCGACCATGCTGAGAAGGCCTAGCAGGCTGGGGCTCTCGTAAGAGGTCCGATAGGTGATCTTCGCCTGTTCAAGGCTGCGGATCGCGTTTTCCCGCGCGACGCTGCCCGGCAGGAACACGGCAATTGGCAGCGGCCTCTCGCGCCAGATGTCATGCGCGCTGGGCGCCGCGGCCCAGACCATCGGTTCGAGTCGGATGAACTCGCCCGAGAGGCCTTTTACGCGTGTCCCGCAGACCAGATCGACCGATCCGTCCTTCACCATGGGCGCGAGCGCAACGCTCGGCAATCCGACGACCTGAATTTCGACCTTCGGGTATGTGCCGGAAAACTTCTTGAGGATCGACGGCAGCAGTGACGACGCGTAGTCGTCGGGCACGCCGATGACGACCCTGCCGGTCACGTCGGGACGGACTACCGCCGCCCACGCTTCTTCGCGCAGAGCGAGCATGCGCCGCGCGAACGCCAGCAGGACCTCGCCGTCTTGCGTCGGAATAACGCTTCTCGGCTTGCGCACGAAAAGCGGCTTGCCGAGCGCGGTTTCGAGCGTCTTGATCTGCATGCTCACCGCCGATTGCGAGCGATGGACGACTTCCGCCGCGCGACTAATGTTCCCCGCGTCGGCCACAGCCACGATCATCGTCAGAACATCGAGGTCGAGGGTCTTCATTGGTATCAGATAAATCGATAGATACCATCAATATTACGCGATTTTCTTAGGTGGCTGTGTCGTGCATAGTGCGGGAAAGGAGCCAATGCATGAACGCGCGAACCGATCATTCAATACTTGCAGTCCAGGAGTTGTGCTTTGCGACCGTCCCGTCCGGCATCAGCGTGCCCTATGTGGCCTGCGGTTCCGGAGAGCCGTTGCTGTTCGTGCACGGATCGCTTTGCGATTACCGCTATTGGAGCAGTCAAACCGCCTTCCTTTCGAAGTATTTCCTCTGCATCTCGGTCAGCCTCAGCCATTACTGGCCAGCGGGCGAGGCTTGCATTCAAGGAGAATTCGGCTGGGAAACGCACGTCGCGGAACTCGCCGAGTTCATTGCCGCAATGAACCTCGCGCCGGTGCATCTGGTCGGGCACTCGCGAGGAGGGTGCGTGGCATTCCACGTGGCGCGCGAGTATCCGCGGCTGGTGAAAACGCTGACGCTCGCGGATCCGGGTGGCCCGTTGCAAATCGACGGGATGTCGGCAGCATCGTTGCCACCCGCGACCAATGCACTTCGCACCAAAGTCGCTGACCTGATTGAAAGCGGTGCGATTGACGCCGGACTGGAGCTCTTCGTCGATTCGGTGAGCATCCCCGGCTTCTGGCGCAAAAGTCCGTCCAGTTTTCGCACGATGGCGATCGACAACGCCGCCACGCTTCCGAAGCAGTTTCGCGATCCTTTACCGGCGTACTCACGTGACGCGGCGCGTGACGTGAAGTGCAGGACGCTACTGATCGAAGGGGAAAAGAGTCCTCGCATGTTTCGCAACAACGTTGAAAAGCTCGCGGATTGGATCGATTACACGGACAAACAAACCATTGCCGGCGCATCGCATGGAATGAACGTCGCGAATCCGGCGGTATTCAACCGGCTTGTCCACGCCTTCGTGAGTGCCTGGTAGTGTCGATCGTCGAGGTCGATCGCCTTCATCGGCATCAAGGCCCATTGACCAGGCCTTCGGCGGGCAATGCGCGACGCACTGCCATTAGCGACATAGGCGGTGATATAGGCGGAAGGTGCATACAGAGCAACGTCAACAAAAATCAGAAAGAAGATCAGCTATGGATCATTTCCTGCGTGCCAGTCTCGCGCGCGAGTTGCACGCGCGACCGTTTCTCCGGATCGGCGGATCGGTGGCGCTCGCGCACTTTGCTATCTATTCCGATGATGACCCTTCCATTCACGAAGAACTCCTTCGATCGCTCTGCAGACTGACCTCCCTGGAAGTCCCCGCCGACGGAACGACGCATTACTCGGCACGGTGGAATGAGGGGAGCCAGTTGAAGTGGGAGAGGCACACGGAATTCTCCACCTTCACATTTGTTGCGCAACGCCATGACGCGGACTATTTCTCCGATCTGCCGTCGGGGCACGTTCCATCCGACTGGTTCCGTGGTTTTGAAGGCAAGCGGTTCGTTGCGATCCGGATGGAACTCGTGTCGGGCGACGCAGCCGCTGCGGCAAGCCAGAACGCGAGGCAGTGGATCGACGGTCCCGTTCTGGTGGGGGGCAATGTGTTGGGCGGTGGGCAGGTTTACTGCGACTGGGCTATCCGGCCCGACGGATTTTCGCGCTTTCTCGTGATTGACAATGGCTTTCGGGAAGAGCAGGGCGGACGTCTCTTGCAGCGCCTCTACGAGATCGAGACATACCGGATGATGGCCTTGCTGGCGTTGCCGGTTGCCCGCGAACTGGGCAGAAGTCTCGACGAGTTGCAGTCGGCGCTTCAGCCGTTAATGCATAGCATGGACACGAGCCAGGGGCGCCGCAACGATGCCGAGTTGCTGGTGCGCCTCACGCATCTTGCCGTCCGCATCGAATCGCTGGCGGGCTCGAGCGGGCGCTTCAGCGCGTCGCGTGCCTATGAAAAACTCGTGCTTGCCCGCATTCAGGAACTGCGCGAAGAACGCATCGAAGGGATGCCGACGATCGCCGAATTCATGGAGCGGCGTTTTGCTCCGGCGATGGAGACGTGCAAGACTGTCTGGGCGCGCCACGAGCAATTCGCGGGACGGGTGGCGAGAGCCGTCGATCTGCTGCGCACGCGTGTCAATCTCGCGCAGGAAGAAGACACGACCCGGTTACTCGAAGGCATGAATCAGACCGCGCGAAGCCAGTTGAGGCTGCAAAATGCAGTTGAGGGCCTTTCCGTTGCCGCCATCTCGTACTACGTGCTCTCCCTGACGTCGGCAGGACTCAAGGCACTTCACACATTGCATTTTCCTCTTGATCCGGAACTGGCCGAAGGGCTTCTGATCGTCCCGGTTGTCTTGCTGGTCCTGCTTACCATTCGGCGCAGTAAAGGAAGACATGCGTTGCGCGAATCGGCCCGGAGCGTGAGTCAAGGTAACACCGGCGCATTGCCTTCTTCGAAAGCGAGTATCTAACTTTCGGGATTCGCGTCTAATTTGAGGCTTTCTTTGGTGCGACCAACCAGCTCGAGTTGACCACGGGCGTGCGCACGCGTTTCTGATCCGGAAACCGGAACCGCCTGGCGGTTCCGTTCGTCGACGTTCTCCAATTGGCGGCGGCGGATTTTATCCGCTCGCCGCGTTTTCATTTTCGGCGGATCATGGTTTTCTGTGGCGGGGTGCGTAGCCCCGGGGATCCACGCTGCTCCAACGCGGGTGTCAATTGCCTGATCATTGCTGGCGAACTCGGGAAAATTTTCCTTTAAGCGAGCGGCGGTAAGGCAATAGCGTTGCTTCATCGAGTAGGAGGTGTGCGATGAACGCTCGAGCGACGATGTGGCGCGTTTTAGCCAGCTTGCTAACGTGCGGAATTCTGTTCGGTTTCGCTGGATGCGACGCGTTGCGCGGGCCACCGGTAGCGGAATGGCCAGGCCCCCACGCGCCGTACCCCTTCCCGGACGACGTTCCGCATCGTACCCAATGAGCTGCAAGCGCCCGGGCGCATTCTGCTACTGGCTGCGCACGCGTCGCGACCGGTCGGCGGCCCGGATGTTCGTTGCCGGTAGCCTTGCCCATCGAGACGCCGCTTGCAAGGCGGGGGCAGGCGAGTGCCGCTGAAGGTCAACCCACCGCGCCGCACGTCACGTTCGGCGCGGTATACGGCGATGGATATTCAGACGTGGGGCCGCTAAGCAGGCGGAGTCGCTGAGTCGCCAATACGTCGGCTTCCGTTTCTTCACGCCTGCTGAGCCCAGGGGCGGAGGTGCGGACGGCGCGAATCGGCTCGTTCACGGCACAGCTCAGCGTTTTGCCGTCGGATAGATGCACCGTCGTCGAATAAGCGTAATCGGGCTGCGCTGCGTAACAGTCCGCGTTCCATAAGGTTGCGGCGGCGAAAAGCGCTAGGGTCAGGTGTTGTCTGTTCATAGGATCCTCGTTGTTGTCATTTCGACCGAGGCCACAGAACGGCGTTCTAGCGGTTTTTTGAAATTCAGAATTTCGGCGTTCGTCACTCTGCGGCGCGCCACCCAGGCCGGCGCAACGAACCAACCCGTTACGTCTACGCACTTTGCGCGTACCCGCCGTTGCGTTTGAAGCAAGTCGCGAAGAAGAGAACCTGATACTGAACCGCATTCGCCCAGTACTTCCACGTATGTCCGCCTGGTCGCTCCGCGTAATCGTGCGGCACGCCGAGCTCGACAAGCCGTTCATGCAGCGTGCGATTCGAAGTGACGAAAGAGTCGTTGACGCCGCAATCGATAGTCAGCGCGATATGGGCATTTTCAAAGCTGTGGGCGTTTTCGACGATCGCCTTGCTGTTCCAGTAGGCAGCGTGTCGAGCGGGGTCGCCGAATACCTCGTTGATGCCGGGCTCGTCTTCGCAGCCGCGCGGATCGACCGCGCCGCTGATGCTCCCGGCGGCACCGAATGCGGCCGGCCGGTCCAGCGCAATATGCAAGGCGCCGAAGCCGCCCATGCTCAAGCCGGTGATCGCGCGTGATTGTCTCGCGGCAATCGTGCGGAAATGCGAGTCGATAAATGCGACGACTTCCGCACCTACGTACGTTTCATAACGGCTGCGCGGATCGACCGGGCTGTCGATGTACCAGCTCTCGTGACCGCCGTCCGGCATCACGAGGATCACGTGATAGCGGTCCGCCAACCTGGCGATTTGCGAATTCGTGGTCCAGTCGGTGTAGTCACCGCCGGAGCCGTGCAGCAAATAGACAACGGGGAAGCGGCTGGCTTCTTTGCCGCGGATGTATTGGTCGGGCAGCACCACGGTCGCCTCGAACGATTTATGCATCGCGGCGCTGGGAATGGCGACGACCCTGGACTGAAACGCCCATGCAGGGTTCATCAAAAGCAGCGTCAGAATAAGCCAGAATGCACGAGCTGTATTCATGGGTTACCGCTCCTGTCCTTTTTGCTTGTCCGCAAGAAAACCGTCCGGCATTTAGCGGAAAAATGCCTCGGAGACTCTAGCAACGGCGACTTACAACCAAATTTCAATGAACCATACGGTCCAGTTAGTTTGGGGGCGGTTCCATTACCGGTTTTCGATGCGACAAAGAGGCTCTGACGGTCTCATATACGATGCAATTCAGCCTTTGGGTGTTGAAATTTATCCTTTCTTATCAATGATTTAACGGTATTTAAAAATTCCCCCCATCCCCGCGTGACATTGTTTGACCATCCCCTTTTTGCCCTATTCCGTTAATAGTCACCGGCGCGGTCGGTTTGAGCGCAATGCTATTTCTGAACCCGCCTTACACACGTTTTTCAATAGCAGGCCTTACTTATCAATGGGGATGACAATGAAATTCATGCGCTCAGGCGTTCTCGCCGCGGTTCACGCAGCAGCCGTCGTACCGGCCGTTTCACATGCGGCTGACGGCACCATCACGTTCACCGGCCAGATCACCAGCCAGACTTGCACGATTAGCGGCAATGGCGGCGGCAAGAACTTTACCGTCACGCTGCTTCAGGCAGACGTGGGCTCAAGTGCTCAACTGCGGCGAAACACGACGTGCGAAATCCTTTGCACAAGGAGCGCCGCCGCCAGCGACGCAACGGCTGTCAGCCAGACGCCGATATGAATCGACTGAACCAGCGCATCGCGTGCGGCGCCGATGAAGACCAACGGGTTCAGTCCAGACGGCTTCATATCGTCGACCAGCTTTGCTCTCAACGCGTCGTCGATGAGGATTCGCAAGTCGACAAAGCGCGGCAGCCACTGTGCGGCCACCGATTCGCCAAGCACGCTCATGGTGCGCGTCACCACGTCGCGATAGTGGTGCGAGACGACCGTTGCCACGATGCTCGTGCCGAGCATCCCGCCCACCATGCGGGTGGACTGCAATAGCGCCGTTGCGATGCCGAAGCGTTCGCGTCCGGCAATTTCCTGCGCAAACACGTTCAGGTTGTTGAGGATAAATCCGAGCCCGATGCCTACCGCAGCCATTGGCAGCTCGATCCAGAGATGCCGGGTCGATGCATCGGCAAACGCCAGGCCGATGGAGGCGAACAGCAGCAGAGCAAACCCGGTCGACAGTATTTTCGTGGGCCGGCGCAGATGAATGACGATGCGCGTATTCACCAGACTGCCGATCGCGATACACGCTGCAATCGGTGTGGCGAGCAGACCGGCTTGTTGCGGTGACAAGCCGAACCCGCCCTGCAACAGAAGCGGGGCGAAAAAAATCAGCGAAAACATCACGAAGCCGGACAGCAGCGACAGCGCGAATAGCGTGACCAGTTGCGCATCCTTGAACAGGTCGAGCGGGATGATCGGATGCGTGGCGCGCTTTTCGCAGATCAGCAACGCAACCGCGGCAGCCACCACGCACGTTGCCAGCACGAGGTTGCCGGTCGTCAAGCCATCCTTCGGCACCGCCTCGATGAATGCCTGCAGGCCGCCCAGCGCGAGCGCGACAAGTCCGGCGCCGAGCCAGTCGATACGCACCTCGCCTTCGCGAGGACGATGAAAGTCCGGCAGATGCGCCCAGATGAAATAGAACGCGGCGGCGCCCACCGGCAGGTTGATCAGGAAGGTGGAGCGCCAACCCCAATGCTCGCTCATCCAGCCGCCCAGCGACGGTCCCGCCGCGGTGCCGATTCCGTACGCCGCCGCCATCACCACCTGCCATCGAACCCGCGCGCGGGGATCGGGAAAGAGGTCGGGTATCGAGGCGAAGGCGGTGCCCACCATCATTCCGCCGCCGATGCCCTGCAGACCTCGCGCGATCGCGAGGAACGGCATGTTGTTGGCAAGGCCGCACAGCACCGAGGCGGCGGTGAACGTGACGACCGCCGCGATGACGAAGCGCTTGCGGCCGAAATAGTCGCCGAGCCGGCCAAACACGGGCACCGTCACGACCGAGGCCAGCAGGTACGCGCTCGCAATCCATGCGTAGTATTCGAAGCCATGCAGTTCCGCGACGATCGAAGGCAGCGCCGTGCTGACGACCGTCTGGTCGAGTGCGACCAGCATGTTGACGAGGCCGATGCCGAGCATCGCGAACAGGGCGTTGCGGAAAGTGAGGGCAGGCGGGGCGAGGGTCACGGATAGGGATCGTACAGTCGGCGGGCGCGGCAGATTATACAAGCCCCGCGCGAGCAGCAAAGAAGCCGCTTCGGCGCACTATTGGGCGAAATCGTCGACGACAACTCGCCGCGATCGGTCGTTCGATTTCGGCATCGACATTGCTATCCAGTGCGGCCCTTCGCCACCATGACGCGCGTATGACAAACATGCGTTCTGACAGCAAAGATGCGGCTAGGGAAAACAAGTATTTTTTTAAACGTTCCCCTCACGTACCTTAATTTCCTGCTGAATTCCGCATAACGAACCGATCGCGGCAGTTCCGTCTTTTGTCTTCAAGACTGACGGATCTGCGCGCAAGGTGCAGTGATATTCATATTCGAGCGCGCAGGCAAACGTGCCGACTAGCGCGACTGTGGTTCTTGACCCACGCACTTCCAGGGAAACGATGACCACCGGATCTCGTAAAAGCGGTTTTGCCGCGCTTGGCCCTATCTCATGGGGCACTCATCTGTGTCACTTCTACGAATCGCGTAGGGAACTACTCAGCGTCACGGCGGAATTCCTGCATGCGGGACTCGCCAATCGCGAAGTCGGCGTGTGGGTCGCGCCGGCGCTGCTGGGACCGGACAAAGCTCGCTATATGCTCACGCGGACGGCACCCGCACTCGCTGAATACGTCGCATCGGGCCAGTTGCAGATTCTCGATGGCGCGCAACTCTACGCGCGCCCTAAAAACGGCTTCGACGGCGGCGCCACGGTCAGCTTGTGGTCGGCGGCGATCAACGACGCGCTCGGGCGCGGCTTCGAGGGGCTGAGGGTAGCCGGCGACGCCGTCTGCAACGAAACCACCGATTGGGCTGCATTGCTCGACTATGAAGCGGCATTGAAGCATCGGCTGGCCGCTTTTCCGATCATCGGGTTGTGCACCTACTGCGTGCAGCAGCTTCGCACCGCGCAGACTCGCGAAATCGAACGCTTGCACGATGCGGTGGTGGAGCCTCCGCGCGCCGAACGCGAGGGAAAGCCGCACAAACAAGGCGGCCCGGAAACCGCTGAAACTCCAAGGCCCCGGATCGCGACTGCTCGCGATCAGACTGACACGGACGACGAAGCGAACCAACCCGCCATCATCGGGCCGATGATCGGCCATGAGATTCGCAACGCGATCACGCCGCTCGGCCTGCTCGCTCGTCTGCTGAACGCTCACTACGGCCACGACGCGCAGCTCGCGCGATACGCGGTTCTGCTATCGCGGCAAGCGAGCCTGCTGGGTCAGTTGGCCGAGCAATTGATGGCGCCGGCCCACGCTCAGCATGCGAGCCCGCATGAACAGGCGGGCGAGACGCCGACGTATCCGTTACCGGATACGCAAGCTGCGCATCCCGCATACGTGGATGTCGACGACCTTCTGGCGCATTGCATTCAGGTCGCCGAATCGGGCGTGCCTGTGCATGCGCCGATTCATCTGACGGCAAGCAGCGCGCCGCTGCTGGTGCAGGGCGACTTCGGCAAATTGACGCAGGTGTTCGTCAACCTGATGTCGAACGCGCTCAAATATTCCGCGGCCACAGATTCTGTGAAGGTGATGACGGCGCGTGCCGGGCGCTACTGCTACATCAGCGTGCGCGACAACGGCATCGGCATCGCGCCCGGCGAACTCGCGGCGATCTTCAAGCCGTACGCTCGCGGTCTCGCAGGCCGCGCGCTTGCCGTGAACGGTCTCGGGCTCGGTTTGTCGGTGGTGCGCGATATCGTCGCGGACCACGGCGGTACGGTCGAGGCGTTCTCCGACGGTCCGGGCACGGGCGCCGAATTCGTGGTTCGCTTGCCGCTTGCGACCGTGGCCGTGAGCACGCAACCGGAGGCGGTCACGCCCGAAGCAGAGGTGAGTCGCGCGGTGTGCGTCGCGCCGGCCGGGCAGGGCGTCCTCGAGTAGCGACAATCTTCGCGGGCCGGTTGCGAGCGGCCCGCGCTCATGACGACCGCCACGTACGTTTAGACCGCAACGCACGTTTCGGTCCCCCGAGGCTTTCACACGGACGTCAAGGCATCAGCACCGTGTCGACGACATGAATCACACCGTTGGATTGCATGACGTCGCCAATCGTCACATGGGCGATATCCCCCTTGTCGTCGGTGATGGCTCAACCTTTGCCGTCCTTGCTGACGATAAGCGAATCGCCCTCGACCGTTTTCAGGCTTGCCTTACCGCCTCCCTGTTCGACGGCCATCGCGAGGTCATGTGCGGTGACCCGGCCCGGTACGACGTGATACGTGAGCACTTTCACCAAGATCGTCCTGTTCTCGGGTTTGAGCAGCGTCTCGACCGTCCCGGCCGGCAACGCCGCGAATGCTTCGTTGGTCGGCGCGAAGACCCGGTCCGGCGGATGCACGCGCTTCGATTAAATACGGATTCACGCGAAGAACACGGCGGCAGGAATAGCTCACGTCCCGCCGACAAGCCCTTTCGCCAGTACCGGCCCGGTTGGTTGTCCGGTAGGCGACCCGCCATGCGGCTCCAGCGACACAGCCAGGGTCGTACGAGGATTCAACTGTGCGAGCCGGTCCTGTGGCAGCGACACGATAGTCGGCCGGTCTGCGGCAATGACGCCAAGTCACGCATTGAGCGTTCCATCATTGCTCCTGTTGCAAAAAGTGATGTCATGCGCCGCGGTTTCGTTGCGGCGCACAACGTTATTGCCCCGACACCTTGAACACCGGGTTGAAAGGGATGCCTTCAAGATGGTGCTTGAGCTGGCGCATCAGGCATCCCCAGGTCGTGTTGCGTTCCGCGATTGCCTTGGCCGCCGAGCGTGCGTCGGCGTGCAGGAACGAGACTTGGGTCTTGCCGGCGTCGAGCGCGGCAAGTTCGAAACTGATGGTGGTGCCGACCCACTCCGGCGGCCCGCCGAGACACGACCACGCCAGCCGGTGCGGCGGATCCAGCTCATCGAAACGCATGCGGAAAACCACGCTGCGTTCCATGAAACCGAATTCGGCCATGCCGCCGGGACGCGCATCGACGACGCTGTCGTCGGTCCACCACGCCCTCAGCCCTTGCTGGGTAGCCAGCGCGGCGAAGACCTGGTCCGCCGGCGCTTCGATCGTGATCTGATGATAGAGATCGGTCATCGCTACCTCCGATTGCCGCTAACCCATCGCGCATCGACTCCGAAAACCGGTGCTGTCGTTTCCGCGGCCGAGAGCTTTATTTATACACTCAGCTGAGCGGCGCGATGTTGCGTTTGACCGGCATTCGGCGTGGCGGTAGCGAGGGTCCATTCCGGCTGTACCGGTCGCTATCGGCGGTGCACAATGATCCGGTCGGCGCTGGCAAGATGCGGTGAGCCAGCAAGGGAGGATCGATGCGGTCGCAAGTGAGATCCGGCGTGCGCTGGAGACGCTATGGCATCGCGGCTGCGGTCGTCATCGCCAGCCTGATCGTTGTCGGTCGCATCACGGGCATTCTGGTCGACTGGCTGTGGTTTTCCTCGATCGGCTATGTCGATGTGTTCTGGACGGTCTTTTCCGCCAAGGCGTGGCTGTTTGTCGCCGTGTTCGCTGCTTCGGCGGGTGCGATATGGATGTCCGCGTTTGTCGCGCATCGTTGCGCGCGGCGCTTCCGCTTCAAACCCTCGCTAGCGGGCGAGGCCTTTTCGTCGCGCACGCACGAGATCATCAGCGAACTGGCCGACCAGGTTGCGCCTGGCATTCCTTGGCGCTCCATCATCGCGGGCGGCGCGGTCCTCATCGGACTGGTGATTGCCGCTAGCGAAATGTCGAACTGGGACGTCGCGCTGCGCTTCCTTCGTCAGGTGCCCTTCGGCGAGCGCGATCCAATCTTCGACAAGGACATCGGCTTCTATCTCTTCTCGCTGCCTGCCTATCTCGCGCTCAAGAACTGGCTGTTGCGGGTGCTGTTCGCCAGCACGGTCGTTGCAGGCATCATCTACGGCGCGCGTGGCGACATCGTGCTCGAACAGCCGTCGCGGGGTCTCTCGCCCGCCGCTATCGCTCATGGTTCGGCACTGCTCGGCCTGTTCTTTTTACTGAAGGCCTGGTCTTATTGGCTCGACCGTTTTTTGCTGCTCTACGACGATAACGACGTCGTGGTCGGCGCAGGCTATACCGATCTCCACGTCGATTTGCCGGTCTTATGGATGCTCGTCGGCCTGGCGACTGCGGCGGCCGTCGCCTTGTGGATTAACGTGCGCCTGCGGAGTTATCGATTGCCTGCTGCCGCGGCGGTGCTGGTGTTCGGCAGTTCGTTCGCGTTCGCTGTGATCTACCCGGCGTTGTTCCAGCGCTTCTATGTCAAGCCGAGCGAGTTACAGTTGGAGACGCCCTATATCGAGCACAATATCGCGCTGACTCGACGGGCCTACGGCCTTGCGCAGATCGAGGTCAAGCCGTTTGCGGCCGAGGAGGGGCTGAATCTCGCGTCGCTGCAGGCTAATCGCGCGACCATCGACAATATCCGCCTGTGGGATGTGCAGCCGCTGACCGATACCTACGCGCAGCTGCAGGAGATCAGGACTTACTACAAATTCTTCGCGGTGGATATCGACCGCTACCGGCTCGATGCCGGTTATCGGCAGGTGATGTTGTCGGCGCGCGAACTGGAGTCGGCGATGCTGCCGGCCAACGCGCAGACCTGGGTGAACCTGCATCTGCTGTTCACGCACGGCAACGGCGTCGTGATGTCGCCGGTCACCGAGAAATCCACGGAGGGCTTGCCGTCGCTCTATCTGCGAGATATTCCGCCGGCCGCCGATGGCGGCCCGGCCATCCACGAGCCGCGCCTCTATTTCGGCGAAGGCGGGCAGGGCTACGTCATCGTGAAGGGCAGCGTACCCGAGTTCGACTACCCCAAGGGAAAGGACAACGTCTACACCGCTTACAGCGGACGCGACGGTGTCGCTATCGGCAGCACGGCGCGACGCAGCCTCTTCGCCTGGCAACTCGACGATCCTAACATCTTGCTGACCGGCTACATCACGGACGATAGCCGGATCCTGCTGCACCGGAACATTCAGGACCGGGTGCGCACGATCGCCCCGTTCCTAAGCCTCGACCACGATCCCTATATCGTCGTGAGCAACGGACGCCTTTTCTGGATGCAGGACGCGTATACGATCAGCCACTGGTTTCCCTACTCCCAGCCCGGTATCGGCGACGGCGCCAATTACATCCGCAACGCGGTCAAGGTGGCGATCGATGCGTATAACGGCACGGTCGACTTTTACGTTAGCGATCCTGAAGATCCGATTCTGCGGACCTACCGACGCATTTTTCCGGGCCTGTTCAAGCCTCTGCAAGCGATGCCACAAGACCTGCAGCAGCATATCCGCTACCCTGAAGATATGTTCCTGATTCAGGCGCAACTCTACCGCGCGTATCACATGGATGCGCCGGAGGTTTTCTATAACCGCGAGGATCTTTGGCAGTTTCCGCGGGGACTGGGCGGCATCGACGGCGGCAATGCGCCCACGCCGATGGCGCCTTACTACATGATCATGCATCTGCCTGGGGAGCCGCGCGCCGAGTTCGTCCTCATGCTGCCGATGGTGCCTAGCCAGCGCGAGAACATGATCGCCTGGCTGGCGGCGCGCTGCGATCCACCCGGGTACGGCAAGCTGATCGTCTACGCGTTCCCGAAGGACAAGCTGGTCTATGGACCGTTTCAGATCGAAGCGCGCATCCAGCAGAATACCGGGATTTCGCAGCAGATCTCGCTGTGGAACCAGATGGGCTCGCGCGTCATTCGCGGTCATCTTCTGGTCGTGCCGATCGGGAACTCGATTCTCTACGTTTCGCCGCTCTACTTACGCGCGGCGTCCGGTCAGTTGCCCGAGTTGAAACGGGTGATTGCCGCCTACGGCGACCGTGTGGTGATGGAGGAGACCCTGGGCGAAGCGTTGGCTGCGCTCTTCAAGGAAACCGCTCCGACGGCAGCGCCGGCTCAAGGCCCGGCCCAGGGCACGCCGGACGCGCGCGCCCGCGAGGCGCTGGCCCATTATGACCGCGCGATCGAGAGACTGAAGGCAGGGGATTGGGCCGGGTTCGGCTCGGAACTCGATGCGCTTCGGCCGCTGCTGGAGGGGCTCGGGGCTGGGCGTCCTGCGGATCAGAAGTGACTCAATTTGGTCGCCTCCACGTCGCTGTACTTACGCGCGGCGTCCGGTCGGTTGCCCGAGTTGGCGCGGGTGATCGCCACCTATGGTGATCGTGTGGTCATGGTGATTAATCAAATTTCTCGAAGACATTGAAAATTGGCGTGAATCGGTCTGGTCCTGGTCTAGAGTTTCGAGCCGCCGTCGACACGCAGCGTTTCACCGGTAATCCAGCGTGCCGCGTCCGAGGCGAGAAACACGATCGCACCGCCGATGTCATCGGGTTGCGCGACGCGCTTTAACGCCTGCATGCCGAGCGTGAGTTCGCGTCCCGCGTCGGTCTTCGTGAAGTTGGACATATCGGTTTCGACGACACCGGGCGCGACCGCATTCACGCGAATGCCACGTTCGCCGAGTGCGGAAGCGAAATGCCTGACGAGTGTGTCGACCGCGCCCTTGGTCGCCGCATAGGCCGGTAGCTTGCCCACCGAGGTATGCGCCGCGAGCGACGAAAGCAGCACCACGTTGCTGCCTTTGCACATCACCGGCAGTAACTGCTGCACGAGGAAGTAGGGCGCGCGCACATTCACGGCGAACAGGTCGTCGAAATCTTCGACGGTCGTTTCCTCGATGCTTGCCGCCTTTGAAATGCCGGCATTCGCCACGAGAATGTCCAGGCGGTGGCCGACCACGGCGCGCACGCGCCTGGCGAGCGTATGCGGGCCGTCGGCATCGCGCAGATTCGCGGCGACTTTCTGGGCGTTGCCGCCCGCCGCACGAATGTCGGCGACGACAGCATCCGCTTCTTTTTCCCCGCTGCTGTAGTGAACGAGCACCTGCGCGCCTGCCTTGGCGAGTGCGAGCGCACTGGCGCGGCCGATGCCGCGTGATGCGCCCGTGACGAGAGCGGTCTTTCCTGCGAGGTGGGTCATGACGGATTCTCCTGGTGGGCCTTTGTCTGGAATCAACCTATTGTCTTGCCACCGTCGACAGAGACGATCTGGCCCGTCATGAACGACGCTGCATCGGATGCGAGAAACAGGATCGCGCGGGCGATATCGTCAGGCTGGCCGATGCGGCCCAGCGGCACCGTCGAGACAAGCGCGGCCTTGCGCGCCGCCGTGCCGGTGAAGCGGTCGAGCATGCCGGTTTCGGTCGGTCCCGGCGCGACTGCATTGACGCGCACGCCTGACGTTGCAACTTCGAGCGCGGCCGACTTCGTCATGCCTTCGACCGCATGTTTGCTGCCGACGTAGACCGACGCGTGAGCGGCGCCTTCATGGCCGTAGGTCGACGACACGTTGACGATGCTGCCGTGCCCCTGCGCCTGCATCACGCGCAGTTCGTGCTTCATGCTGAGCAGTGTGCCGAGCACATTGGTGTCGAAGGTCGCGGTGTAGCTTTCCGCCGTCTGGTCGACGACGGAACCCGGTTGGCCCTCCGTGCCGGCATTGTTGACGGCAACATCGACGCGGCCGAAGCGGGCGACGGCCTGATCGACGAGGCCGCGAACATCGTCGTCGTCACGGACGTCGGCGCGGACAAACACGGCGTCTGCGCCGAGTCCGCGAAGTTCGGATTCGAGCGCTTTGCCTTCGGCTTCACGGCGGCCGGAAACGACGAGATGGGCGCCGCTGTCCGCGAAGGCCAATGCTGTGGCGCGACCGATGCCGGTAAGCGCGCCGGTGATTACAACGACTGGGTTAGTCATTTCAGATTCCTCTGCGATATAGATGAAAGGTATGGGGCGAAGGCGCTGCCAGTCCGTTGCAGAGTGCTGGTAGGCGCTGTATCGTTGCCTGATGGTTAATCTAGTAGCCTATTGTGGAAAGCAACAAGACTTTGTAGGCTGGTGGGCATGCCTATGAGGCATGGGATATCGTCGAGGGATCCATGGAGCTTCGACATCTGCGCTATTTCGTTGCCGTCGCGGAGACGGGCAGCCTCACGGTTGCGGCCGAACAGCGCCCGCACACGTCGCAATGCGCGGCTCGCGCTCGCGCAGGTCGACGCCGCCACCGAGGCTGCGCGCCGCGCTGCGCAGCCGGCGAAACGGTCCTTTGCGCTCGGCTTTCAGACCGGCGAGGAAATTACCTGGCTGCCGCGCGCCATGCAGGTTCTGCGCGATGAATTCCCGGGTATCGACGTCACCATATCGAGCGGTTATTCGCCGGACCTCGCCGATGCGCTAGCGCGTGGCCGGCTCGATCTGGCGTTTCTGCGAGCTGAACCGGAGTCGATATCACGTCCGAACACGGCGTCGACAATCTCGCGATGGCGATGTCGCTCGTGGCGTCCACGCGTGGGCTGGCGTTGATGCCGGAGTACGCGACCAATCTGCTGCCATGGTCGGTCGTCAGCCGGCCCCTTGAAGGCGATGCACCGACGGTTGATCTCGTTATCGGCTACAGCAGGTCCAACACCTCTCCAGTTCTGAAGCTGTTTCTTTCGAAAGCAGAGGAGCTCACCGCGCAATCGACTACACGATCCTCGTGAGGAAGAGCCTGGCGTAGTGCGCTCGTGTCTGGCGAACACGTGTCCAGCTTTCGACCCGCAACAAGTTATGTCGAAATATGTCGCGGCGTGTTCTCTCTGCTCGCAAACCCTCGCCTCGCGGGCCACTGGGTAGGGAACATCCGGGTACCGGCGCACTGGTCATGAGCGATGACGTGCGGATACCGGGCGACGTCCCACACTACTGTGCCGCATTCAACTTCCGCCACAACGTCGTCTTGCTGATGCCGAGCGCCTTGCAGACCGTGTCGCGATCGCCGTCGCACGCAGCCAGCGCCGCGCGGATTTCATCCGCTTCCACATGACGGCTGCGCTCGCGCAACGTCAGTGCCGCTTGCTCGATGCGCGCGGGCGGTTCGAAGATTTCAGGCGCCACGGTGCGCAGAACGTCGCGCGTCAGGACGGTTTCTCCCGCCTCGCCAGGATCCGCATCGGCCAGTTCAACCGCGATCCGTTCGATCACGTTCTGCAATTCACGCACGTTGCCCGGCCACGCGTAACGTCGCAACGGCTCGCCGATACCGGCAAGGACACGGGCAGCGATATCCGAGTCGGGGATGCGAGCGGCAAGCCGCGGCTCGCGCGTCGCGGCCTGTAGCAGCAGTTCGACGGCAAGCGGTTGCAGATCGGTTGGCCGCTCACGCAACGGCGGCAGGGCAATGCTCAGGATGTTGAGCCGGTAGTAGAGGTCCGCGCGGAAGCGACCCGCCTCGATGCCCTCGGTCAACGCGCGATGCGTCGCCGCGACGACACGAATGTCGACTCGCGTCGGCTCCGTCGAGCCGAGCCGCACGACCTCGCGCTCCTGCAATACACGCAGCAGACGGCTTTGCAACGGCAACGGCATTTCGGCGATTTCGTCGAGAAACAGCGTGCCGCGATGCGCCACTTCGATCAGCCCCGCCTTGCCGCCTTTGCGTGCGCCGGTGAACGCGCCTTCTTCATAGCCGAACAACTCGCTTTCGAGCAATGCCTCAGGAAACGCGCCGCAATTGATCGCGACGAACGCAAAGTCGCGGCGCACACTTAGCTGATGCATGCTCTGCGCGACCATTTCCTTGCCGGTTCCGCTCTCGCCGAGAATCAGCACGGTAGCGTCCGACTTGGCGTAGCGTTGCACGAGCGTGCGCACCCGCTCGATCGACGCGCATGCGCCGACGATATCGTCGAGCCGGTAACGCGCCGTGAACTGCTGCACGCGCTGCCGCGAGCGCAACGTGCGGTCGAGCCGTTCCACCGCGCGCGATTCCTGAAACGTCAGCACCGTGCCGGCCGCCGCGCCGTTGCCCGCAAGCGGCCCTCGATGCACGGCATAGCTCACGCCGCGTACCGGGACGAACGTGTCGTCGTCCGAGTCCGGCAGCGCGCCTGCGAGATCGGGCGCCAGTTCGAGCAGGGGGCGGCCTACCGCCTTCGCCGCGTCGATGCCGAGCACGGCAGCCAGGCGCTGGTTCATCGCCTCGACTCGCCCTTGCGCATCCAGCGCGACGACGCCATCGCGCAGATGCTGCAGCAGATTGTCGAGCCGTTGACGCCGAACCGTTTCGCGGCGGGTTGCCTGCGCGACTTCGAGCGCCGTATCGAACGCGGCGCGCACCGACGCACGTGAATAAAGAAACACCGCGCCCATGCCGGCGCTGGCGGCCAGATCGGTTACGAGTCCGGGGCCGACAACCACGTCGATACCCCGATCGCGCAGATCGAGGACGACACTTTCCGCGTCTTGCGCCGACTGATACGAAGCGAACACGACATCGATTCCGTATGCGGCGGTGAAGCGCCGTAGTTCGTCGGGCGTGTCGCCGTGCGTGACGAGGGCAACCGATGCGCCGTCGCGCCGTGCTCGCGCGAGGGCGTGCATCACGTCGAAGCCGGTCGGGTTGATCAGCACGACCGGAACCGAGACGCGTGTTTTCAGGTACGCGCCGTTCGAACCGCCGGCAATCACGACATCCGGACGCCCCGCGCCCGCGGTGTCGATTTCATGCACGGCATCCTCGAAGCCGTGCGAGACGATGCGCAGGTCCGCGCGTTCGACGTACTCGCCGGCGATGTCGAAAAACAGATCGCGCAAGCGGCTGATGCTGACGGCCCAGATGCGGGGGCGCTGCGCGGGGTCGAAGGGTGGGGTGCTCACGGCAGGCGGCTCGCTATCAAGTTGGACGCAGGTCGGAAAGAGGTCAGGAAGGCTTCAGGCGTTCGCCTATTATGCGCGCAACCGTTTCGAATTCGAAACCAATGTTTCATTTGTGAAATTCTGTGCGAACGCGTTTCGAATTCGATTTTTCGTTAAATCAAGCACTTAGCACGCGATGCCGTGCATGGCCCGTTCTTTGCGTTATAAGCATCCGTTTCACAGGACACCACGAGGCCGCGAGCCGGCCTGTACCGATACCCTGGCTGTCACGCGTGCGAACGGAAGCTCGGCGCATGGCAGGCCGCGAAAAGTAACCCCCGCAGTTGGAGACAAAGACATGAGCGAAGCAGACAACAGCACGCCGGCCACCGGCGCATTCAAACCGAAGAAATCCGTCGCGCTGTCGGGCGTGACGGCGGGGAACACCGCGCTGTGCACGGTCGGCAAGACCGGCAATGACCTGCACTATCGCGGCTACGACATCCTCGATATCGCCGGCGCCTGCGAATTCGAAGAGATCGCGTATCTGCTGGTGCACGAAAAGCTGCCGACCCAGGCCGAACTGAGCGCTTACAAGACCAAACTCAGGGCGTTGCGCGGCCTGCCCGCGAACGTGAAAGCCGCGCTCGAATGGATTCCGGCCGCCGCGCATCCGATGGATGTGATGCGCACCGGCGTGTCGGTGCTGGGCACGGTTCTGCCCGAGAAAGACGACCACAACCTGCCCGGCGCACGCGATATCGCCGACAAGCTGATGGCCTCGCTCGGCTCGATGCTGCTGTACTGGTATCACTACTCGCACAACGGCAAGCGCAT